>CAJOFJ010000020.1 GCA_905233625.1 uncultured Bacteroidales bacterium | reverse complement strand
TGAATAACTGAAGCGGGAAGACATGCACTGCGTGCATTCGGGGAGACGAGGAGACGTACACTGACGTGTACTCGGGAAGACGGGAAGACGAGAAAGCTATAATCGTATATCCGAACGAGCGCAGCGAACGACTACCCGAGCGAATGAAATGAGCGTCTTACCGAACGAGCGCAGCGAGTGTCTCCTCGAGCGAACGAAGTGAGCGAATACACGTATAAAACAATAAAAACATGGCTATCGACGACAAAAAAATCATCTTCTCCATGGTGGGCGTGAGTAAGATTATCCCGCCCCAGAAACAAGTATTGAAAAACATCTACCTTTCGTTCTTTTACGGAGCGAAAATCGGTGTATTGGGATTGAATGGCGCGGGCAAGTCCACCTTGCTGAAAATCATCGCCGGCCTCGACAAGTCCTACCAGGGCGAAGTGGTTTTCTCGCCTGGCTATTCTGTGGGCTATCTGCCCCAGGAACCCCAGCTCGACGACAATCTCACCGTGAAGGAAGAGGTGATGAAAGGTGTGCAGGAAGTGGTGGATATCCTGAAAGAATATGAGGAGGTGAACATGAAGTTCATGGAGCCCATGAGCGACGACGAGATGAACAAACTCATCGAGCGCCAGGGAGAGCTGACCGAACTCATCGAGCAGCACGACGCTTGGGAACTGGACTCCAAGCTGGAGCGCGCCATGGACGCCCTGCGCTGCCCCGAAGGTGACACCCCCATCCAAAACCTATCGGGAGGCGAACGCCGCCGTGTGGCCCTGTGCCGCCTACTGTTGTCAGAGCCCGATATCTTGCTTCTGGACGAGCCTACCAACCACTTGGATGCCGAGTCTGTACAGTGGCTCGAAATGCACCTGCAGCAGTATAAGGGTACCGTTATTGCCGTCACCCATGACCGTTATTTCTTGGACAATGTGGCTGGCTGGATCCTCGAACTGGACCGCGGAGAAGGTATTCCTTGGCAAGGTAACTATTCCTCTTGGCTGGAACAGAAGACCAACCGTCTCGCCATGGAAGAGAAACAGGAGTCCAAGCGCAGGAGAACCTTAGAGCGCGAATTGGAATGGGTGCGCATGGCCCCGAAAGCCCGTCAAGCCAAGGGAAAAGCCCGTTTGAACGCCTACGACAAATTGCTGAACGAGGATGTGAAGGAAAAAGAGGAGAAACTGCAGATTTTCATTCCCAATGGTCCACGCTTGGGCGACCAGGTAATCGAAGCCCAGAATGTTTCGAAAGCTTACGGCGACAAATTGCTCTTCGAAAACCTCAACTTCAACCTGCCGCCTAATGGCATTGTGGGCGTTATCGGTCCCAATGGTGCAGGCAAAACCACCCTCTTCCGCCTCATCATGGGCTTGGAGCAGCCTGATAGCGGCAGTTTTAGGGTAGGTGATACGGTCAAGCTGGGGTATGTAGACCAGCAACACAGCTCCATAGACCCTGAAAAAACGGTCTGGGAGGTGGTTTCGGAAGGAAATGAACAAATTACTTTAGGCGGACGTTTAATCAACTCCAGAGCCTATATTTCGCGCTTTAATTTCAGCGGCACCGACCAAAGCAAGAAAACAGGCGTGTTATCGGGTGGCGAGCGCAACCGTTTGCACCTGGCACTCACTTTGAAATCGGAAGCCAATGTGCTCTTGTTGGACGAGCCCACCAATGACATTGACGTGAACACCCTGCGGGCTTTGGAAGAGGCTTTGGACGACTTTGCCGGCTGTGCGGTGGTTATTTCCCACGATCGCTGGTTCCTTGATCGCATCTGCACCCACATTCTGGCCTTTGAAGGCGAGTCGCAGGTATATTTCTTCGAAGGCAGCTACACCGAATACGAGGAGAACAAAAAGAAACGCTTAGGCAACGAAGGACCCAAGCGTATTCATTATAAGAAGTTGATGGAATAATTATTGGGGTGAATGCCCTTCTCCTCTCGAACAAAGTGAGACTCCCCTATGGACGAAGTCCACTCCCCTTGAGCACGCAGTGCGAAACTCCCCCTACTTCATTTGCTAATTAACTAATTTGCTAATTGAATTACATATTGATACTGTAGTACAGCACATCATGCCTTTCTTCCCAGCCTTGGGAACGCCAGAATCCCTTGCCAATCTCGTTGTCTTTGATGACTAACAAGCCGTTTTTCCGAATGCCGGCGGCACGAATGGCCTCGTATACTTTGTTTAGCAGGGCTTTGCCAATTCCTTTGCCGCGAAGCGGCTCTTTTACGGTGGTATGGTAGATATAAGCTCTTCTACCGTCCATACCACACATAATCACCCCTATAATCTCTCCGTTTTCCACCGCAACAAAGTTGGATGTGGGATTTTTTTCGAGAAATTTGGTGATTCCTTCTTTCGTGTCATCACCGCTGCGCAAACGCATACCCTGAGTTCCATACCATAAGGCATATACTTCGTCGTAATCTTCCGGAGTCATTAAACGTATTTCCATGATATTTCTTGTTTTATCTACTCTTTTTTCCACTACCCCGCCTTTCGGGCACCCCTTCTAAAAGAAGGGGAATTTTTTGGGCAAAAAAAAAGACACTCTTGGAGTGTCTTTTTTCTTAGTTTTACTGAAAAATTACTCAGCAACTACTTCTTCAGCAGGAGCTTCTTCACCTTCAACAACTTCTGCTGTCTGTTCTTCTGCAACGGGTTCTTCAACAACAGCTTCTTCAACTACTGCTTCTTCTACAACGGGTTCTTCAGTTTCAGCTTTTTGACCACAAGCTGCGAAAACGAATGCAGATACTGCGAGGATAGCAAATAATTTTTTCATTTTTCTTTTTTTTTAATTGGTTGTTTTTTTATGTTCTTTTTTGAGACTGCAAAAATACTTCAATTACAATTACTTAGAATTATTTCTTTGGAGATTTTTGTTAAATATTGTTAATATACTGATTAACAGTCAATTACAGTACACCAACCATATTTATCTTCAATTTCTCCATATTGGATACCCATCAAAATCTCACGCATCTTGGTGCTCCAGGGACCGGGTTTGCCATCTTTTGCAATCACATATTCCTTACCAGTGGCGCGATCTTGGATCATGTGGATAGGAGAAATGACAGCTGCTGTACCGCAAGCGCCTGCTTCTTCAAATGTACCAATTTCATCCAATTTGATATGTCTTCTCTCTACTACCAGACCCAAATCAGCGGCGATAGTTGTCAAGCTCTTGTTGGTGATAGATGGAAGGATAGATCCTGAATCCGGAGTCACATATTTGCCATCTTTGATACCGAAGAAGTTGGCGGGACCAGCTTCATCAATGTATGTTTTGGTCTTGGCATCAGCAAAAATAGAAGCACTGAAACCTTCGGCATGAGCTCTTTCACCAGCACGCAGAGAAGCAGCATAGTTGCCACCAACTTTCACATGACCTGTTCCCAGTGGAGCGGCACGGTCATAATCCAGGGCAATCTGCATATTGGTAGGTTTGAAACCTTCTTTGAAATAAGGTCCAACAGGTGTTACAAACACAATGAACAAATATTCATTGGCTGGTTTTACACCAACAGTGGCTCCTGTTCCAATCAACAGGGGACGAATATATAATGAACCTTCTGTTCCATAAGGCGGAATATAGTCAACATTTAATTTGATAACCATTTCCATAGCCTGGAAAAACAATTCCTTCGGAATGGGAGCCAGCATAATAGTATCTGCAGAGCTATTCAATCTCTTCCAGTTCTCGTCCCAACGGAACAAACGAACTTTACCGTCTTTACCTCTGAATGCTTTCATGCCTTCAAATGCTTCCTGACCATAATGCAAGCAAGAAGCTGCCATGTGCATGGGAATATACTCATCGGATGAAATCTCCAATTTGCCCCATTCTCCGTTTCTGAAATAGCAACGTACATTGTAATCGGTCTTCACATAACCGAAACCCAGATTTTTCCATTCAATATTTTTCATTTCGTATAATTTTGATTATTACAATTATATGCTCTTTAAAAGAGGATTGCAAAGATACTCATTTTTTTGGATTCCCAAACAAAAATTATTTTTATTCTTGATTATCTTTTCTTTTTATCGCATTACTTACCATATCAGCAGTAAGATAACCCACCAATAATCCCCATATTGTCATCATTAAAATATTGTTTTTCAATATATTATCACTAAATTGTCCCGATTTATACCAATAAAGTACAGCCAAAACTGTAAACAGAATCATCCCAATCAGATGATACAAATTGAAGTTTTTTTTCAAAAATTCTTTCATTTTACACCTACTGCTTCATCTTTTCGTATTCATAATTGATGTATTTGTCCTTGATGGCATTGATAATCTGCATGGGTGTCCATCGTACCAAATCATAATAACTGAAATGACAATACATCATAAAACTCAATATCTCATCATCAGGCAAACCTGTCAATTCTTTCACTATTTCCTTGTTATATTTTAATGGTAGTTCATCCAGACGATCTTCATATTGAACCATTTCATTGTACAGTCTTTTCATTTTCGCCTTTTTGCTGAAAGTCTCATACAAAAATGATATAGGATGAGCAATTGCGGTGTTTCTTAATACATTTGGTCCCTTGTCATATTCTGCGTTGGCTTTGTCCAGTTCTGTTAATTCTACCCCTGGTATTCGCTGATATATTTCAGGAATCTCTATCTTTGCCAAATCTCTCTTAAAACCTTCGTATGTAGGATTTAAAGAAATTACACTCACTTCTTTCAACAATATAGCTTTGTAATACAATAGAAAATCCTCATTTTTTTTCTTCATCAATTCCTCATCCAACACCACAATAAGCTGACGATAAATGGATTTTGATATGATCAACGTATCGTGCAGTCTACAAGCTATGGTAAAGTTTCCTTCTTTGTCAGAAAAAACAAAATTTTTTCTGGTGGCATTGTATATATTTGCTCCTTCGATAGGATAAAAATTTATTCCATCGTAAACCTTGCCATTAAAGCTGCTTTGCTGTGCTTTTCCGGCAAAAAGTATACATGTAAATAAGATGAAAAGCGCTAATTTTTTCATGTGGCAAATTTAGTGATTTTGCTTATATCATTTTTATCAAAATAAAAAAAGAGAAAAGATATTTTGAAAAGATATAATGCTGTTGGTAAAGTTTATTTTTTTCTGCGCTTTTATTTGCATCTGAACTTATTTTGATTTATAAACATGATATGAACAAGTAAAAAAAAGCTAATATATTGTGTGATAATCTTCTTCTATATTTTAAATTTTTCGCTAATAATCTTATAAGTTGATAATTTTTTTTCTTTTTTGACTGTTATTTTGTTCAAAATTGATGTTGAAATCCTCTTTTTTTTGCTCATAAATAAATAATAAGTTTTGTTTTTGATGAATTATTGAAAAAAATCAACATGTTTGTTCATTTTCATATCAGTTTTGAACACTTTTTTTAACAATATAGGTTAATTTACTCAAATTAAGCATTTTATTTACATCATAATGTATGGTTAAAAAA
Organism: uncultured Bacteroidales bacterium; assembly: GCA_905233625.1. GTDB lineage: Bacteria > Bacteroidota > Bacteroidia > Bacteroidales > WCHB1-69 > RUG11690. Next base: position 81,933 of record CAJOFJ010000020.1, on the reverse strand, counting down.
AAGTTTTTTTTATCATTTATCATCTCGCAACTAATTTGTATTTTTGCAATCATAGAATAAAACTGCAAAAAATGAAAATTATTATAGCATCAGATCATGCCGGTTATGATTTAAAAGAGAAAATTATATCTCATTTCAAAGATAATTTCGAATTTGAAAATTATGGTCCATTTTCTGCAGATAGTGTTGATTATCCTGATTTTGCCCATCCTGTGGCAGAAGATGTTTCAAGTGGAAAACACGAGTATGGCATTTTGATATGCGGTACGGGCAATGGAATAGGAATGACGGCCAATAAACATGCAGGTATTAGAGCGGCTTTGTGTTGGAAACCTGAAATAGCTGCATTGGCTCGTCAGCATAATAATGCCAATATCTTGGTCCTTCCTGCTCGTTTTATTACAGAAGAAGATGCTTTTGATGTGGTGAAAACTTTTTTTTCAACCCATTTTGAAGGTGGAAGACACCAGCGCAGAGTGGAAAAAATTGATATTCATTAAATTGTACTTTCGTCATGAATACTTCTATCAATAAGAGAGCGAATTTTATCAGATATTCTTACATCGAGAATATGGATAATAGTTTGTTAGCTTTTGAAAATAAACTTTCAACAAATGGCATGGAAGTGAAGTGGATTTCAAATGAGGATGAATTGACGGATTATATAAAATCCGCTATGCCTAAAACACATTTTAATAAGGTTTGTTTTGATTTGCCGGTAATACCAGAGGATTTGACCAATACTAACAATCTTATCAAAACAATTGCGGTAGAAGATCTTGAAAATAATATAGAATCTTCTGATTTCTTAATTACCAATGCCAATTTCGGTTTGGTGGATACAGGTTCTGTGGTGGTTTTCAATCATCATTGCAAAAATTGTTTCAATAAGGTTGATCATGTAATTTTTATTCTGAATATCAATAACCTGATTGTAAAAAGTTCGGATTTGGGTATCATTTTGTCCTTGTACGACAGAGAACAGGTTTATGGTAATCAGCAGGCTGTGGATATTATTTCCCAACCTTTCAATAAAATTATATCCAATAATTATCAGTTTGATCAGTCCGATACTTATTCTACTCAAAAAGTGAATATTACTGTTCTTTTGTATGATAATGGTATCACAGAGATTCTGAACAATGCAAAGTTGCGCGAGACGTTATACTGCATCAATTGTGGCAATTGCAAAAAGGTTTGTCCTGTATTCAAAATCAACCATAAATATGCCCCAATTGACTTGGTAAAAAATAACGCCTTTTCAAGTAACAGGAAAAATTCCGACATTTTTGTAAATACAACTTTGTGCGGAAATTGTGACAAAGTTTGTCCGGTTTTGATTCCTTTTATGAATCTTCTGGTTTCTGAAATGGAGACAGTGGCCAATAACGATCATGACGATAATTGGCGTGATTTCGGAAAAAATATGAATAAACGTGTGAAGTTGAATAAACTAAATGGCAAAATCAGACGTTATTTCTTTGTCAAGAAAATGTATAACAATAATAAGAAGTTGTTGAATTATTACATGGCACAGCAGGATGATTTTTTCAACCTGACCAATACTAAAGAGGAAGAAAATGCAAGAAATTAATACTGAGCTGATAAGCAAGATAAAGGAATTTGGCAGAAAATATCAGCTGAACAAATTATATAAAGGGGCCCTTATTTTTCTTTTTGTGTCTATTCTGGCCTTTTTGATTTATGTTCTGTTGGAATATTTCTCCTATTTTACACCTTTGGTGAGAAAAGTGCTTTTTTTCTCTTATTTAGGCGTGTTTTTATTGCTTTTGTTTTTCTTTGTCATTATTCCTTTTTTCAAGTATTTAGGCCTCGGCCGACAGCTGTCAAGAGACCAGATTGCAAGAATAGTAGGCGATTATTTTCCTGAAATAGATGATAAATTATTGAATGTCTTGCAATTGCAAGATCAAATGGAACAGGGCGATTATCAAAGCTATGAGTTGTTGAAAACCGCTATTCAGACCAAAACCGATCAGTTAAAACCTTTTCCTTTTGTAAAAGCTATCCGTTTCGAGAATACTACGCGCTATCTGAAATGGGCAGTGATCCCTGTGCTGATTTTCGTATTGATTTTTTCTATTAAAAGCGAGGTGATTACCGAACCGACAAAACGAATCGTCAACTATAGCCAGGAATATGAGAAACCAGCACCTTATTCTATTGTGTTGCTGCAAGATAAGCTTACCACTTTTCAGAATGATGATTTTTCTATCAAGATGAAAATTGAAGGCGATGAATTGCCAAATGAACTGTATGTTGCTTATAATAAAAAGAATTACAAATGTGTGAAAGAGAGCAATTCAGAGTTTTCTTATACTTTCACTAATTTAAGACAAAATACAGATTTTCAATTATATACAGATGAAGTATCTTCTCAAACTTTTACCATTGAGGTGTTGCCAAAGCCTGTAACTATCGGTTTTGCCATGCATTTGAAATATCCTTCTTATTTGAATAAGAACGAAGAGGTGCTGGAAAATGTGGGTAGCGCGTCCGTGCCAGAGGGAACCCGTATCAGCTGGCAGTTTTATACCAAAAATACAGATCATATCCAGTTCTTCTATCAGGATCAGGAAATGGATTTGAGCTCTGAAAATGACAATTTCACAACAAGTTTGATGGCGAAAGCCTCATTTGATTATTCTATAGTCAACAAAAATAAATATTATACCTCAAAAGATACGCTTAATCATTCTATTTCCGTTGTAAAAGACTTATATCCAGAAATTTATGTAGAGAGCAAAGCGGATTCATTCTTTATTGACCGTTATTATTTCAAGGGCAATATCAAAGATGACTATGGTTTTTCAAATCTGTACTTTGTGTATTCAAAATTTGACGATAAAGGGCAGTTAATACAGAAAGACATAAAAGTACCCATCCAAATAGAAAAAAACGCTGTAATACAAGATTTTTACTATTCCTTTGAGGCTGCCATGTTTGAATTAAGTCCAGGATATTCCATGGATTATCATTTCGAAGTGTATGACAATGACGGGGTGAATGGCAGCAAGATGTCCAAAACCGGTCAGTTTGACTATAAGGTAAAAACCCAGGAAGAAATTGATAAGGATATTGAGAGAAGCAGTGTTCAGGCGAAGAATGACATGGACAATATAATGAAGGAAACCGCCCAGATCATGAAGGATATTGAGAAGCTGAACCGTCAGTTGAAGGAAACCAACAACCCATCGTGGCAAGAAAAGAAGAAAATGGAGGAGCTGCTCAATAAATTCAATGAATTGAAAAATCAGGTCAATGAGTTGAAAAAACAGCAAAGTATTAATAATCAGGTAGAAAATCAGTATAAAAACTACAATGAGGATATCCTGAAAAAACAACAGGAGTTGGAACAACGCATGGATGAACTCTTGTCGGATGAAATGAAGAATATGCTGGATCAGATTCGCCAGATGATGGAGAATATGAACAAAGATCAGATGCAAAACTCCATCGACAAGATGAAGATGGATGCCAAGGATATCAATCAGACATTGGACCAGCAGCTGCAATTGTTCAAAGAATTGGAGATGGAGAAGAAGGTGAACGAATTTTTGGAGAAAACCCGTCAATTGTCTCAGGATGAGAAGAATTTGTCGCTGCAAACCCAGAAAAAGGAGATTGGCAAGGAAGATTTGATGAAACAGCAACAAGAAATCCAAAAGCGATATGATGAGTTGAAACAGGATTTGAAGGATATTAAGAATTTGAATCAAGAGCTGGAACAACCCAACAAACTCAGCAACACTGATTCGTTGCAACAGGCGCTGGAACAGGATTTGAACGATGCCAAGCAGCAGTTGGAGAAGAACAACCGCCAGAAAGCCAGTGGAAGCCAGAAATCTGCAGCTGAGAAAATGGAAGAGATGGCCGACAAGCTGGAGCAGGATATGAATGAGAGCGAGTTGGAGGAAATCACTGAGGATATTGCGGTTTTGCGCCAGATTTTGGATAATTTGGTCCAGCTGTCTTTCGATCAGGAAGATGTAATGAAGCAAGTACAGAAGGCCTCTGCAAGGTCTTCTTATTTTACAAACTTTATGTCCCAACAACATGCAATTAAAGACAATATGTCTGCGGTAGAGGATTCTCTTCTGGCCTTAGCTCGCCGTCAAATGTCAGTAAAACCGTTTATCACCAAGGAAGTTGGCAAAATCAACAATTATATTGGATCGGTCAATGTGTCCTTGGATAGCAGAAATTCCAAAAAAGCTGCCCAAGACCAGCAGTTTGCGTTAACATCCATGAACAATTTGTCGCTGATGTTGGCCGAGTCAATGCAGGAAATGAAGCAAAAACAAAGTGAATGCAAGTCCAAATGCAAGAAAGCCGGCAATGGCTCTTGCAACAAGCCTGGTGGCAAGGGAAAAAGCAAGAAAACGCGTGCCAAGGAATTGCAGCAGCAGCTAAACCGCCAAATGGAAGCCATGAAGCGTTCCATGGAACAACAAGGTAAACAGCAGCAGGGACAGACGGGACAGCAACAAATGAGCGAGCAATTTGCCAAAATGGCAGCCCAGCAAGAAGCTATCCGTAAGATGATGCAAGATTATCAGAATCAGTTGAAATCGGAAAATGGAGTAGGGGACAAGGAGTTGGACAAGTTGATAGAGGAGATGCAGAAAACGGAAAAAGAATTGGTAAACAGACAACTTACCGATCAGACCATTATCCGCCAAAAAAATATTGAAACCAGGTTGCTGGAGAGTGAAAAAGCCGACAGAAAGCAGGACCAGGAAAAGAAACGGGAATCCACGGAAGGAAGAGATGTATTGAATAGCAATCCCCCGAAGGATTGGAATTTGGACAAGACCAAACAGTCGCAGCAAGAGATGTTGAAGACCGTTCCGGTGAATCTGAATTACTACTATAAGGAGAAGGTCAATAACTATTTCTACCATATCGACTGATGAGGGATAATAATTTTTCACGTGGAACGCGGGCGGAAAAAATTAGAAATAAGTGCTTTATAAAAGATGAGTAAAAAGAGTATTTTTTCATTGTTTTTTTTGCTGTTATGGATAGGTAGTGTATGGGCTGACGGGTATAAGGTTTTGTTCATTGGTAATAGTTACACGAGTGTCAATAATCTGCCCCAATTGATTGCTTCCATAGCCGCCTCAGAGGGGGATACCTTGATGTTTTCGTCCAATTTGCCAGGAGGTAGCACGTTCAATAATCACTTCAATAATTCCTCTACAACATCCTTGATTCAACAAGGTGGATGGGATTATGTGGTCTTGCAGGGACAGAGTCAGGAACCGTCTTTTCCTGATGGACAGTTTTACGCAGAAACCTATCCGTACGCCCGGCAATTATGCGAAATGGTGGCTCAGTATAATCCAGAGGCCAAGGTTGTTTTTTATATGACATGGGGACGAAAGAATGGAGACCAGAGTAATTGTAACAATTTTCCTCCTTTATGTACCTATGAAGGTATGGACAGCCTGCTGTATTTACGTTACATGACCATGGCCGAGGATTTTGAAGCAGAGGTATCTCCTGTGGGAGCTTTGTGGCATTATCTGCGTGATCATCATCCGGAAATAGAATTGTATTCTTCCGATGGTAGTCACCCCTCATTGGCTGGCAGTTATGCGGCGGCCTGCTCCTTTTATTCGGTACTGTTTCGCAAAAATCCGAGAAATATAAGCTATAACCCAGGTATTGCCGAATCTCAAGCAGAAAGTATAAGAATTGCCTCCTCAAGGGTGGTGTATGATTCCTTGGCCAAATGGTTTGTTGAACCTCCTACAACTCCGGAAACTGGGATAACTTCAGTTGAAGAACAACAATATAAGCTTTATCCTAATCCAGCGGGTGAATATGTTGACATACAATCCAACATTTTTATTTCTGAAATTAAAATCTCCGCAGAGGATGGCAGATTGCTATGGACAAAAACCAGTATGAATACTTTGAATGAAAGAATTATCCTTTCTGCGTTTAGCACAGGACTATATTTTATTCAAATAACTGATATTGAAGGTAATACAGTGAAGAAAAAGCTCATCAAGATATAAGTATACACATACAGTGCCTTGAAGAGGCAAAATTTTAATAACCTCAGATGAGCGTATCGTAATCTGGGGTAAAAAAAATATAACATGATAATATTCAATAATTTACCATCAGAATTACAATCCGAACAGCCGCTCCTTAAACCTTGGCTGAAAGAATTGATCCGTCAGCATGGTTTTGTTCCTGGTGATATCAGCTATTTCTTTTGTGATGATGAAGAATTGCTTAAAGTGAACCTACAGTTCCTCCAGCATGACACCTATACGGATATTATCACGTTTGATTATGGTGCTGCTGGGTTGGTATCGGGAGAGATTTATATTAGCGAGCAGCGGGTGAGGGACAACGCTTCAGAAATGCAAATTTTGCCCCAGGACGAGTTCTTAAGGGTGGTGGCACATGGGGTGTTGCACCTGTGCGGATATAAGGATAAGAGTGAAAAAGAAGCAGCGGAAATGAGGCATCAGGAAGAGGGGGCAATAAGCTTGTATAAAAAGTTAAAATAAAGATAATCAGAACTATACATTAATGTTCCACGTGGAAAACAACGAAAAATTTGATATAATTGTGGTGGGTGCAGGCCATGCAGGATGCGAGGCGGCAGTGGCGGCAGCACGCATGGGAAGCAGAACTTTGCTGATAACAATGCATCTTGGATTGGTTGCTCAGATGTCATGTAACCCGGCTATGGGAGGTATTGCCAAGGGACAAATCGTGAAGGAAATTGATGCCCTGGGAGGTTTTTCGGGTATCGTGGCAGACCGTTCCACCATTCAATTCCGGATGCTGAACCGTTCCAAAGGTCCAGCCATGTGGAGCCCCCGAACCCAAAACGACAAGTATCTTTTCTCCTCCATGTGGAAGCAGGTGCTCGAAATACAGCCTAATTTGGAACTGCGTCAGGACACCGTCAACGATATAATTATTGAACAAAACAAGGTGGTGGGGGTAAAAACCCAGCAGGGAAATACCATTTTCGGAGACAAAATTATCCTGACCAACGGTACCTTCCTTAATGGAAGAATCCATATCGGAGAGGTGAATTTTGCTGGCGGCAGAATGGGAGAGAGCAATTCACTTTACCTTTCCGATAAGCTGAAGGATTTCGGTCTGACGGTCAAAAAACTGAAAACAGGTACCCCGGTCCGTATCGATAAGCGCACGGTGGACTTCTCCAAAATGGAAGAGCAAAAAGGCGATGAGAACCCCGACAAGTTTTCCTTCAGCGATACCTTGCCTGTTGAACAGCAGATGAGCTGCTGGATTACCTATACCAATCCTCAGGTGCATGACATTCTGCGAACAGGCTTCGACGCATCTCCGATGTTCCAGGGCAGAATCCAGGGCGTGGGTCCTAGATATTGTCCCTCAATTGAGGATAAGATCAACCGTTTTTCAGAACGAGACCGCCATCAACTCTTTTTGGAACCAGAAGGACGAAATACCAATGAGTATTATCTGAATGGTTTTTCCTCTTCCTTGCCAGAGGAAGTGCAAATCAAAGCCATGCACTTGATACCGGGATTGGATCGGGCCAAGGTGTTCAGGCCAGGCTATGCTATTGAATATGATTTCTTCGATCCCACTCAGCTAAAGTTCTCCTTGGAGTCAAAACTGCTGGATAATTTGTATCTGGCAGGCCAAGTGAATGGTACCACAGGTTATGAGGAGGCGGCTTGCCAAGGATTGATGGCAGGAATTAATGCCCACCTCTCACTGCACGGAAAAGAGCCCCTGGTATTGGGTCGCTCGCAGGCTTATATCGGAGTACTGATTGATGACTTGGTGACCAAAGGAGTGGAAGATCCATATCGTATGTTCACTTCCAGAGCGGAATATCGTATTCTGCTCCGACAGGATAATGCCGACGAAAGACTGACCCCGATAGGTCATCAGTTGGGCTTGATTGATGACGAGCAATATGCAAAGATGCAGACAAAATACGAGCACCAGCAGCTTATGGTGGATTTCCTTTCGGAGCATCATGCCAAGCCAGCGGAGGTGAATGAATATTTGGAAAAAGTAGAGACCTCTCCCTTGACCCAGAGGACTAAGTATGCAAGTTTATTGTTGCGTCCGCAGGTTGAATTGAGTAGGTTGAAAAACTGCTGCGAGCGAATTGCTGCTTTTGCAGAAGAGAATTATATCACAGAACAAGAACAAGAAAATGCGGAAATCAGAATCAAATATGCCAACTATATAGAAAAGGAAAAAGAGATGGCTGATAAATTATCCAATTTGGATAATATCAAAATCTCATCGGATTTCGATTACAAAAATTTCCCATCACTGTCTTTGGAAGCCCGAGAGAAATTGTCACGGGTGAAACCGGACAATTTGGGACAAGCTTCCCGCATCAGCGGTGTCAGTCCCTCCGACATCGCTGCCCTGATGATTTATTTGAGATAAAAAAACAGGTTACAGGTTATAGGGGTCAGGTTACAGAGGCAGAGTTTTGTAAATATTTGAAAATCAAATATTTATATATTAAAATTCGATTTCAGGCATTTTCTTTAAAAAAATGATGCCCAACTCAAAAAATCAAAAATTGTGGCTTAGAAGCGATAATTTTTGTAACACACTGATACTCAATACTAATTCGTCGAGAAGGTAAGTCATGCACGAAGTGCATTCGGTTGAACGGTTAGACGTACACTTCGTGTACTCGGTAAGACATGCACAACGTGCATTCGGGGAGACGGGGAGACGGGGAGAGGAAAATCGTATAACCGAGCGAGCAAAGCGAGCGTCTCCTCGAACGAACGCAGTGAGTGACTTCCCGAGTGAACGCAGTGAACGTCTCTCCGTCTTCACGAAAAAAAACATTAGCACATTTAACTATTCACATTCCCCCGTTAACTAATTTCCGCATTTACTAATTTGCTAATTAAAAAAAATTGTATTTTTGCCGACGAAAATTTGTGGAAGGATTTGTCATGATTGCAACCACGGAAAAAAATGCTAAACCATCACATTTCCCCACAATTTTCGTTTAATTTTATTATTAACCCATAAATTTTTATTATGAGCTATCTATTCACATCTGAATCAGTATCTGAAGGACACCCCGACAAGGTGTGTGATCAAATTTCAGACGCTTTGCTTGATTCTTTCCTTGCCCAGGATCCGGAATCAAAAGTGGCTTGCGAAACATTGGTAACTACCGGCTTGGTGGTTTGCGCAGGTGAGGTTAAAACAAACGGTTACGTATCCATTGATGACGTGGCCCGGAAAGTTATTGACAAAATCGGCTACACGAAAAGTGATTACCAGTTCGACGCCAAGTCGTGTGCTGTGATTTCGGCTATTCACAGCCAGTCTTCCGATATTAACCAGGGCGTAGAACGACAGGAAAAAGAACAACAAGGTGCTGGCGACCAGGGTATGATGTTTGGCTATGCCTGCCGCGAAATGCAGAATTACATGCCCATCACTATTGAGTTGTCCCACATGATTTTACAGGAATTGGCTGCTATCCGCAAAGAAGGCAAACAAATGACGTATCTGCGTCCAGATGCCAAGTCGCAAGTGACTTTGCAGTATGCTAACGACGGCACACCGGAACGCATCGATACCATTGTGGTTTCTACCCAGCATGATGATTTCGCTGAAGAAAAAGCAATGCAGGACCAAATCAAAAAAGACATCGAAAATATTCTGCTGCCTCGCGTTATCAAGGATTGTCCTGAAAGTGTAAAATCTTTATTCAAAAATGATTACAAACTTTATGTGAACCCCACTGGCAAGTTTGTCATTGGCGGTCCCCATGGAGATACTGGCTTAACAGGACGAAAGATTATTGTGGACACATACGGAGGTCATGGTGCTCATGGCGGTGGAGCTTTTTCCGGAAAAGACCCGTCAAAGGTGGATCGTTCGGCCGCATACGCTGCCCGTCATGTGGCCAAAAATATGGTGGCAGCAGGCTTGTGCGACAAAGTGCTGGTACAGGTAGCGTACGCTATCGGTGTGGCCGAGCCAGTAGGACTGTTTGTGAATACGTATGGAACCGCCAAAGTACACTTGAGCGATGGCGAGATTGCCACTAAAATCAAAGAAATCATCCCTATGCGTCCCTACGATATTATCGAACGCTTCCAATTGAAAAATCCCATCTACGAAAAAACCGCTGCATACGGACATTTTGGTCGCGACTGCTACGAAGCTGAAGTGGAAGTGGGCTATAAGAATAAGGATACCTATACCCGCATAGTAGATGGTAAGGAGAAGAATTTCAAAAAAGTGGTGTTCTTCGGTTGGGAACGCCTCGATTATGTGGATAAGATAAAAAAACAGTTTAATCTTTAGTTGATGAAAAAGTATTCCTTGTGTTTGCTTTTCTGTTTGTTTTCTCTTGTTCTGGCGGCTCAAAGCGTCAAAACGAACAAAGGGACGAAAAAACTGAAAGAGCTGTCCACGGCTGAAATAAACGCTGTTTTTGACCATGCCAATCCTCAGCTAAAGGTAGTAGCTTTGCAGGAATTGGCCAACAATATGGCCCAAAGCTTGAATGGCACTATCCTGATTGCCTTGGATGACAAGGTGGTGGCCCGGAAAACTTACGGTTATGCCCGTCTTTATCAAAAAGGCAAAGACTTGAATGGTATGACCATTTCGCAGCTCAGGGCGTCGCGGGGCAAGGCGGAAAACCAGCTGTCACACACTACTCCTTACGAGCTGGCTTCCATCTCCAAACAATTCACGGCGGTGGCTATTCTGAAGCTGGTGGCTGCCGGCAAGATACAATTGACGGACAATCTGTCGAAATATTATTCGAACAATCCCTATTCGGGGATTACTATCCATCATTTGCTATGCCACACTTCAGGTTTGCCCGAGTATTTTGATTTTCCGGAAGAGATATGGGGCACCGAGGGCTTTGTCACCAACGAGCAGGCCATACAAAAAGTGTTTTCTCGCCGCGAAAAGATATATTTCAAGCCGGGAATGCGCTACAAATACACTAACACTAACTATTTGCTTTTGGCGGATATTGTGGCGAAGGTGTCGGGCGTGAAGTTCGAGAAATTTATGGAGGACAGCATTTTCAAGCCGATAGGCATGGATAACACTTTTTATGTGACGCAGAAAAACGAGCACAAGGATATTTTTTTCCCACGGGGACACCTGAAATCAGGCGAGGAAGTGGCCATAGAGCCGTTGGACGGAACTTTTGGTGATAAGGGTTTGTATTCATGTCCCGAGTCGCTGATGAAATGGAAAATCGCCCTTTTTAATGAGTATTCAGTAATTCCGAAAGAATGGGTGGAGAAGGCCTCTTCAACACAAAACAAACTCATCACAGGCGCAGCCCCGTCGGAGTTGTACGGTTATGGTTTCCACCTTGAGGAGAATCCCTATTATGGCAAACTGGTGTATCACGGCGGCTTGTGGCATGGTTTTCACCATATCATGGTTTACCGCCCCTCCGACAACCTATTGTTCATCTGCCTCAGCAACTACCGCAACCGTGCCCACGTTGGCAAAAGCACGGTAATCCTTAATATTCTGGATGGAGTATAATTAGGTTACATGGGACAGAAAATTAAGAACTAAAAACTAAGAACTAAGAGCAAAATCAACATTCTTAACTCTTAATTCTTAGTTCTTAATTTAATTAGCACATTAACATCTTCCCTTGAGCATAGCAAAACTCCCCTCGAGGGCGCAGCCCGAGACTCCCCTATGGACGAAGTTCACTCCCCTTGAGCACGCAGTGCGAGACTCCCCCTCCTTAATTCATTAGCACATTAACTAATTAACTAATTTGCTAATTCAAAAAGTATTTCACCGCATTGCTGAAAATGTCCTGCGTCTTGTTGCCGGGGATGTTCTTGTACAGGTTCTCGCCCTTGCGTTCGCTGTGTCCCATCTTACCGAGGATGCGTCCACAGTTGGACACGATACCCTCGATTGCATAGCTGGAGCCATTGGGATTGTCGTACTTGTTCATGCTGGCATGTCCTTTGAAATCACAGTATTGGAAGGCAACTTGGCCGTTGGCGAACAAGTCCTGCGCCATCTTTTCCGACACCACAAACTTGCCTTCGCCATGGCTGATGGCCACACGGTGAACCTCGCCTTCTTTGAAGGAGCTGAGCCAGGGTGAATGGTTGGAAGCCACCACCGTCTTGGTGATGTGCGACAAGTGGCGGTTGATGTCGTTTCGGTACAGGGTGGGAGAGTCTGCCGTCACCTGGCCGATTTTGCCGTATGGCAGCAGTCCTGATTTCACCAATGCCTGGAAACCGTTGCAAATACCTAAAATCAGGCAGTCACGATCCATCAGTTTTTCGATGGCGGCCTTGACTTTTTCGTTGTTCAGCACATTGGCAATGAACTTGCCGCTGCCGTCGGGCTCGTCACCGGAGCTGAAACCACCGCACAATGCCAAAATGTGAGCATTGTCAATCTTTTGTGCTAACTCATTGATAGAGTTGTTGATTTCAATCTCGTTCAGGTTGCGGAAGACAAAGATTTCGGGTTCTGCGCCAGCGTCTTTGAAGGCCTTGGCGGTGTCGTAATCGCAGTTGCTGCCCGGAAATACGGGAATGATCACTTTCACCTTGTCGGTTTTGGGCGGATGCAGCTCACGACGCATCACCTTGGCATTCTGGGCTTCCACCTTGGGCATGCTCTCGCTGTTGATTTTCACCTCGGGATAGATGGCATCGTAGGTGCCACGCCATGCCGCCAAGCATTTCGCCTTGTCAATTTCTGCGCCGTTAATGATGAATTTGTCGCTTACACAGCCCAATTCAACAGCGTATTCGAAATCCAGTTTTTCGTTAGTCTCCACTACGAAACTGCCGTAACCGTAGTCGAATACGGGCAGATTGGTATGGATGTCAAAGCCCAAGTCGTTACCGAAGCTCATCTTGCAAAGAGCCTCAATGATACCACCGAATTGCAGGGTGTAGCAAGAGATGATTTTACCGGCATGAATCTGTTCATGCACAAAGTCGAAAATCTGTTTCACCCGTTCGATGTTCGGTCTGTGATTGTCGTCTATCACATTATGGATGAGATAAATATGATTTCCTTTTTGCTTGAATTCAGGAGAAATCACCTTGTCGGCTTTTTCGGTGACGATACCGAAAGACACCAAGGTCGGAGGCACATTCAGTTTCTTGAAAGTACCGCTCATGGAGTCCTTGCCGCCAATAGAGGGCAGATGGAAAGCGTTTTGCATGTAAACCGCACCCAAGAGGGCAGCGAAAGGCTTGCCCCATTTGGTCGTGTCCTTGCCTAATTTCTCGAAGTATTCTTGGAAAGTAAAGCGGATTTTCTTGTAATCGCCGCCCACAGCCACAATCTTGGCCATGGATTCCAGGATGGCGTAAATCGCCCCGTGGAAGGGCGAAAATGAGGCAATATAGGGATTATAACCGAAGGCCAGGATGCTAGCGGTGTTGGTATGGCCATGCAGCACGGGAAGTTTTTGCACGCCGGCCTGGCTTTCCGTCAGCTGATGCTTGCCACCGAAAGGCATCAACACCGTGGAGGCGCCGATGGTGGAGTCGAACATCTCTATCAAACCTTTTTGCGAGGCCACGTTGGGGGAAGCCAAGTGTTTGGCCACATTTTCAGTGGTAATGGCCTGGTTGGCGCTTGCCTCCGGAACTCTCATCGGGAATTCGCCTTCAATCTTGGGAATCACTACGTCCGTGCGCTGGCGATAGCCGTTGGTATTGATGAAATCACGGGACAAGTCCACAATGTTCTTGCCTCTCCATTGAATAGTAAGTCTGTTATTGTCAGTGACTTTGGCAATGATAGTAGCCTCAATATTTTCTTGGCGGCAGTATTCGAAGAACTGGTCCACATCTTTCGGATCCACCACCACGCTCATACGCTCTTGTGATTCGCTGATAGCTAACTCGGTGCCGTTCAAGCCTTTGTATTTGGTCTTCACAGCATCCAGATTGATGAGCAGTCCGTCGGCCAACTCGCCGATGGCCACGCTCACACCGCCTGCGCCAAAGTCGTTGGATTTCTTGATCAAACGGGTGACTTCAGGTTTGCGGAACAGGTGTTGTATTTTGCGTTCTTCGGGCGCATTACCCTTTTGTACCTCGGCAGCGCAAACTTCCAAGGAAGCTTCAGTATGTTCTTTGGAAGATCCTGTTGCACCTCCGATACCGTCACGGCCGGTACGTCCGCCGAACATGATGATGATGTCGCCGGGTTGAGGTTGCTCGCGTCTTACGCCGTCAGCGGGAACTGCGCCTACTACTGCGCCGATTTCCAAGCGTTTGGCTTTGTAACCTTCGTGGTAAATTTCGCGTACATGGGTGGTGGCCAAGCCTATCTGATTGCCGTAGGAGGAATAACCTGCCGCAGCGCTCTTGGAGATAACCCGCTGTGGCAACTTGCCTTCCATGGTTTGGCTAACCGGCTCGTTGATATTGCCTGCCCCAGTGACACGCATGGCTTGGTACACATAGCTTCTGCCGCTCAGAGGGTCGCGGATAGCACCGCCTACGCATGTGGCTGCCCCGCCGAAAGGCTCGATTTCAGTAGGATGGTTGTGCGTTTCGTTTTTGAACATCAGCAACCATTTTTCGATTTTTCCGTCCACATCCACATCCACGAACACACTGCAGGCGTTGTTTTCCTCCGACACTTCCATATCGTCGAGGTTGCCGAGTTTGCGCTCGTTCTTGCCGCAGATGGTGGCCATGTCCATCAAAGTGATGGGCTTTCTGCCACCATGCACGTTGTTGCGAATCTGAATGTATTGATAGAAAGCCTCTTGCAGCTGGCTATTGAAGCTGCTGGGAGTGAAGGTGATGTTGTCTAGCTGGGTCTCGAAAGTGGTGTGTCGGCAGTGATCGCTCCAGTAGGTGTCCAGCATCTTGATTTCCGTTTCCGTGGGATTTCTCTTTTCTTCATTCTTGAAATAATTCTGAATGAGCAGGATATCCTCGAAAGACATGGCCAAGGAAAGCTTCTGTCTGAAAGCGTCCAGTTCTTCGGCTTTCATGTCGTTGAAAGTGTTGAAAATCTCCACATCCGCCACCGTGACATTCTCGCTGTCGTCCAGGATGGACATGTCTTTTTCTCTTGCCTCTACTTCGTTGATACAGTGCTTTTTGATCTTGACTATATCTTGTTCCGAAAGCGATCCTTCCATAACGATGAGCTTGCCGCTGCGGATGGTGGCTTTGGTTTTTGGGTCAATCAATTGGAGGCACTGCATGGCACTGTCGGCCCGCTGGTCGAACTGTCCCGGCAGGAATTCCACGGCGAAATAGGTCAAACCGTCCAAAGGAAAATCCGTGTAAACCTCATCGGTAACGGGCTCTGAGAAGACGGCCTTCTTGGCTTTCTCCAGCAATTCTTCTTCGATACCGAAAATATCATACACGACAATAAGTCTTAACTTATTGATTTTCAGTTCTAAATTATGATTCAAGTCGTCCAGCAAGTCCTGGGCTTCTACTTGGAAACCAGCTTTTTTTTCGACGAATAGTCGAGCGTTAAGTGTTTTATTCATAACGAAATATAGCCAAAAACAAGTTATTTTATAGTCATTTTCAAGATATTGATTTCCGCTTGGGTCAAGAAACGCCAAGTGCCACGGGGCAGATCTTTTTTGGTTAGGCCTGCGAATACAACACGGTCGAGTTTCACCACTTCATAACCGAGAAATTCGAATATTCTTCTGACGATTCGGTTTTTTCCCGAATGAATGGTGATGCCGATAACTTTTTTGCTCTCATCCACGTATTCCACCTCATCGGGGATGATGACACCGTCTTCCAGTTCGATACCATTGCGGAGTGCGCACATGTCGATATTGGCGAATTTCTTGTTCAACTCTGCAGAATAGGTTTTCTCAATGCCGTGCTTGGGGTGGGTCAGTTTTTTGGTCATGTCGCCATCATTGGTGAACAGCAACAGTCCCGTAGTGTTTTTATCCAGCCTTCCGACAGGGTAGATGCGTTCCTTGCATGCTCCTCGTACCAAATCCATCACATTTTTGCGACCTCTTTCGTCGTCGGTGGTCGTGATATAGTCTTTGGGTTTGTTCAGCAGCAAATACACCGGTTTTTCATTCTGAAGGATATGGTCACCATAGCGTACCACATCAGTGGGGCGGACTTTATAGCCCAATTCTGTCACGATCTCGTCGTTCACACTGATAGCGCCGGTTGTGATGAGTACGTCGGCTTCGCGTCGAGAGCAAATACCTGCATTGGCAATATATTTGTTCAAGCGCACAAGGCCTTGGTTTTCGTTGTCGGCCAGCGATAAGACCTTTTGCTTTTGCGGAGAGGGGCGGCCTTCGCGTTGTCTGCGGGCAACTATTTCGCTTAAAATCTCCGACTCAGCGGTCACATCCCTGCGTTTCTTGCGGGGAGAAGTCTCTGCGTCTTTGCCTTTGAAGGCGGGTCTTTCTGTCCGCTTGGTACTAAATTTCCGTGTGCCAGTGAACTGACGTTCTCCACCTTCTTCTTTGGGCTTGGAAAAGCTCCTCTTGGTACGGGGAGCTTTTTCAGTTGTGTTTGTATTTTTGCGGAAAGAGCGTTTTACACTCTTTTCTTCTTCGAAGTCTTTATCGGAAGCTTTCCGGCGAGTTCTTGGCGCTGGTTTTTCCGTTTTGGCGGTACTTCTGGTGCCTCTTTTTGCTCCAAATTGGCGTGTTTTGGGTTTATCACCCCTTTTTTCTTCCATTTTTAGGTTAGTAGCAGATTATTTATGTTGAATATTTTTTCCACAATCGTCAACGATGATTTTGTACCATTTTTCAGGGTAATTGGGATGTTCGGGAGATTCGCACTGAGGAACTTTGGTATCCGTTTTGACGAATTTGCCGTTCTTTTCCACTTTGACGTTGCCATCATTGTATTTTACCAATAAGTATTCGAACAAGTTGTTCCATGCGTTGCAGACTTCTTTGGTGCAGCGGTTGGAGATGTCGTTGATACGTTTCTGGGCCTTGGCGGGGTCGTTTTTGAAGAGTTCCACCATGTCTTTTTCCATCTCGCGGATATTCTTGACAGCACCATCCTCGTATTTGTGTTGTTGTTCGTTCACATGCTTGATCATGTCGCTGTAACGGGTATAGACCAGCTGACTTACCTTGGTGAAAATCCAGTAGGCGGCAGTGGAAGAGTAATCTACCATGGAGCCGTTGCCTTCGCGCACAGCCTCGGGAATTTCAGTAATACCGCAGAACATGGGGATATAGCAGCTGCTGGCAGCATCGTCAACACCGAACCAGAAAACACCGCCGAACTTGTCGGGCAGCCAACTACGAGCCTGGGCCACAAACGAGAAGCCGGTCTGCTGGGTGGCAGTGGCGCGTTCGTGTATGTATCCTTTGCCTTTGTATTCCCAGGTCATGGGGCGCCAACGGTAGGGGCATGCGAAAGGACCGGCACCGATATCCTGGGTCATGTCCATGGAAGTGCCTTCAAAATGGTCACGCATCAGCTGCATCACGTCGGTTACGTCAACTTTCCGGACAGGTTTGATCCACAAAGGAAAGCGGTGGCTCAAATTGTCACCACGGGCATAATCTTCGTATTGGGCCATTAATTCAGGATTGCAGCGATAGAAAGCAGCCCACACACGGGATTCGCAGAAACGGGCAGCCTCAAAATCGATGGGTGCGTATGCGTCGCAGAAGCTGAATTCGGCATCGGGAGCCTTCGGGTCATAATAGCCTTTCAGCTTGGCGAAAGAAATGACGTCAGCAGCATAAACGGTCTCTATTTCAGGATTGAAAATCATCTTGTCAATATCCTTATTCGTGATGGAAGTTTTTCCATCTCTCAGCGGGAAAGTGGTGATACGGGCTTGGTTGGCATGACCGCTGATATAGCCGTCGGGAATACGGCGGGCTACCCATACAGCACCATTGGACCAGCCTTTGACCAGCTTGCCCTTGGCATCTCTCATCTCTGGACCCTTGCCAATGATTTCGAAAATCCAAGCTTCGTTGGGGTCGATGATAGAAAAAGACTCTCCTTCGCTGCAATAGCCGTAAGACTCGATCAGGAAATTCAGTACCTTGATGGCCTCACGGGCATTCTTGGCACGCTGCAAAGTGATGTAAATCAAAGAACCATAGTCAATCATACCAGGGGTGTGCCACAGTTCCTCACGACCGCCGTAGGTGGTTTCACCAATGCACAGCTGGTGCTCATTCATGTTGCCAACAACAGAATAGGTGTGGTTTACCTGAGGAATTTGTCCCAGCAGTTTGCCAGTGTCCCATTCAATGACGTCCATGACAGAGCCAAGAGGGTAGTCGGCGGCGGGACGATAATACAGCTCACCGTACAGGGTGTGCGAGTCAGCGGCATAAGAGACCATAACGGAGCCGTCTTTACTGGCACCTTTGGTGATAATGAAGTTGGTGCAGGCCATAGCCTGAAAACCGGCCGTGAACAGCAGGGCCGCAATAATGACGAAAAATTTTTTCATATCGGATGAAAATTATTTGTTGAGTAAAAATTGATTCACGTTAGGTACAATCAGCAAGGGCATAGGCGAGTTGTTGACGACCTGACGGGTGTTGCTGCCCATCCATACACTAGATAGATCGTTTTCTTCCTCACGCATGATTACCATCAGGTTCACATCCATTTTCTTAGCCGCATTCAATAATGCGGAAATGGAATCCGCAGGAACATCCAGGGTATGCACGTCATATCTTACATTGGCTTTCTTGCACATGGATGCGGCATGGTTCAACTGCACGTTAATCACATGCTTGATGTCATTGTTGATAGGGTTGATAATGCCTAACAAACAAATCTTGGCATTGAAGTCTTTGGCAAATTCAATGGCGATTTTCATCTTCTGCAAGGTTTCGAAGCTGGTGTCGATGGGAACCAAAATGTCTGTCAGGTCACGGTTGATTTCAATGCCTTCACGCAAAATCAACACGGGAACAGTGGTTAGGTTGATGGTTCTGAAGGCGTTGCTGCCAACAAAGAATTCCTCGAATCCAGACACACCGTGAGTACCCATCACAATCATGGCTTTGGAAAGATTGGAGGCGTATTTGCACAATTCCACTGCCGGTTTGCCTTCCAAAATGATAGAGGTCACCGAACTTTCAGGAGCTTCAGTCTTGCATTCTTCCACCCATTGGTTCAGTTTTTCCCTTACGGTTGTCATGTAATTGTCGGTGGTGGTGCTTACTGCCAAATCGGTTTTCATAGCAGCTGTTTTTACCCATGCCAAATGCAGTTTGGCTTTGTTTCTCAACGAAATGGCCACAGCATGCTTCATGGCGTTATACGAGTTTTTGGAAAAGTCAATTCCCACTACAATATTTTTCATAAGCGTCTATTTTTGTTAAAATCCTAAATAATCGACAAAGATACAAAAAAATCTTGAATAGCGGTTAATATTTTTTAAAAGGATTAATCTTTCAGAAAAATCATCTCGTCAACGGCTATTTTGTTGCTGGTAGGGGAGTGCCGACGTTTCCGGCGAATCAGCTGGTAGGTCTTTCCGTCAAAAACTACAAAATCCTTTTCTTTCAGCAAAAATTCATTCTGATAATTGCTGTCGAGAGAAATAATAACACTTTCAATCCGCTCTTTTCGCTCATGGTTTTTGATGCAAAAAGCGTAATCCGGATGTTTTTTGTCACGGATAGAATCGCTGAAAATTACGGCTTTGCCATGATAATTGAAACTGACCGCCATTCCTTTGGACAGTTTGTAAATAGTTTGATTTTCAATATGTTGTGTATAATATTTGTCAAAATCAAAGAAAAGAATTAAACACAAAAGAGATGAAAACCCCAGCCAGTAATATAATTTCTTCTTTTTCAAGAATAATAAATAGAAAGCAATGATACACAGATAAATCAACAACATTTGTACCCAAGAAATACTAATGTTTTCCGTGACTGATCCCGGCAGCTTCTCGATGGATTGTATTAGAAAGTTCATCAGCCTGATTTCACGGGTCAATAGCCAAGCTATCCAAGAGGATACTATGGGAATAAAAGACACCGCCAGCAGACACACCCCACTGACCACCACCAAAAATGATAACGAAATAACGGAAAGGTTTGCCAAAAGAAAATAATTTGGGAATTGCCCAAATGTGTAAACCGACAAAGGAAAAGTGGCCAATTGCGCGGCAACCGACACTGTAATGAGGTTCCAAAAATAGTTGATAATTTTGCTTTTGGGCTCCCATAATTCTACCAATTTTTGCTGAAAAATTACTATGCCGAATACTGCTGCATAGCTCAATTGGAATCCAATTTCAAAAATTAATAAAGGATTGATAATCAGTAGTATAAAAAGTGAAGCAAACAGACTGTGAAAAATATTGGTATTGCGCCTCATCATATTTCCGATGGTGACAAAAGAAAACATGGTGGCAGCACGGGTTACCGATGGGGAAAGTCCTGTGATACAAGCATATAACCAAATAAAAATCATCAGAAGAACGGCTTTTAGCAGTCGTAGTTGTTTGGAGTAGTCCAAAGGCTGTAAAAGAAAATTCAGTATCATGAAAATCACGCCCACATGCATACCCGAAACGCAAAGAATATGGCTCACTCCGGCGGAGGCATAGCTGGCTTTCAGCTCCGGTTCCATGGTTTCGTCGTTGCCCAACAGGATGGCAGTGATGATGCTGTATTCGTCACCGCTCATGCTGGCATCGGCAAAAATTTGGGAGAAATAATGTTGTATCCGATAAGTTTTATCCCGAAGCAGATTCTTCTTGAATTGTCCAATTTTTTGCCATCCCGAAGCGGGTATGTATGCCGTATAGAAAATTCCCCGTCTCTGCATGTATTTTTTGTAGTCAAAAGCATACGGATTTTTGGAGTTTTCAATTTCTGATATTTTGGAATGAATAAGCACCACATCACCATAGTTGGGTGGGTGCAGACTGTCCTTGGCGAAATACAATACCGCCTTTTGGCCAATAGCTTGTTTGTCGGTGTTTTGTTCTATAATCGCTAAGGCTTTTAAGCTTTTGGCTTTGGGTACAGGGTGGTCAATGATTTTGGCCATAAAAATTTGTTTTTCTTCAAAGTTTTTCCTGAAAGAAATCATATTGTCGTTCCGAAAGTGGATACAAGTAAGGCAAAAGCCGGCAAGAACGAACAAAATCTGCAGGAAAATGCCGGACAAAAGAGTGGTGGTAAGGGTCTTTTTATGCTGAAGTGCCAAAGCAACAAGCCAACAGACGATCATCAGCGACAAAATAAGCGTCTTTGAAAGTTCAAGTGGTAACCAATAAGCTCCTGCAATGCCTAAGGCAAAGGGTATCAACAAACGCAGAACAGGGTAGTTTCGGAAAAACATGATGTCCTAAATTTAATCGTACAAAAATACAAGTGATTGATTAAAATTTCAACACGTAATATATTGATTTTTAATTGTTTGAATTATGCATTTTTTACTTCAAAAATTGTTTTTTTATCCCTCATAATCTGTCATGTTTTGAAATTTAACAAAAAACAAGGATAAATAAAAAAGCAAATTTTTTCGGAGACAAGAGATGGAATTTCATATCATATTATGGAAAAAAGTTGTACCTTTGCAGCTTGTTTCCTAAAAGAATTATTAAACACAAACAAATAATATTCAGCATGATAAAAGACGAATTCATTAGAAGACACAACGGTCCGAGCGAAGCTGAGACCGCTAAGATGTTGGAAACCATTGGTGTAAAATCCATGGACGAGTTAATCGAGAAAACGGTACCTGCCGCTATCCGTTTGAAAGAACCACTGGCTCTGCCCGATGGTTTGACAGAATACGAATACCTGAAGGAAGTCAACGCCTTGATGGCCAAGAATAAGGTATACAAATCCTACATTGGCATGGGCTACTACAACACTTGCATTCCTTCCGTGATTTTGCGCAATATCTTCGAGAATCCAGGCTGGTACACTGCTTACACTCCTTACCAGGCCGAAATTTCTCAGGGTCGTATCGAGGCGTTGCTGAACTTCCAGACCATGATTTCTGACCTGACAGCCATGCCGCTGGCTAACGCTTCTCTGCTGGACGAGGCTACCGCCGCCGGCGAGATGATGTTGATGTTCTACCACAGCCGTACTCGCGAGCAGGTGAAGAACGAAGTAAAAAAATATTTCGTTTCAGAAGATGTTTTCATGCATTCACTTGGCGTGATGAAGACCAACGCCGCTCCTCATGGTATCGAATTAGTCATCGGCAAGGCCGACCAGATAGAACTTGACGACACTTATTTCGGCGCAATGGTACAGTATCCGAACCAGCATGGCGCTATTCATGACTATACTGAATTTGTGAAGAAAGCTAAGGCTCACAATATCTTCGTGGGTGTGGCTACCGACCTGCTGGCACTGACCCTGCTGACTCCTCCGGGAGAATGGGGTGCTGACTGTGTGATGGGATCCACCCAGCGTTTCGGCCAGCCAATGGGCTTCGGCAGTCCCGCTGCTGGTTTCTTCGCATGCCAGGAAGTGTTCAAACGCCAGATGCCGGGCCGTATCATCGGTATCACTGTGGATGCCGAAGGCAAACGCGCCGTGCGTATGGCGCTGCAAACCCGTGAGCAGCACATCAAACGCGAGAAAGCTACTTCCAACATTTGTACCGCCAGCGCCCTGACCGCCATCATGGCCGGTTTCTATGGCATGTGGCATGGTGCTGAAGGTCTGAAGAGCAAAGCTACCAAAATCAATGTTCTGGCAGGTGTGCTGGAGCGTGAAGCCGCTAAATATGGTTTCAAACAATATAACAAGGTGTATTTTGACACACTTTGCTTTGAAGTGCCCGAAGGCGTGACCATCGCAGATGTGGAGAAGGTGGCATTGGAGCATAAGATCAACTTCCATTACTGGTGCGAATGTTGCTTCACCATCGCTCTGGATGAAACCGTTCTGTTAGAAGATGTGAACGAGATACTGAAAGTGTTGGCCGAGGCCGCTCACAAGGAATTCCACGAATATGTTTGCCAGCAGTGCGCCAACCCGGCATTGAATATCCCGGAAAGCCTGCAGCGTAAATCCGCTTTCATGCAGCATGAAATCTTCAACAAGTATCATTCTGAAACAGAAATGATGCGTTATATGAAGAAACTGGAAATCATGGATTTGTCACTGAACAGAGCCATGATTCCGCTGGGATCCTGCACCATGAAGCTGAACGCAGCTGCTGAAATGCTGCCGTTGAGCTGGGCCAATGTGTGCAATATCCATCCGTTTGCTCCCGCCGACCAGGCCGAGGGTTATCTGGAAATGATCGCTGAGGTTAGCCAGTGGCTGGCCGTTATTACCGGCTTCAAAGCTGTTTCACTGCAACCTAATTCTGGTGCTGCTGGCGAGTATGCCGGTATGACCGTTATCAGAAATTACCATATCTCCCGTGGTGAAGGCCATCGTAATGTATGCTTGATTCCCGCTTCTGCCCATGGTACCAACCCGGCTTCTTCCGCCAAGGCTGGTAACCAGATTGTGGTAGTGAAATCAACAGAACATGGCGAAATCGATGTGGAAGATCTGCGCGCCAAGGCTGAGGAATACAAAGACAGACTGTCTTGTCTCATGGTAACCTATCCTTCTACTCACGGTGTGTTTGAAGAGGCTATCCTCGATATTATCAAGATTGTTCACGACAATGGCGGTTTGGTATACATGGATGGTGCCAACATGAATGCCCAGGTGGGTCTGACCTCTCCGGGAACCATGGGCGCAGATGTGTGCCACCTCAACCTGCACAAGACCTTTGCCATGCCTCACGGCGGTGGCGGCCCTGGCGTAGGACCTATCGCAGTATGCGAAAAGCTGGTGGACTTTCTGCCTAACCATGCCATCATTGAAACCGGTGGTCAGCATGGCAGCCAGGTGGCTTCCGCTCCTTACGGCAGCGCTTACCTCCTGCCCATCACCTATGCTTACCTCAAAATGTGCGGTGGCAAAGGCTTGACCGAAGCAACCAAATACGCTATCTTGAATGCCAACTATATCAAAGCCCGTCTGCAGGGTCACTACAAGATTCTGTATACAGGAACTAATGGCATGTGCGCTCATGAGATGATTCTTGACTGCAACGAATTCGACAGAAATGCCGGTGTTCAGGTGGGTGATATCGCCAAACGTCTGATGGACTATGGTTTCCACGCTCCTACCGTGGCTTTCCCGGTACATGGTACTTTGATGGTGGAACCTACCGAAAGCGAGCCACTGAGCGAGTTAGACCGCTTCTGCGACGCCATGATCGCCATCCGTCAGGAAATCGCTGATATCGAAAGCGGCAAGGCCGACCGTGTAAACAATGTCATCAAGAAAGCTCCGCACACCATGAGCGTGGTATGCGCCGATAATTGGGACAGACCTTACACCCGTCAGCAGGCTGCCTTCCCAATTCCTCACGATGACAAATACTGGCCCACGGTCAGCAAGATTGACGATGCTTACGGAGACAGAAACTTGGTTTGCCGTCTCGACAAATAATATTGGATGAAAGCTTATAGGCTGGTTCTTATCTTCCTGTTTTTGACCTTGGTAGCACAGGGTCAGGAACAGGAAGATAGTTTATGGGTATCATTGCAGGAAGTGGAGATAAGTGCCGGTATCAACCCAGCCGATAAGATTATTGACAGTGTCATCAAATATAGGGAACTGAACAGTCCTTATACCAATTCTTCGTTCAAAGTCACCCAATACCACAAGTTCTATGTCACTCGCTATCACCCCGATAGCATGCAGTTAAAACCGTATTTTCTGCTTAATGAGAGTGTGAACGAGTTGTATTACAAGAAACCATCCAGGGAATACACTGAAATTATTGCGTCCAAAACTTCTGTGGCGCGTAATCCTATTTTGTCGGTCCTGCTGACTTTAAGTCAGACTTTCAGTTTGTATCGAAGTAATTATGTGGAGATTATGGATACAAAATATGTCAATCCCATCGTAAAGGGTACCCATAAATTCTATAATTTCCAAATACAGGACACACTTTACGAGAATCAGGATACGATTTATGTGATCGCCTTTGTCCCTAAAAACAATATAGTTTTCAATGCGCTGCAGGGTTTGTTGTATATTGGCAAGGATGATTATGCGTTGACAGAGGTCTTTGCCAAGTCTGCCAAGGATTTTGAGGCTTTCCCTGTGAAAATCTTTCAGAAATACCAAAGGGAAAAATCCACCAACACCCTTTTTTCTTCAGAATTGGAGGCACAAATCATCTATGATAAAAAGGTCTTTGCCGATAATCCATTGGTTGTTCAGTCACAAATGACCACCAAAGATATACAGGTGAATATTCCGATAAAAAACAGTGTGTTCAATCAGGAGGATGTGGTGGTAGTGGAAGAAAATAGTGAAAGAGGAGAGGAAATATTAGAGACGTACAGAAATCAGGCTATCTCCGACGTAGAGAAGCAGACTTACGAATTAGGGGCGAAAATACAAAAGAAGGTAAAAATAGACAGGAAGCTGTTTTTCCTGCAGACTTTGCTGACGGGAAATATAGCCGCCGGTCCCGTCAACATTTATATCCCAAGTTTGCTGGATTTCAATAATTATGAGGGTTTCCGATTGGGAATGGGCTTGAATACCAATGATAAATTTGCGAAAGAAGTCAGTTTTGGTGGATATTTTGCCTACGGATTAAAGGACAAGGCGTGGAAATGGGGTGGAAAAATGGATATTTTGATTTCCGAAAAATTATATAGCACTTTGCGCTTTGTCTATGCGGATGATGTGTTTGAAAGTGCTCATACAAAGTTTTTCAACCGTCAGTATATGCTGTTCGATGGTCAGTTTTACCGTCGCTGGCTGATCTACAAATTTGACCGTTCAAAACTGGCTGGTGCGGAGTTCAAAATCAATGTCATCAAACCGTTATCACTTCAAATTGGTGCGCAATATACCCAAAATAAAACCTGTTTTGATTACAGTTTTAAAAAGCCGTTGCCACCAGATGGTGAAAATTCAAGCTATCAATTCACCAATTTTGAGTTACAGTTTAGCGCGCGTCTGGCATTCAAAGAAAGAAAGCTTAAATCGGAAGACTTCACTTTTGTGGGAAATTCGCGTTATCCGGTAATCACCGTCAATTATTTCATTGGCGTCAGGAATGTGTTGGGCAGTGAGTTCAATTACAACAAGTTGAATATCAAAGTGACCCATAAGCAAGTATATAAGAGGTTGGGATATTCGGAGTTTTGTTTTGAGGCGGGGACAGTCATCGGAGATGTGCCGTATTCTCTGCTCTATGTGCCGCGGGCTGGCGGTAATGTGAACTGGGGCAATTCCCATATCAATTTCGGCTTCGACGGCAAGGAGCAATTCGCCACCATGGAACCAAACGAGTTTTTGTCCAGCAGGCATTGTTTTGGAAAAATGAGGAAAGGTAAGGTGTATAATCCTAAAATCGTGTTGTGCCAGAATATCGGTTTCGGATGGCTGAAACATCCTGAAAACCATTATGGTGTGGAATTCAAGACCATGGAAAAAGGGTATTTTGAATCGGGTATTGTGGTGGAGGATTTGCTGGTATTGATGAAATTTCTTTCTTTCGGCCTCGGCGTCTTTTATCGCTATGGTGCTTACGCCCGGGATCATCAATTGGATAATTTCGCGTTTAGATTGAGATTCTGCATCTCCATGTAGAAACGTGGCATGCCACGTCACTACAATTTGCTAATTATCACATTTGCTAATTGGCTAATTAAAAAAATTTGTATTTTTGCAGGTTATTCAAAAAAAATGAAAAAGATATTTCTTATTGTCAGTTTGATAGTTTTAAGTCTGGGTGCTGGTTTCGCCCAGAAGTCGGAAATTGGCGCCTTTTTAGGAACGAGCTTCTATATTGGAGACTTAAGCCATTCCACCATTTTCTCGGAATGCGGTTTCGCAGGTGGTGTAGTGTATCGTTACAATTTTACTCCCCGTTGGGCGCTGAAAGCCAATATTATGTTCGCCAAAGTACGTGCCAGCGATGCTGTTAGCAATGGCTCGTATGAGCGTAATCTGAGCTTCAAGTCTCCAATTACGGAACTGTCAGTGCAGGCAGAGGTGAATTTTTTGAAATTGTACAACCAGAAGGGCTATAACCGATTTTCTCCTTACGTGTTTGCGGGAGTGGCCGTCTTTTCCTTTAATCCGCAGGCGGAATACAATGGAAAAACATACGATTTACAGCCTTTTGGAACAGAAGGCCAAGGACTGGATCCTAAGAAAAAATATTACTCTTTATGTAGTTTTGCCATTCCTTTCGGCATCGGTTTAAAAGTGAATATCGGCCGGTATGTTTCTATCGGAGCCGAATGGGGTATGCGCTTCACTTGTACCGACTACCTGGACGACGTGAGTGGAACCTATTATGACAATGATGCACTTCGTTTCAACAGAGGAGACATTATCGCGGATTTGGCAGACCGATCACCGGAAATCGGTCAACCATTAAATGACCATAATTCAGACCGGGGCAACTTCAAAACCACTGATTTTTATTCTTTCTGTGGCGGAACCATCACGTTCAAAATTGGCAATGAAGACAGAATCTGTGACATCAAGCATAAGGTAAGTGTGCGTCGTAAATTGGGTAGAAAAAGATAAAACTTGTGCCAAATGAATGAGATTCTGAACAAAATTGACAAAAACCACGTGCCAGAGCATGTAGCCATCATTATGGATGGTAATGGCCGATGGGCGAAAAGACAATCCCGCGAACGTGTGTTTGGTCACCAGCACGGGGTGGAGTCGGTGCGCAGAGTGATTGAGGCTGCTGCCGAAATAGGAGTTAAATATTTGACCTTGTATACATTCTCCACGGAAAACTGGAACCGTCCGAAAGAAGAGGTCGACGCCCTGATGTCTTTGCTAGTATCTGCGGTTCACAATGAGTTGGAGAGTCTGAAAAAAAATCAAGTTCGCTTGAAAGCTATTGGCGATTTAAAATCATTGCCAACAGAGTGTTATAATGAATTACAGCGTGCGCTGCAGGATACTGCCGAAGACAAGGGCTTGACGGTGGTGTTGGCATTGAGTTATAGCGGCCGCACAGAGTTGACCCATGCTGCCCAACAGCTGGCAAAAGAGGTGCGAAATGGACAACTCAATGTAGAGGATATTACAACAGACACTGTTAGTAAATATTTGTATGACAGCGAAATACCAGATCCTGATATCCTGATTAGAACAGGAGGTGAATATCGCATCAGTAACTTCTTGCTGTGGCAGCTGGCTTATGCCGAATTTTTCTTCCTTCCCATCATGTGGCCCGAGTTCCAAAAAGAAGACTTGTGGCAGGTGATTCTGGATTTTCAATCCCGCGAACGCCGCTTCGGGAAAACTGGTGAACAGATTCAGGCAATGACGGAGTAAGTACATTTCTAAAAAATCCTTGAAAATCCCAATTTTTTTTGCTATCTTTGCAAGCTAATTTTTAAAATAGGATGAAACTGAAAAGTTGGCTTGTTTTTACAGCTTTGCTTTTTATATCTTTTTGTGGATTAGAAAGTTATGCTCAGATTGTGGTCTCCTCGCAAGACGGGGTGCCCCCAATTGACATTGACTATTTGACTCCCAAAAAGTATGAAATCGGCGGTATTACTTCTTCCGGCAACGCCAACTTCGACCAGCGAATGCTCAATTTTGGTGTGGGAAGTGTCATCGAAATTCCCGGTGATGACATCTCTAAATCCATCAAACGTTTGTGGAATTCAGGTTACTACGAGAAAATTGATATTACTATCACGAATGTGATCGATAACAAGGTGTTTTTGAATGTGTATCTTGAAGAACGGGCCCGTCTGGTAGCTTTTGGTTTCAAGGGCACAACAAAAAACGAGGAAAATGAAATCCGCGAAAAGATAAAACTCACACAGGGAAATATTGTGAATGACAATATGAAGCAGACCTGTATGAATCTTATCAAGAATTATTACGTCGAAAAGGGTTTCTATAATTGTACGGTGACTGTAGAGGAAACCCAGGATCCAAAGGTGTCCAAGGGCGTTCGTCTGCTGTTCAATGTCAAGAAAAATAAGAAAGTTAAGATTGCAAGAATCAGTATCATTGGTAATCAAGAGGTTTCTAAAGCCAAGTTGCTGAAACCCATGAAAGAAACCAAGGAAAAATTCAAATTCCAGCCTTTCTCTAAGTTGGATACTGCCATCGCCTATTGTTTCAAACACAAGGGCTATTACCAATCCAAAGATATTCTGGAACACATGGAGGATTATTTCGCGGATCGTGTAAAACTCCGTATTTTCAAGGCTTCCAAGTTTATTGAAGAATCGTACGAAAGCAACAAGGTAGCCATGATTAACAAATACAATGAATTGGGATACCGCGATGCTTATATCTCCAAGGATTCTGTTTATATCAAGGGAAATAATGTTTACATTGACATTTACGTCAACGAGGGACATAAATACTATTTCCGGAACATTTCTTTTGTGGGAAATACGAAATACCCGTCTTCAACCTTAAGTAAGCTATTGAACATCAGCAAAGGGGATGTATATAACCAAACCCAGCTGATGAACAATCTGACAAATCCTATGCAAAATGACTTGGGTAACGATGTCAGCTCGTTGTATATGAACGATGGTTATCTGTTCTTCTCCGCAATGCCGGTAGAAGTGATGATTGAAAACGACTCTATTGATATTGAAATCCGTATACGCGAGGGCAAACAGGCCCGATACAACAAGATTTCCATCACGGGAAATACCAAGACAAACGACAATGTCATCATGCGTGAAATCACCACGATCCCTGGCCAGATGTTCAATCGTGCGGATATTATCAGAACCCAGCAGGTGCTATTGTCTTTGGGGTATTTTAACCAGGAAAGCATGAATGTAATTCCCAAACCGAACGAGGCTGACGGTACGGTGGATATCGAATATGTGGTGGAAGAGTCCTCCTCCGACCAGCTGTCACTTTCCGCAGGTTATGGAGCGGGAACTTTCGTCATTAGTGCGGGTATAGCTTTCAATAATTTCTCTTTCAAAAAGTTCTTCAAAAAAGAGGCTTGGACACCTATCCCCGGTGGTGATGGACAACGTTTGTCCTTCAATGTTTCCACCAACGCCAAGTATTATCAAAATTATAGTTTGTCGTTTACCGAACCTTGGCTGGGAGGAAAAAAACCTATTTCCCTGACAGCGGGTATTTATTATCAGAAACAAACAGACGGCACAAAGAGAAGTACCGCAAATCACGTGGAAATCAGCACTATCGGAGCCTCACTTTCTATTGCCAGAAAAGTGAAATGGCCGGATGATTATTTCCAAATTTCCCATACAATCTCTTATCAGCGCTACCGCGTTCAGAATTACAGCTATTTTATTTTCAGTAGTGGATATGCCAATAGTTTGAGCTATATTTTCATGATTACTAGAAATTCTGTCAGCGCGCCTATCTATCCGCGCGAGGGTTCTGAAATCACGTTCTCAGTGCAGTTGACACCACCGTATTCTTTGTTCAAGAAAAATGTGGATTATTCCTCTCTTACCCCTCAGGAAAAGTATAGATGGCTTGAATTTCATAAGTGGAGACTGAATGTATCATGGTATACCCGTATTGTGGAGAATCTGGTATTCTTTGTGCGTATGAAGATGGGCTTTATGGGTTGCTATAACAAAGCTATCGGTCCTTCTCCTTTTGAGCGTTTCTATCTGGGAGGCGATGGTATGTCCACTTATGCCATGTTGGATGCCCGCGAAGTGATCGGTATGCGCGGTTATGACGATTATTCGCTCTCGCCGTATGTGGATGGTAGCGAAATAGGTGGTACTATTTACAATAAATTTACAGCGGAAATCCGTTATCCTATCACCTTGAATCCTAGTGCAACCATCTATTTGCTTGCTTTTGCTGAGGCAGGAAAAGCCTGGCTTGACAAACGAGAATACAGTCCCTTCCACATGTACAAATCCGCTGGTTTGGGTGTGAGAATTTACCTGCCGATGTTCGGTTTGCTTGGTTTCGACTGGGGCTACGGTTTCGATGAGGTACCAGGAATGCCGAACGCAAATAAGGGAAGATTCCATATCTCAATAAACCAATCTATCGATTAGTAGTCTAAAACAATATATGTTCATTAAAATCGTTAGTAATCAAAAAAAATAAAATCATGAAAAAGATCTTTTTAACCTTAGTGCTGATATCTTTGATAGCTCTGCCTCTTTTCAGTCAAAAATATGCGTATATCGATTCAGAATATATATTGTCCAATATGCCTGAGTACGTTGAAGCACAGGCCGAGTTGGATCGTCTGGCGGTGGAATGGCAAAACGAAATCGAACAACAATTCAAGAGTATCGATTCCATGTATAAAAAATATCAGGTGGAAGCGATTACCTTGCCCGACAAAATGAAGCAAAGTCGCGAGGATGCCATTATTGCCGCAGAACAAGCTGCTAAAAATCTGCAGAAAAAACGTTTCGGTACCGACGGCGACTTGTTCAAGAAGAGAGAGGAATTGGTAAAACCTATCCAAGACAGGGTATTTACCGCTATCCAGGATTATGCCAAAGACCGTGGTTTTGCTTTTGTTTTTGACGTGGCCGGCGATATGACTATCGTTTATGCCGATCCAAAATGGGATATCAACGAACAAATTATGCAAAAACTGGGCATTTCTCCCAATCGTGATAATGACGACGAATAACAGTATTAATTTATAGATTTTTTGAAGCAAATGAAAAAGATTTTATTGTCATTGGCCGTTATTATGGCGGTATCAGTGTGCTCAGTTCAAGCTCAAACACAAGGAAAGTACGGACATGTTAATTCTGGCGAAATCCTTCAGGCTATGCCAGGTATTGATTCTCTTCAAATCAAATTGAATGCTTTCAAGGCAGAATTGGAAGAATTGTATGCCGGAATGGTAGAGGAATTTCAGACCAAAAAAGATAAATTTGACAGAGAAGCCGGAACCATGAGTTCTTCCGTCAGACAAATCAGAGAGAAAGAATTAGTGGATTTGCAAACCCGTATCCAGGAATTCCAATATGGTGTGCAGGATGATTTGGAAGAAAAACAATACGAATTGGCCAAACCTTTCCAGGATAAAATTCAAGAAGCTATCAGCCAGGTGGCAAAAGAACAGGGATTTGCATATATATTTGATACTCAGATTCTTTTGTTCTATGATAATGGAATAGATGTTACTCCGATGGTCAAAGCAAAACTGGGAATCAAAAAATAAGAGGAAAACATGAAAAGGATATTCATCATTATATTTTTGGCTGCATTGTTATGCCCCTTTGCCTCTTTTGCCCAGCAAAAAGCAAAATTCGGTCATGTAGATTACGGAGAAATCATCAAAGTGATGCCGGGAATCGACACAGTGCAGAAAGTTATTGCGGATATGCAAACTGAATTGCAGGCCACAGGTGAGGAGATGGCCAGCGAATTTCAGAAAAAACAGGAAGAATACCAACAGATGGCGAGTAAGGGAACCTCTTCCCCAGCTGTTCTGAAAATCAAAGAAGATGAGCTGACAAATATGTATAAGCGTATTCAGGATTTTTCACAGTCTGCCGAACAGGAATTGCAAGCCAAGCAACTGGAATTGTTAAAACCTTTCCAGGAGAAAATACTGAATGCTATCAAAGAGGTGGGAAAAGAATTTAACTTTACATATATCTTTGATACTTCTACACTTACATACTACGAACAGGGCGAAGATATTTCAGCCAAGGTAAAACATAAATTGGGCATTAAATAAAGCCTGAATTTATTACGGAGATTAATTTTTATGCGTCATCATGTCCAGCACCAATTCATCGGTGCGGGACATTCCTTTTGTGCCTATTGCATTCATGTTGAGGATGCACTGATCCACGTCATCGGTAATAATACCTTCCACCGCGCTAACCGTCTTGTTTTCAATAGCTAACATCGATGAAAGGATGGCGGTAGAGGCTCCTGTGGCAACTTTCAATGAGCAGCTGGGCTTGGCTCCGTCGCAAATCATACCGGTAATGTTGGCAATCATGTTTTTCACAGCATAGGCAATCTGCTCGTAAGTGCCGTCCATCAAATAAGTCAGGCCACAGGCGGAACCTGTGGCAGCGACTACACAACCGCACAAAGGCGATAAGCGTCCGAAACTTTGTTTGATGTATATAACAGTCAGGTGACTTAAAATCAGTGCTCTTACCAGCTCCTCTTTTGTTTTTCTTCTTTCTTTGGCGTAAACAACCACGGGCATGGTGGCGGCAATACCTTGGTTGCCGCTGCCTGAATTGCTCATTACGGGTATCATTTCTCCCGCCATACGGGCGTCGCAGGCGGCAGAGGTGGCGGACAGTATCTTCGCATAAAGGCTGTGTTTGCCGAAGAATTTCTTTTTGGGCTGGTGCAAAATAGTGTTTCCTAACGAATGACCGGGGTTTTTCTTTAACCCTACCTCAGCGGCTTTGCTGTTCAATTCTACCGCTTTCAAGATAAAACTCAGTTCCATACTTGGGGTGGTGGTGGCAAAGTCATATACTTTGCGCAAATTGAGTTTTACTTGGTTATCGTTTTTTTCGGTCTCAACCTTTGCGCTTTGGTCCAATAATACCTGGCCATTCTTCACAATCAGGGCGAAATGGGTGTGTTCGTGAGCAATCACCACTTTGGCATTGTCGTCGCCATTGTGCACACGCACTTCAATATACAGTTTCTCTTCTGTGTCTTTTTTCTGCTGAATCTGGATACGCTGCTCTTGGATATATTGTTTGGCTTGCTCAACCGCCTCAGGGGTGGTGTCTTTGAGCACGTTCAGTTCGTATTCAGATCTGCCTATCAGGGCTCCCAGGGCGATGGCGATAGGCAATCCGAACATACCAGTGCCGGGGATACCCACACCCATGGCGTTTTTCAAGATATTGGCGCTCAAGAACAATTGAATCTGTTTGGGAACAGCTCCCAGAGTTTCTTTGGCTTTGGCTACGGCCAAGGCAACGGCAACGGGTTCGGTACAACCTGTGGCAGGAATCACTTCCTGCTTGATTAAAGCGATAATCTGGTCTTTTTCTTGATTAGTCATGATGCAAAAAAAATGTATGCAAAAATACGTATCTTTTTTTTTCTATCAGCATTTTTCAGTAAAATAAAAATATGTTATTTTTGCAGTTTAATAAAAATTGTTCGCGATAAAACTCAAACACTGCCAAGCTCTCATGGCAAGTTCCCTAAAAACAATGAGAATAGATTTATTATTAAAGTGGATAGTCTTCACTATTGGGATAGTATTCATAACATTAGGAATATTGGCGTTTACTCCTGTTCCATTCCACATGTACTGGTATTTGGGTGAGGACACAGTGAGGGACGGGGTTAATGATAGTGTTTTTTCACCAGACTATGTCATAATGTACGGTGGTGGAGGAATGCCATCCGAAAGTAATTTGCTTAGACTATATTATACGGCTGAATTTGCAAACGCTATACACAAACCAATTGTACTTGTCCATCCAGAAGATTCTGTATGTCAAGAAGAAATGAAAAGATTCCTTGTAAATTATGGGGTATCTGCGGACAGCATAATATATATGACAGATGGCAGCAACACCCGTTCTCAAACCGTTTGTCTTGCCGAAACATTTCCTTATTTGAAACAAAAGTCGTTGTTGGTTATTTCATCACCAGAACACTTGTCTCGTACATTAAAATGTTTGAGAAAATGCGGTTTTAATAAAATTAGAGGAATTGCTTCGTTTGAGCATGCTGTGGATTTTGATCTGAAGCTGAACAAGGAAAAGTTACATGGCAACAACTTTGTTCCTAGTGTGAAAAGCATTAAACTCAGATATACATATTGGAATTATCTGGAACTTGAAATCAAATGTATCCGTGAATATATAGCATTGTCTTATTATTGGTTGAAAGACTGGATTTAAAACATATTTATATTTTATTTCGCTCATTTTCAAGCGTTTGATAGCACAATAATTATACAGAAAACACAATTTTGCAATCCCGAAAAAATAACAAGGATGAAATATAATTTTGATGAGATAATTGACAGAAAACGCACCAATTGCGTGAAATACGACGGCTATCAGGATATTTATGGTGCCGATAATCTGATTCCTCTTTGGGTGGCCGATATGGATTTCCGCACTCCGGATTTTGTATTTGAAGCAATAGAAAATAGAATGAAACATCCCGTATTGGGATATTTTATTCATTCTGAGGGATTTTATCAGTCCATTATCAACTGGATGCAACGTCGGCATCAGTGGACAATTGAGAAGGATTGGATCTATTTTGCCCCGGGCATCGTGCCGGGCTTGTCTTTTTTGGTACAGGCTTTCACTGCTCCAGGCGACAAGGTGTTGGTGCAAACGCCTGTGTATCACCCATTTTATTATGTGGTTGAAAATCAAGACCGGCAGATTATTCGTGATCCTCTGAAATTAGTGGGTGACCATTACGAAATGGATTACAATCATATGGAAGACTGTTTGCGACAAGGAGTAAAAATGATGATACTGTGCAATCCTCATAATCCGTTGGGCCGCTGTTGGACGAAAGAAGAATTGAAAAAAGTGGGCGAACTTTGCCTGAAATATCACTGTCTATTGATTTCCGACGAGATTCATTCCGATTTGATCATGCCAGGGTATAAACATACGCCTATGGCCAGTATTTCCGAAGGAATTGCTCAAAATACCATTACTTGCATGGCTCCCAGCAAAACCTTTAATTTGGCAGGTTTATCCACGTCTGAAATCATCATTTCCAATACTGAGCTTCGTAAGCGCTTTGAGAAGTTGATGTATGATGGCATTCACATTTTTGTGGGCAATATTTTCGGGGAGGTGGCGCTGGAAGCCTGCTACACGAAAGGGGAAGAATGGCTTTCACAATTGTTGCAATACGTAAAGGGAAACGTAGATTTTATTCAACAGTATATAAAAGAAAACATTCCGGAAATCAAGACTTTCCGTCATGAAGCCACTTATCTGCCTTGGCTGGATTTTAGCGCTTTGGGCATGAGCCATAAGCAACTGTTCCGCCTGCTGGTGGACAAAGCACAGATTGCATTAAATGACGGGGCTATTTTTGGCGAGGAAGGCCTGAATCATTTCAGAATCAATGTGGCCTGTCCCAGAGTAACCTTGGAAAAAGCGATGGAAAATCTGAACGCTACTGTCCGTTCATAATCTTGTCTTTCAGCTCGATAAGATCCTGCTCCATGGCAATCTTGTCAATTACCTTCTTGATAATCACATCCAATTCACTGCCTTCGGAATAGTCAGCGGGAGCGATATAGTCTGCACGTTTATGTTGGATAATCTCGAGGCATATTTCTCTCGGTGACCGCCGTGGCGAGTTGGTTCGCTTGGCATCAGGATTATATACTGCAATGGTGTTACCGCCTTGCAATTTCACCATTTTCATGGCAGGCACATCGGTCTCCCCATCGCCCAAATAAATCATATTGGAAAAGGGAACAGGTTTGTCATCCTCTGGTACAATCTTATTAATCAATGTGTTATCATAAGAATTATTGATACCCTTGTTGATTCTGAACAAAAATTGTGTTTTATTGGTGTAGTTGACTGCCAAGGCAGGCCAGCAGGCCACACCATTTTTGTCGTATTGGAAGCCGGAAGCGAAGATGTTTTTGAAATGTTTGGCGATGGAAGTTCCTTGTACAAATTCACGTAAACCAGAAGAAATAATATGGTGTTCAAGAACCAGATTCTTGGTTTTCGCATAGGCATTCATACGTTCAAAATAACTTTCCACTCCTTTGAAAAAGGTGATGTGTTCGCCGTAACGAATAAAGGTCTCCTTATGGATGGAGATATTTTTTTCTTTGGCTTTGGTAAGCATGAGATACAGGTAGGCAAGCACCTCGTCCATATCATTGTCCATGGCCAGTTGGTTGGCTTCGCCCCAGAATTCGCCCTTGTTCATGTTGAGGTCAGGAATAAAGTTGTATTCCTGCATATTACCGGCCGCCAGGGTGCCGTCAAAATCATAGGCAATCGCTACTGTTCTCTTGCTTTTCATCGTCTTTCAAATTTGGACTGCAAAGATACGGAATTTTGTGATTCGTGAAGACGTGGATACACTCGCTTCGCTCGTTCGTGGAGACGTAGAGGCGAATTTCGTCTTCACGAATGCACGCAGTGCATGTCTTAACGTCTTAACGAATGAGCGAAGCGAATGTCTTAACGATTTTTATTTGCACACTAATAAATTTGAACTTTGAATTCAAAAAAAAACTGTAATTTTGTTTTTTCAAAATTCGATATTATGAAAATCCAATTCACCCCCGAAGACATTCAATTCATTCAGGCCCGCGGCAGCAATCCCAATGAGGTGCAGCGCCAGTTCTCTTTCTTTGAAAACGGTTTCAAATTTGTGTGTTTGGACCGCCCCGCCACTATCGATGACGGTATCGTACGTCTCGAGGAGGAGCAGATTGAGGATTTGGTAGCGGATTATGAGCATCTGATTGAAGGTAAGAGTGTTACCAAATTTGTGCCGGCATCAGGAGCGGCTTCGCGTATGTTCAAGGAGTTGTATTCCTATCTTGAAAATGATAGCGAGGAAATGGCTGTGAAAGCGAAAGCTTTTTTGACGAAACTGCCAAAATT
Source organism: uncultured Bacteroidales bacterium (assembly GCA_905233625.1). Lineage (GTDB taxonomy): Bacteria > Bacteroidota > Bacteroidia > Bacteroidales > WCHB1-69 > RUG11690. The sequence continues at coordinate 44,331 of CAJOFJ010000020.1, read as the reverse complement.
TGCTTTTTACGAAGATCTGCGCAAGGCGATGGCCCAGGATGGCTATGCCATAGAGCATGAGATGGAGTATCAGAATTACAAGCTGATTGTGCGTTATATTCTGGAAAAAGAGGGACTGAATTACGGCAATTTGCCGAAGGGTTTGCTGAAATTCCATCGATATGGGGATGCTTGCCGCACTGCGGTGGAAGAGCATTTGGTGGAGGCTGCCCAGTATGCCCGCGATGAGCAGGGCAACTGCCGCTTGCATTTCACTGTGTCGCCGCAACACCAACAGGGCTTTGAGCAGTTGTTAGCCAGGGTGCTTCCCACATATGAGGAGCGTTTCGGCGTGAAATACGACATTTCTTATTCCATCCAGCATCCTTCCACCGATACCTTGGCAGCAGAATTGGACAATACGCCTTTCCGTAATGAAAAGGGCGAATTGTTGTTCCGCCCGGGTGGTCACGGAGCGTTGATTGGCAATCTGAACAATATCCATTCGGATATCGTTTTTGTCAAAAATATAGATAATGTGATTACAGAAGATAAGGCCGACATTACCTTCACCTATAAGAAAGCCTTGGCCTCTTATCTGATAGAATTACAGAATAAAACTTTTTATTACCTGAAAAAAATCGAAGCAGGAGAAGTGGATGATATGGACTTGTGCGAGATGTTGGATTTTGCTTCCACCGAACTGATGATCAATGTGGATGATGACCCGACTCCCGAGGCCTTATACGAGAAGATGAATCGTCCTATCCGCGTGTGCGGTATGGTAAAAAATGAAGGCGAACCGGGAGGTGGTCCGTTCTGGGTTATTGATGATGAGATGGAAAGCTTGCAGATTGTGGAGTCGTCGCAGATGGATGCCAAAGATACTGAGCAGATGGAAATTGCCCGCCAGGCCACGCATTTCAACCCGGTGGATATGGTATGCGCTTTCCGCAATTACAAAGGCGAGTTCTTTAATCTGAAAGATTATGTGGATGAAACCAAGGGCTTTATCTCCTCGAAATCGTATGGCGACCGCAGCCTCAAGGCCATGGAGCTTCCTGGCTTGTGGAATGGCGCTATGGCGTATTGGATTACCGTGTTTGTTGAGGTTCCCTTGGCTACTTTCAATCCCGTGAAGACGGTGTTTGATTTGTTGAAAAGATAGGACGTTAAGGCGTTAAGACGTGGAGACACTCGCTTCGCTCGTTCGTGGAGACGTTAAAGATGAATAACAAAATGTCGTCTTAACGAATGCACACAGTGCATGTCTTCACGTCTCCACGCCTTAACGCATCTACGCCTCTACGATTAAATTCCTAATAGCCTCTTCGCATTCCTCCTCGCTAACCCAATGATCCGGACTGGCTTTACCGATGGTTTCCAACATAGTGATATTGATTCGGCCATCAATGTTCTTTTTGTCGAAGAGACAGAGTTTTACAATTTCTGAGATATCATCGTCAGATAGTGGCGTAAGTATCTTATTATAATTTTGTAAAATAACAGTGCGAATTTCCTCGTAAGCGGATTGTGACAATAGTCCATGACAGTATGATAGATAGCTCTCGGCAACCATTCCTAAAGCTACGGCATAACCGTGAGGTATTTTTTCTGCGGAAATGCACGGCCTTGCGTCTCCATATTTATTCAGTGTCCAAGTCTCAATACCATGTCCGATGGTGTGCCCGAAATTCAGGATATGGCGCAAACCAGTGTCGTACAGATCTTTTTGGACTGTTTTCTCTTTAAATTCCATGCAAGAATTTACCCATTCCTTTTTAATATTTTGATAATGAATAGATTTCAATGCTTTCAGTTCATCCCATAAAGTTTTGTTGCCAATCAAGGCGTATTTCAACATTTCCCCGAAACCGTTGAGTAGCTGTTGGTGTGGCAAGGTCATTAGAAATTGAGGGTTGATAATAACCTCTTGGGGCAGATTGATGGTGCCGACAGCGTTTTTCACGTTGTTGAGGTTGATGCCGTTTTTACCACCAATCGCTGCATCAATCATGCTGAGCAGGGTGGTGGGGATGTTGATGAAGGGTATGCCTCGCTGATAGGTACATGACCATTCCGCCTCCAAAATTGATAATGAGACTTTTTTTGTCAATGTGCAGTTCCTGCAGGTTTTGCCACAGGTACACCACTTCGTCAATGTTTTTATTTTGTTCGCCAGGTAACACCGAAAGCACAAATTTTGGAATATCCGCATATAACTTATCCAGATAGTATGGAAACAGTTGCAGTACGTTCTGGTCTGCGATAATAGCGATTTGGTTGGGAGAAAAACTATTTAGGGTGTTCATGATTGTTAAAGTGGTTATATGTTAAGACGTTAAGACGTTAAGACGTGGAGACATTAAGATATTAAGGAGAAAAAAATCACTATAACTATATATAATAAAAAATAATTTTATTATTTTTGCAAAATAAATTTATATAATATTACACTATGAAACATTATTATAGTTTTGAGAATCTTGATGTATGGAAGGTCAGCAAACAATTGGTGATACAGATTTATACATTGATTGAAAAATTTCCAAAAGTAGAAAGATATGCATTGTGTGATCAATTGAGAAGAGCTTGTGTATCTGTTCCATCAAATATTGCAGAAGGAAGTGGCAGGATATCTTTAAAAGAAAAAGTACACTTTATAAGTATAGCATACAGCTCATTAATGGAAGTTTTCTGTCAGCTACAGATAGCAGAAGAATTACAGTATATACAAAAAGATAGTTTGCAGGAGATATATGATCTTATTTATAAGAATAGTCTTTTGATGACAAAATATCGTGAATATTTAATGAAACAAAGTGAAGAATAGAAAAGCGTGAAGACATTAATGAACACACTAACGCCTCCACGCCTCCACGTCTCCACGTCTTCACGTCTTCACGTCTTCACGTCTTCACGCCTCCACGAACGAGCAAAGCGAGTGTCTCCACGCCTTCACGCTACTTCACGAGATTATACGTATCCGTGGCGATCACTAACTCTTCGTTGGTGGTGACGGAAACGAGTTTCACGCGGGAGTCGGGAGTGGAGATAATACCATCCTGACCAGCCAGTCTCTCATTTTCGGCCTTGTCAAGGGTGCAGCCCAGAAATTCAAGTCCTTGGCAGATGGCTTCGCGCTGGAACCAAGCGTTCTCGCCGATACCGCCGGTGAAAAGGATGACATCCACACCACCCATGGCAGCGGCGTATGCACCGATATATTTCTTCACTCTGTAAGCGAACATGTCGAAAGCATATTTGGAGCGCTCGTCGCCGCTGTCCTTGCCGGCGCGGATATCGCGCATGTCCACACTCTTGCCGGAAATACCGAGCAAACCGCATTTCTTGTTGATGAAAGTGTTCATGGCTTTGAAGTCCATGTTTTCCTTTTCAGCAATGTAAATCAGGGCGCCAAGGTCAAGGTCGCCGCAGCGGGTACCCATCACCAAACCTTCAACAGGGGTGAAACCCATGGAAGTGTCCACAGACTTGCCGTTCTTGATGGCGCAGATGGAAGCGCCGTTACCCAAGTGGCAGCTGATAATTTTGGAGTTGTTGTAATCCACGCCAGCGATTTCGGCAGCCTTAGGACCCACATATTTATGGCTGGTGCCGTGGAAACCATAGCGTCTCACCTTATTATTGGTATAGTATTCGTAAGGAATAGCATACAGATAAGCTTCTGCCGGCATGGTCTGATGGAAAGAGGTGTCGAAAACGCCCACATGTTTCACATTGGGCAGAAGTTTCTGCATCACCTTGATACCCAGTAAGCTGGCGGGATTATGCAAGGGTGCCAACTCACACAGTTTCTTGATTTCTTCGAGTTCTTGCTCGCCCAAAATCATGCTTTTCTTGAAATATTCGCCGCCGTGAGCCACACGATGACCTACCGCTCCAATCTCGTTAAGGTCGCTGATGACACCGTGAACGGGGTCGGTCAGGGCTTTCAGCACTAAGTTGACACCTACTTCATGGTCTTTGATAGGGGTCTGTACATAATATTTGTCCTTGCCGACAGGTTTGTGGGTGAATTCACCCATTTCCAAGCCGATACGTTCTACCAAACCCTTAGCTTTCAATTCGGCATTGTTGGCCATGTCAATCAGCTGGTATTTGATTGACGAACTTCCGCAGTTGAGTACTAATACTTTCATGTTGTTTATTTTTGTTTTTATTACGTTAAGTCGTTCGCTTTGCTCACTCGGGGAGATGCTCGCTTTGCTCGCTCGGGGAGACGCTCATTTCATTCGCTCGGGAAGTCACTCGCTACGCTCGTTCGAGGAGACGTTCACTTCGTTCACTCGGTTATACGATATCGTCTATCCGTCTTCCCGTCTCCCCGAGTACACGTAGTGTACGTCTTCCCGAATGCACGCAGTGCATGTCTCCCCGTCTTCCCGTTACTTCCCTATAATCTCCTCCAGCTCCTTCGGGGTTTTAGGGATGGCGGGGCCGAGCACTTTGTGGCCGTCGGCGGTAATCAGCAGGTCGTCCTCGATGCGGATGCCGCCGAAGTCACGGTATTGCTCCACCTTGTCGTAGTTGATGAATTGCTCGAACTTGTGTTCGTTTTTCCAGATGTCAATCAGTTGCGGGATGAAATAGATGCCCGGTTCGATGGTCACGATGAAGCCGGGTTTCAGCTCGCGGGCCATACGCAGGGCGCTCCAACCGAAGATGTCGCTGCGGCTCACAGTTTCATCATAGCCGACGAAGTTCTCGCCGAGGTCTTCCATGTCGTGCACGTCCAAGCCCAACTGATGGCCTAAACCGTGGGGCATAAACAGGGCGTGGGCACCTAGGCGTACGGCTTCATCCACATCGCCTTTCATCAAGCCTAACTGTGACAGGCCTTCGGCGATGACTTTGCAGGACAGCGTATGCAGTTCCTTGTTATACACGCCGGGTTTGGCAGCGTCGATGGCGTCCATGTTGGCTTTCAGCACGATTTCGTAGATTTCCTTTTGCTTTTGGGTGAAGCGGCCGCCCACAGGCAGGGTACGGGTATTGTCGGAGCAGTAGTTCATCAGGTTTTCGGCGCCAGCGTCCATCAGCAGCATGTTGCCTTCCTGCAGGATAGCTTCATGGCCGTGGTTGTGCAGGGTTTCGCCGTGCTGTGACAGGATGATGGGGAAGGACACGCCATTGCCGTACGACAGGGTGATACCTTCGGCCAAGCCAGCCAGCTCCAGTTCGGGCACGCCGGCCACGCAGCGGCGCATCACGGCGGTGTGCATCTTATAGCCGATTTCGCAGGCGTTCTCCATCTGCTCGATTTCGCAGTCCTCCTTGGCGGAGCGCAGGTTCACGATACCCTTGATCAGTTCTGCCGAAGCGTGGTTGCGGATGTCGTTCACGTTGATACCAGTGAGGTTGGACAGCCATATCTTGTTGTCGCCACGGTAGGGCGGGGTGAAGTGCACTTGACGGCCGGCGGCTTGGGCGGCATGGATGTATTCGCTCAGCTTGGCCATGGGCATCACCTCTTTCACACCCACTTTCTCGGCCAAGGATGCCAGCGTGGGCTGGTTGCCCATCCAGATGATGTCGTCAATCTCGAAGTCATTGCCGAAAATGATGTTGCGGTTCTCGTCAAAATCGATGACGGCGGCGATGTCGGCAATGGAGAGACCGAAGAAATACAGGAAATTGCTGTCCTGACGGTATTTATAGGTGTTGGAAGGATAATTCATGGGGGCTTCGCTGTTGCCTAAAAAGATGGCAATACCGCTTTTCACGGCTTTTTTCAACTGGGTGCGGCGGTTCTGGTAAACTTCCGCTTTAAATAATGGATTCATAGTATATATGTTTTAGAGGTGCAAAGATACATATTTTTAATGAAAAAACAAAACCATTTGGCGATTTGGCGAATTTTCATTTGGCGATCCCCACAGCGCGCACTAACGTGCTTGTGCGGGGTTAATAGAATATTGTGCCTTCAGCACATTTAAAAATCAATAGCTAACAATTCAAAAAGAAAAAAAATAAAAAAATTAGCACCAAGTCAAAAAAATTGTGTATTTTTGCTTCGCAATTATTATGGATTATTATGATGTTGCAAAAAAGAGAGAATAAAAATTTAGGTCTTCGTAAGAAGAATTGTAACATATTGTCACTCAAAAAGTTATTAACAAGTTATCAACAATAGAAAAATAAGAAACAAAACAAAAAACAAAAAAACAATAGTATTAATCAAAATCAATCAAAATGAAAAAATTTGACACTTTTCAAGCTTTCGCCCGAGGGGCAAAAAGTTTGGTGGCCATTTTGCTAGTGATGCTAATGGCAGTGGGAAGTTTGTTCGCTGAGGAGGTGACAATCACTTTCAGCGAGCAAGGTTACACGAATGGAGAAGCAGTTACTTCTCTTTCGGTAAACGATATTTCCCTAACGTTTGATCAGGGTACGAACACCAGTTCCAATTCTGTTCCTAAGTACTATACTACTGGAGCAGCTATTCGTTTGTATGCTGGCAATAACATGACGGTAACTGTAGATAATGCCATCATAACGGCTATTGCTTTTACCTTTGGAAGTGGTGATAATTCTAATGCGATAACTTCCAATGTTGGAACGTATGAAGATGGATCATGGACCGGGAATGGAGATACTGTTATTTTCACTATAGGTGGAACTAGTAGCCATCGTAGAATTGCAGCTCTTACGATAACTTATACTGTTTCTACTCCCGAACCTCCCACACCCGTTGTGGTTGACGTTCCTACTTTCGCTCCTGAAGCTGGTACTTATACCGCCGCTCAGAATGTGACGATTGCTTGCGCTACCGAAGGTGCCGCTATTTATTACACTCTCGATGGCACTACTCCTACCGCAAGTTCTACACTTTATGAAAATGCTATTGAAATTACTGAAACCACTACTATTAATGCCATCGCTTTTGTGGGTGAGACCGCAAGCGATATGGCAACTGCCACCTATACAATCAATGTGACCCCCGTTGAACCCGATGAACCCACAGTTCTGGAACTTGACTCTATCGCAACCCTGCCCTACGCTTACAACTTTGACGAAGGCAATGATCCTTATTTCATGATCAACAATGGCGAAGCCGTTAACAAATGGTATGTTGGCCAAGCCCAAGGTTTCGATAATAATAAGTTGTATATATCATCTAACAACGGTATCACCAACAAGTACGATGTAACCAAAGCCAGCAACGTGATGGCCTACCGTACCGTGATGGTTCCCGAAACTGGTGCCATCTTGAGCTTCGACTACCGTGTGAATGGTCAAGCTAATAACGACTATCTGAAGGTTAACTTGGTAAAAGGTGAAACCACTACCGAAATCGCTACTCTGCAAGGCGAGAATGACTGGGCTTCTTTCAGCTATGACATCTCTGGTGAAATGGCTGGCGAAGTTTGCATCCAGTTCAATTGGGTGAACAATGCTACCAATGGTAACCAGTTCCCCGCCGCTATCGACAACATTTCTGTGATTGAGACTCCTTGCTCACAGCCTACCGCTTTGACAGCTACCGTTGACAGCACCACCGCTGTGATTACATGGACAGCTGTTGAAGGCCAGACCGCTTGGAACCTCCAGTACAAATTGGCTGACCATAGCGAATGGTACAACATTCCTGTTACTGAAACTACTTATACTTTGACTGACCTCCAAGGCAACAGCAACTATGATATGAGAGTGCAGGCTGTTTGCGGCGAGAACGTGAGCGCTTGGACTACTGGTACTTTCGCAGTGGCTTGCCAGTCGGAAACAGTAGTGACTACACAAGACGATGTTCTTATTGGTAATGGAACAAGCACTAATTCTTATTTGCCGTTCTATGGAACCTATAATTATACTTATTCACAGCAGATTATTGATGCTGAGGAAATTAATACAACTGCAGGTAATATCTATTCTGTAAGTTTCAATTGTTCATCCGCACCGGCTTCCACAAGTACCGGTAATATTAAAATCTGGATGGCTAATACTACAAAATCAGTATTCGATAGCAATACCGATTATATTGATCCAGCAAACTTGACTTTGGTATATGAAGGACCTTCTTCATACGCTTATCAAACGGGTTGGAATACTTTCACCTTTGATACTCCGTTTGAATATACTGGTGATAATTTGGTAGTAGCTTATTATGAAGGTAATGGTTCATGGAACGGAGGTTCTTTCTATGTTCATTCAACTACTACTAACAAGTCTATTATGCATTATGATGATACTCAATCAGCAGTATCATATACAAGTCCTGCAACAGCAACTGGTACCAAATACTTCAATGAGTATAGAAACAACATGAAGTTGAACATGGATGTTACTGTGGTTGCATGTGACGATCAAATCGCTTGTGTTGCTCCCACTGCTTTGGAAGTTTCTGACATCACTCCTAACAGCGCAGTGCTGACTTGGGTTGCTGGTTCAGCAGACGAGACCGCTTTCATCGTGGAATATATGGCAGAAGGTGCTACCGAATGGACTTCTGTTGATGTAAATGACACCACTTACACTTTGACCGAACTGGCTCAGTTGACCAACTACAGCGTTCGCGTAAAGGCCAACTGTGGTGAAAACAACTGGAGTGAAGTGCTTACCACCTCTTTCAGAACCGAGGGTATCTGCGCTCCTGTTACTAATCTGGAAACTTCTAATATTTCCAATACAACAACTTTGACTTGGCTCCCCGGTGGTGAAGAAAGTGCTTGGTTGGTACAGTTCAAACCCGCTACTGCTGGTGACGACGCTTGGACTTCTATCGAAGTAAGCTTGATTCCGATGACCACTTTTGGTGGTTTGCAAGGCAACACCGATTATGAGGTACGCGTGAAAGCTTTATGTGATCCTAACGACACAGAAAACCAGAGCGAATGGGCAAGCACTTCTTTCCATTCAGGTTGCGCTGCCTTTGAAATTCCTTTCGCTGAAGAATTCTCAACAAACACTATGCCCACTTGCTGGGAAAATCAGAATTTCCATTTCTCAACCAGTGGTTACGCATATTCAAATACCAATGGTGCAGAGTTGATCACTCCCGCTATCAATATTCCTGCTGAAAACCCGACTTACTTGTCATTTGAAGTACGCGGTGCAGGTGAATATACTATTTTGGCTTCATACAGAGGTACCAGAGCCGACCGTTTTGAAGCAATTTATTCGGGTATTGCTCCTAACCAAAATACAATCGTTACGGTTGCCATCGCCGACCTGTATAAAGGTAGAGCTGTTAACTTCAAGATTGTGAACAACAGCACAAGCTTCCAGTATTTCTATAATGTTAATGTTAACCAGTGTCCGTTCGAAGTTACTGCTTTGACTACTTCCAATGTAACGGGTACTACTGTTGACTTGGCTTGGGAAGCTGATGAAGCAGTTACCAACTATCAGATTCAATATGGTGAACAAGGTTTCAACTTGGATGAAGGTACTATTGTTGATGTAACCGACACTACTGCCACTACAATTGGTGGATTGAATTACGAGACAACTTACGACTTCTATGTAAGAGTAGTTTGTGCAGGTGACAATGGCGTATGGAATGGTCCTGTTACTCAGACCACCGCTCCCGCTTGCTCTGATCCTATGAATTTGAGTTTTGATTTCACTTCCGCCCAATTACATTGGAACAATGGTGAATGGGGAACTCCTGCACAGTATAATGTTAGATATAAAGAGGAAAGTGCTGAAGAATATACCACTGTAGTTGTAAATGTACCATTTGAAGGTTGGAATCCCTTCGTTACGATTTCAGGTTTAGCATCCAATGTTACTTATGAAATGGGTGTTCAGTCAGTTTGCGGCGAGAACATGGAGAGCAACTGGGTTACCCTCATGGTTACCACTCCTTGTATGCCTTTGACTGAAATTCCTTACACTCAGGACTTCGAAGGTGATGTCTTCCCGCCCGAATGCTGGTCACAAGAATATGTTTCTGATACGCAAAACTGGGAAGTAGATGTCGACGTAACATATGGTTCAGGCAGCAATGATGCTACGTTTGTTGTTAGTGACTATGATTACGTAACCAAGTTGGTTACTCCTGCATTTGATTTGTCTTCTTCTTCAAATCTTATTTTGACTTTCAAACATTCACAAGCTGAATGGGCTGGAGATCAAGATGAATTGAGAGTTTATTACCGTACTTCTATGAGCAGCAATTGGGTATTGTTGCAGGCTTACACAAGTAGTATTACTTCTATTGCTGCTGCAATGTCTTCTTCTTGCCAATTTGCTTTCGAAGCGACAGGTAATTATGGTCATGGTGTCTTTTTGGATGATGTGACTATCAAGCCGGCTCCGACTTGCGGTACTCCTTCTATCAGCGTTAACGGTTTAACCGCTACCATTACACCAAATGAACTTGGTACTCCTGCTTCTTACGAATTGATGATTGGTGAACAAACTGCTACGGTTAATGGGACCACTGTTGATTTGTCAACCGTATTTACTTTGGAAGGCAGTACCACTTATCAGGTAAGTGTACGTACCAATTGTGGTGGTGAAGATTATTCCGACTGGTCAGCAGCTGCAAGTTTCACTACTCCTTGTTTGGCAATAAGTAGCTTACCATGGAACGAAAACTTTGAGGGTTTTGATGCTAGTACAGTAGCCAATTGCTGGGACAATAGTGCTTCTACTTCTTCAACAATAAACAATTATCCTGAACGTATTTGGGGTGTATATAGCTATAGCGGTAATAAAATGATGCGTATGTACAATTACTATGTACAAAGTGGTACGGCACTTATCAATTCGCCAGTGATCACATTGCCAAATACAGGTGTATATGTATTGAAGTTTGACTATTCACACAGAGCAAGTTGCGGTGCATTCAAGGTAAATGTAATAGAACAAGGCACAACACAAGCTGTTGAGTTGGGATCATACACAAGTACTGGTTCTAATTATACAAATCCAGGTACATTCACCGAGGCTGATCCTATTTCATTGGCAGCATACGCTGGTAAATCTATCATATTGCAGTTCTTCTCTAATGCCAACTATGGTAGTGGTGCAATCTTTGTGGATAATGTTGCAATTGAGGAAGCTCCCTCTTGCATGAAACCGTCTGCTATTACCGTTGGTACAGTTACTGAAACCACAGCTCAAGTTTCTTGGACTGCCGGTGGCAGCGAAACTGAATGGGAAGTTTCTTATACCATTGGTGATCAAACCACTACATTAACTACTACCGAAAATCCTTACATCATTACGGGTTTGTCAGCTTCTACCCACTATGTACTGCCATTCAGCGTAAAAGCTATTTGCTCAGCTACTGACGAGTCAGAAGTAACAAGCACAGAATTAAGTATCAACACTGTTTGTGGTTTGGCCGCAGTTCCTTTCGCAGAGAATTTCGACGCTTATACTTCCACAACAAGCCAGTCAACCATGGTAATGCCACTCTGCTGGAACAGAAAATATACGGGTACTTCAACCTCATACGGTGCAGGTATTTACAATAGCTCATCATACGCTGTGAGCGGTACCAACTCATTGAGATTATATAGCTATTGCACTACTTCAACTTCAACTTCATATGGTGAAGTGTATGCTGTGCTGCCTCAGTTGGACGCCGCAATTAATACCTTGATGATTTCTTTTGATGCAAAAGCATATAATTCAACTTCTACTTACTATGGTTCAAGATTGGATGTGGGTGTTGTTACTGACGCTGCTAATCCTGAAACAAGTTTCACCCTTATTCAAACTATTTCTGCTCCTGTTGCAGGTGAAAGATTTACAATTCCATTGAGTGATTATAGTGGAAATGGTTATATCGCATTCCGTGAAACTAAAGAAAAACCAGAAGGTTATACCAATAGCTATTGGTACAATTATACATATGTTGATAATATTTTGGTGGAAGCTATTCCCACTTGCTTCGTTCCTTCATCATTAACTGTTTCAGAAGTTACTGACCATACAGCTGCTGTCAATTGGGCTGATAATTATGACCAGGCTGCTTATGCTGTTGAATACATGGTAGAGGGTGATGCTACCTGGACCAGTGTTTCTGTTGACACCACTTATGCTCTCCTGAACAACCTCCAGGCTTCAACCAACTACACTGTACGTGTAAAGGCTGTTTGCGGTACTGGTGATGAAAGTGAATATACCGATGCGATTGGTTTCGCAACTAAGTGTATCGCAGGTACTGATGCAGAGATTGCAGGTACTGGTTCAAATCAGAATTATATTCCTGTTGGTAACTACTATAATTATTCTTATACTCAGCAAATTCTTACCGCAGAGGAAATCAATGCCGTGGGCACCATTTCTTCCATTTCATTTGAATATGCTTACTCAAGTGCCATGACAAGTAAGAACAATGTGAAGATTTATATGGTAAATACTGACAAATCAGAATTTGCAAGCACAAGTGACTGGATTACAGATGGATTACAATTGGTATATGAAGGCAATCTGAATTGTGCACAAGGTTGGAACGAATTTGCCTTGAATACACCATTTTCATACGCTGGTGGTAATTTGGCTATCGTTGTTGAAGATAATTCGGGTGCTTATAATAGTTCTTCTCATACCTTTAAGACGACAACCACTACTCACAATTCAGCTCTTACATGGCAACAAGATGCGGCAGCGTATGCTGGACAGGCAGGTACATTAAGAAAACACCATAGCAATATTAGACTGACCATTTGTCCTGAAGCTACAGATTTGGCTATCACAGACATCAACACTTTTGCTGACGCTTGCGATGTGGAAGATGCAGTTACTATTGGTGTGAAGAATATGGGTTATGAAGGTACAGTGAGTACTTTCGAAGCTTATTATCAAGTGAACGAGGAAACTCCGGTTCATGAAACTGTTACTTTGGAAACTCCGATTGCTTTCAATGAAACTGCTGAATATACTTTCGGTCAGTTGCCCACATTTGCAGCTGGTGCAAACTTCATCGTTGCTTGGGTTGAATTGGAAGGTGACCTTGTGGATGCTAACAATACAGTTGCTTCCGCTCCTATTACTGTTCTGGAACCTGCCACTGTTCCTTACGTTGAAACATTCGCTGGTCTGACTATCAACCATGGTTGGAACCCGATCGATGCCAACAACGACGGTGTCACTATGAATCTGGACAACGAGATTTACTATACTTTCAACGATTTGGCCGCTGCTGACGACTGGATGATGTCACCTTGTATTGAAATGGCTGCTGGTACTTATACCATTATCTATGACTATAAAGCTAATAGCTCACTGACCGAATCCTTCGAATTATTCTATGGCAATGGCGCACATATCGCCGATATGACCAACGCTGTGGCTACTCATAGTTTCAACAATACTACCAATGAGACAGCTACCACTACTATCACTATTGACGCAGACGGTATCTACAACTTCGGTTTCCACGCCACTTCATTGCCTGGCAACTTAGGTTTCAGCATCGATAACTTCAAAGTATATCCTGTTAACGATGTTATCGTAACTTACAATGAGTTGGGTGGTACGGTTACTCCTAATGGCACTATCGCTGTCAACTATGGTGAAAACCTCACTTTGAACCTTGTGCCGGCTCCTATGTACCACGTGGCTGGTGTATGGGTTGACGATGTACAGGTTGTTCCCGAAGACGGTACAGGCGCTAACTTCATGCTCTATACCTTGGAGAATGTTACAGAGCCTCATACCGTATTCGTAGATTTCAAACTTGAATTCCATATCTTCAAGACTGTTGAAAACTACAGATCAGACCTCTATAGCGATCTCGGTGGTGCATTTGTTCCCGCAGCTACTGACACTACTATCAATCCTGATCCTTTCACTGTGAACATGGTGGCTGATCCTCACTATCATTTGGCTGGCTTGACCCTCAGCCTGGTGGTTCCTGATAACCCAGAAGATGTATTCGCCGATGTTGTGAACAATGGTGATGGCACTTACAACTATACTATTGATACTTTAGTGGTGGCTAATTACTATCTGAACGCTACTTTCAGAAGAGACACTGTGGCTATCAACTACAATGTTTTGACTGGTAAGGGTTATGCTAATGATAGTGAACTGTTGAACGCAGGTGAAACCTACACCACTTGGGTTGACTATTCCGTAAATCACGATGTGGATACTACCGTTGCTTTCGGTGCTGATGTAAACGACGGCTATCATATTGTGAATGTTTTTGTTAACGGTGAGTCTCAAGGTCGTATTGACAGCTACACTTTCGAAGATGTTACTGAAACTCAGACTGTGGACATCCAGTTCGGTTACAGAATCGATGCATTCGTAAGCAATTACAATACGTATGACAGCATTACGGATATCATGGGTACTATTACTCCTGACACCCAGTATGTGGCTGAATATGATCCTATGATGGTTGTTGGTACGGTTGAAGAGCATTTCCACCTGTATCAGTTCCTCGTGAATGGTGAAAACAGAATTGACGAAGTGGTATTCGGTAGTGATCCTCATTACTACTACTTCACTATGGATTCTATCGCTGAAAACTACACTATCGAAGCTGTGGTTAAGGTTGATACCTTTGCTATCACTTACAATGTGATTGCTGGTCAGGGTTATGCTGACGCAAGCGGTCTCTTGGTTGATGGTGACAGTTACAGCACTATCGTGAACTACGCTGACAACTGGTATAGCAATATCGTACCCGCTACCGGTTATTCTATCGACAATGTTACTTTGGATGGTCAGAACCTGTACACTGCCAATAACTACCAGTTCAACTACATTGAAGAAGCTCACGTATTCGATATCGTATTCGTTGCTAACACCTATACCATTACTACTAATGCATATGGTGAAGGTACTGTAAGCGACGGTATCAGCTTCATTTATGATCCTGAAAGTCCGGTTGATTATGAATTCACCGCTACCGCAGCTGAAGGACATCATATCGTTTCAGTGGTGTTCAATAACAATGAAATGGAAATCACTGATCCTGAAACCTTCACTTACACAATCGAAAATGTGGCTGACAACTATGTTATCAACACTTATTTCGCAGTGAATACTTACACTATGACTTCTGAAGTAACTGAAGGTGGTAGCATTACTCCTGAGGGAACTCAGATTGTAAACTATGGTACTGATTTAACATACGAAATCAACGCTAACGAAGGTTGGTACATTTCATCTACAGAAATTGACGGTGTAACCACCACTTACACTCAGGAAGATGCTATGGTTACTTTGAGTGTACCTTATACTAGTATCGATGCTGATCACAGTGTAAGCGTAACCTTCGCTCAGTTCATGTACACTATTACTGCAAACGCAAGTGAATATGGTACTGTGAATGGTGCTGCTTCAATAAGCGAAAATGTTGTTTATGGTAGCAACTTCAGCTTGAACATTACTCCTGACGCTAATTATCAGGTTGCTGATGTTGTTGTTGACGGTATAAGTGTTGGCGCTGTTGAATTCTATGAATTCATCAACGTTACTGCAAACCATACTGTTGATGTAACCTTCGAGGCTGTTATGTACACCTTGACCGCTACTTCTAACATTGAGGGTTGCACAATTACACCTGCTACTCTTACCGTTCAAGCTGGAAGCAGTGTTCCTTATACTCTGAATGCCGCTGCTGGTTATCATTTGGTTAATGTTATGGCAAACGGTGAAGAAGTTGCTGTTACAAACAACAGCTTCACAATTATCGATGTTCAGAGCGATTACACTATCTTCGCTAACTTCGCATCAGACTACGTAACAGTTACTGTTGATCAGCCTGCACACGCTACTATTACTCCTGGTACCCTGACCTACGCATATGGTGCAACTCCTTCATACATGATTATTCCTGAAGTGGGTTATGACATCGTAAGTGTTACCGCTGGCAATGGCGTAGTGAATGTAGACTACAACAATGGTATCGGAACCTTCACGCTGGATCCTGTTTTGGCAGACATCACCTTGACAGCTACTACTCAGCCGAAGACCTTCACCATCACCGTTGTTCAGGGCATCAATGGTACTATCGCACCTGCTACTCAAACGGGTGTTGAATATGGTAGCAGTGTTGAATTCACCATCACTCCTGATGAATTCTATGTTATCAGCGATGTAATCGTTGACGGTTCAAGCAGAGGTGCAATCTCTGGCTTTACTTTCAACAATGTAACCAACGATCATACTATTACAGCTGTCTTCGAGGCTGCTTGCTACATGCCGACCAACTTGACTGCTATGAACGTCACCTCTACTTCAGCTGATTTGAGCTGGGTAGGTACCGCTCCGAGCTACGAAGTTCGCTACAGAGCTGCTGGTGAAACTACATATCAGACTCAAACTGTAAACACCACTACTTTGTCCTTGTCAGGTTTGACTCCTAACACACTGTATTCATGGGGTGTTAAGGCTATCTGTGGTACCTCATTAGAATCTGAATGGGCTGAAAACGGTTTCACAACCAGAAACGGTGTGGGTATTGCTGATGCCGACATGTCAAGTATCAAGGTTTACAGCTTCCAGAACAATATTTACATTGTGAACGAAGACGGTATCGCTATCAGCAATGTTGACATCTATGACATCTATGGTAAGCAAGTTTATACTGGCAAAGTACTGAGCAGTCCTGAAGTGATTTCACTGAATGTGGCTGAAGGCAACTATGTTGTAAGACTGGCTACCGAAAACGGTGTAGGTGTTTACAAAGTGGCTATCGTTAAATAATAACCAAATGTAGAGACGCACGACCATGCGTCTCTACAAAATATTACACGGGGTATCGCAAGGTACCCCGTTTTTTTGTATCTTTGCACCCTCAAAAAAATACGTTCTCAGAAGATGCAAAACATTAGGAATATTGCGATTATCGCCCACGTTGACCATGGCAAAACTACCTTGGTTGACCGCATTTTATACCAGGCGCACTTGTTTCGTGCCAACCAGCAGGTGCAGGAATTGGTATTGGACAATAATGATTTGGAAAGAGAACGAGGTATCACCATCCTCTCCAAAAACGTTTCAGTCCGGTATAAGGATTGCAAGATTAACGTCATTGACACTCCGGGCCATAGTGACTTCGGTGGTGAAGTGGAACGAGTGCTGAATATGGCAGACGGAGTACTGCTGGTGGTGGACGCTTTTGAAGGCCCCATGCCCCAGACCCGCTTTGTGACCCAGAAAGCCATAGAATTGGGCCTTAAACCGATTGTTGTCATCAATAAGGTGGATAAGCCCAACTGTAACCCGGAACTCGCCCAGGAGGCCGTTTTTGAGCTCATGTTCAATTTGGGTGCTACCGATGACCAGTTGGATTTCCCTACAGTGTATGGTTCGGCTAAGCAGGGTTGGATGGGACCAGACTGGAAAACCCCGACTAATGATATTTCTTATCTGCTGGATCAGATTATTGAGCATATCCCTGCCCCAAAGGTGGAAGAAGGTAGTTTGCAGATGATGATTTCTTCCTTGGATTATTCCTCGTATGTGGGACGAATCGCGGTGGGACGAATCAGAAGAGGTAGTTTGGAATGGGGACAAAATGTTTCCTTGGTGAAACGTGACGGTAGCATTGTGCCTTCCAAAATCAAGGAATTGTATGTGTTTGAAGGATTGGGCAAGGAAAAAATAAAAACTCCTGTAGAGGCTGGAGAATTGTGCGCTATTCTGGGACTTGACAACTTTGAGATTGGTGACACTGTGGCCGATGCCTTGGAACCGGAAGGTTTGCCACCTATCAAGGTGGATGAGCCTACCATGAGTATGTTATTCACCATTAACAACTCACCTTTCTTTGGCAAGGAAGGTAAGTATGTAACGTCAAGGCATTTGCGTGACAGATTATTCCTTGAATTGGAGAAAAACCTGGCTTTGCGTGTGGAAGAAACGGGTTCACCTGATATGCTGAATGTTTATGGTCGTGGCGTGTTGCACTTGTCAGTATTGATTGAGACTATGCGCCGTGAGGGTTATGAGTTGCAAGTGGGTCAGCCACAGGTTATTATCAAGGAAATTGACGGCCAGAAATGCGAGCCAGTGGAGCAGTTGACAGTTTTGGTACCGGAAGAATTTTCTAGCCGTGTGATTGACTTTGTGACCCGCCGCAAGGGTGATTTGTTGAATATTGAGACAATTAATGATCGTGTGCATTTGGACTTCCAGATTCCCTCCAGAGGTATTATCGGCTTGCGAAACCAGGTGCTGACCGCTACCGAAGGAGAGGCGATTATGTCGCATCGTTTTATCGAATTCCAGCCGTGGAAAGGTGAAATCCAGGGCCGTCATGCAGGCGTGCTCATCGCCATGGAAACGGGTCAGAGCTATCCATATGCCATTGATAAGTTGCAGGACCGCGGCCGCTTCTTCATCGACCCCAACGATCAGGTGTATGCCGGTCAGGTCATAGGTGAGCATATCCGCCCCGACGATTTGGTGGTGAATGTGTGCAAATCGAAGAAACTGTCTAATATGCGTGCCGCCGGTAGTGACGAGAAAATGCACATTGCTCCTGCCATCAAGATGTCGCTGGAGGAATACATGGAGTATATCGGTCCCGATGAATATCTGGAAATCACTCCGCAGTCGCTCCGCCTCCGCAAGATTATCTTGGATGAGACCGAACGCAAGCGTCATAATATCAAGATCCAACAACAAGCGCAATAGGGGATAGGAAATAGTGATTAGGTATAGTAGAGACGCACCGCCGTGCGTCTCTAAAAAAATTGCCAATTCAAAAAAAAGTTGTATTTTTGCAGTCCCAAAAAGGTCTCTTGGCCGAGTGGCTAGGCGCTGGTCTGCAAAACCATTTACTCCAGTTCGAGTCTGGAAGAGACCTCTTGAAAAAGGCTATCGCATGACAGCCTTTTTTTTGTTTAAATCCGTACATAATTAGGGAAAAATATGTACCTTTGTATTTATAGTGTAAATTACCAAGATATTAATAATCAATAAAATAGAAATACAACTATGAAACAATTAATTGAATGTGTTCCCAATTTCAGCGAGGGTCGTAATTTAGACCTGATCAAACAGATAACCGATGAAATAGAAAAATCGGAAGGCGTGAAGCTGCTGGACGTGGATCCGGGTTTTACCACCAATAGAACTGTGGTAACTTTTGTCGGCACTCCCGACGAAGTGGTGGCTACTGCCTACAAGGTGATTGCCAAAGCCAAGGAACTGATTGACATGAGAGGCCATCACGGCGATCATCCGCGTTTCGGTGCCACCGACGTGTGCCCCTTGGTGCCTGTTTCCAACATCACCATGGAAGAAACCGCTGAATATGCTCGCAAATTAGCCAAGAAGGTGGGCGAAGAACTCAACATTCCGGTGTTCTGCTATGAAAACGCCGCTTTCGAACCCAAACGTCGTAATCTGGCCAACTGCCGTCAAGGCGAGTACGAGGCACTGAAAGAGCGTATCGCCAGCGCCGAATGGAAACCCGATTTCGGTCCGTGTGAGTTCACAGAAGAGGTAGCCAAGAGCGGTGCTTCCGCTATCGGTGCCCGTGATTTTCTCATCGCGGTGAACTACAACCTGAACACCACTTCCACCCGCCGCGCCAACGCCATCGCTTTCGACGTTCGTGAGAAAGGCCGTCCGAAACGCGAGGGTAACCCGATTACCGGCAAAATCATGAAAGACGAGAATGGCAATCCGATTAATATTCCCGGTACGTTGAAAGGTACCAAGGCTATCGGCTGGTTCATCAAGGAATACGGTGTGGCTCAGGTATCTATGAACATCACCGATACCAATACCACTCCGCTGCATGTGGCTTTTGAGGAGGTTTGCAACAAAGCTGCCGCCCGCGGCATTCGCGTGACCGGTACGGAAATTGTGGGACTGGTGCCCAAGAAAACCTTGATTGACGCTGGTAAATATTTCTTGAGAAAACAGCAGCGCTCATTGGGTATCGACGAGGCCGAAATCATCAAGATCGCTATCAAATCCATGGGCTTGGACGATTTGAAACCCTTCATTCCGGAAGAGAAGGTGATTGAATATCTGATTGAGAAAGACAACAAGACGGAGAAATTGATGGACATGACCTGCACTGGTTTCGCCAACGAGACCGCTTCCGAGAGTCCCGCTCCTGGTGGTGGTTCCATCTCCGCATACATGGGCAGCCTGGGTGCCGCTCTGGGTACGATGGTGGCCAACCTGTCCTCACACAAACCCGGTTGGGACGAGCGTTGGGAGGAATTCTCACAATGGGCTGAAAAAGGTCAGAAAATCAAAGACGACCTCTTGTGGCTGGTGGATGAGGATACCCATTCCTTCAATTTGATTATGGAAGCTTTTGGCATGCCCAAGGGCAACGATGCCGAGAAGGCTGCTCGCAAGCAGGCTATCCAAGATGCTACCAAATATGCTATCGAGGTGCCTTATAAGACTATCCAACGCAGCTTCGACGTGTTTGAGCTTTGCGCTGCCATGATTGAAAAGGGCAATCCGAACTCTGTGACCGATGCCGGTGTTGGTGTGTTGTGCGCCCGCGCTGCCGTCATGGGTGCTTACCTGAACGTGAAAATCAATGCCTCTAGCTTGGAGGACAAGGCTTTTGCGGAAGAAATGGTAAGCAAAGCCCAGGCCTACGTGGTGAAAGCCAAAGAGCTCGAAACTACTCTGATGGCGAAGGTGGAGGAAGTGATCGGTTAAACGTGGAGATGTTAAGACGTGAAGACACTCACTCTGTTCGTTCGTCAAGACACTCGCTTCGCTCGTTCGTGGAGGTGTGAAGGCGGAAAAAACAGAATGTCGTCTTAACGAATGCACGAAGTGCATGTCTTCACGCCTTCACGCATATCAACAATCCAACAAAAAATAGTATATTTGCAGCGCTAAAAGAAAAACATGGTAAGCAGACGTTATTTGAGAATCAAGGTAATGCAGGCCATCTTTGCCCATCAGATGAATGATCGGGAAGATGTGGTTGAAGGCGAGAAAAAACTAAACGACGCCATCCAGTCCTGTTATACTTTGTTTATCTACTTTTTTTCCTTATTTTCAGCTATTTATCGTTATAGAGTCAATAAACTGGAGGATTTGAAAAACAAGATCAACCCCACCGAGGCGGATCTGAATCCTAATACCAAGTTTGTGGATAATAAGGTAATCTTGCAAATTGATGAGAATGTAACGCTGAATAAAAAGTATAAAGAACTCAAAATCAATTGGGCCAATGATGCTGATTTTATTGTCCAAGTGAACCATGAAATAGTTGAATTGCCTGAATACCAGCGTTATATGGCTAATCCTCAGCGAAGCTATAATGAGGATAAGGAATTGGTGTTGGCCATTGTGGAGAAGGTTTTCGTGGAAAGTGAGTTGATACATTGGTTTTTTGAAGAAAAAAACATCCATTGGTTTGATGATTACAACGAGGCTCTGCTGATGCTGTACAAGAATATCCAGCAGTTCAAGGAGTCAAAGAAGGACAATTGCACCATCGCGACTTTGTTCAAGCCGGTGGCGGAAGGAGAGGAAAGCGATCAGCAGTTCTATAAACGTCTCTACACCTTGACTTTGGTGCATAATAACGAGTACGAGGAAAGGATAGAGCAAAAGCTGCAGAACTGGGAATTGGAGCGTATCATGGAGCTGGATATCATTTTGATGAAGATGGCGCTCTGTGAATTCACGGAGTTCCCCAGCATTCCGGTGAAAGTGACTATTAATGAGTATATTGAATTGGCGAAAACCTATAGTTCCCAGAAGAGCAAGGTATTCATCAATGGCATGTTGGATAAAATGGCGGTGGATTTGAAGGAGGATGGGAAGTTGAATAAGATGGGAAGAGGCTTGGTGTAGGTAGGCAACAGCGTCTCTCAGTTGCAAGGAAATATTTAAATGTGCTAATTAGATAATGTGCTAATGTGCCAATAAATAAAGAACGAAGAACTAAAAATTAAAGCTCATAACTCAAGGCTCATAGCTCAAAGCAAAATTAAAAATGAAAAAAATATCGATTATCATTGGTTTATGTGTGACAGTTTTTCTGTTGGCGGCCTGTGGAGAGAAAAATACCTCTGAGGGTTTCACCACTGCGGATGTGCATAATCCGATGACGGCAGAAGGTTTATCAAAAAAAGATGCCGAAAAGATGCCGGTGCTGACTTTCGAAACATTGGAATACGATTTCGGAAGGGTAATCAAAGGCGAAAAATTGAGCTATTCATTCAAATTCAAAAATACCGGGAAGTCCAATCTGATTATTTCCAGTGCGCGCTCCTCTTGTGGTTGCACCACCTCAACGCCTCCGCAGGCACCTATCAGACCGGGTGAATCCGGTGAAATCGGGGTGACTTTCGATTCGAAGAACCAGCAAGGTGAAGTGCAAAAAATGGTAGTTGTGTCTGCTAACACTTATCCCGTGCAGACCACCCTCAGAGTAAAGGCTACGGTAGTTGAACCTTAATTAATTATCAATATAAACAACTGAAAATGAATAATTTGTTATTTTTATTAATGGCTCCAGCTGAAGGACAGGGAGCAAGTAATGGATCAATGACTTTGATTTTTATTCTTTTGCTGCTTTTGATTTTTTACTTTTTCATGATCAGACCGCAGCAGAAAAAACAGAAACAAATTGAGGAATATAGAAGCAAGTTGTCCAAGGGTGACAAAATCATCACCATTGGAGGTCTGCACGGCAAGATTGTGGATGTTCAGGAGAAGGTTTTCGTTATCGAAATCGCTGACAATGTGAAGATCACCATTGAGAAAGCGGCTGTTGCCATCGATGAGAACGAGGCCAAGAACGCTCAAAAATAAGAGAATTATGCAAGTAGAGAGGCAGTCTCAGCAAGAGAGTAAAAATAAGATAAAACTTCCGCCTTTGGCCTTTTTGGTTTGTTTGTTTTTATCGGCTATCGCGTGGTTTTTTATCAATTTCTCCAGAGATCAGGAACATACGCTGGAGTACCGACTCATTTGTTCTGAGCTGCCGGAAGGAAAAACCAGCTGTACATTGTCGGATACCACGTTAATATTGACTTTCCGTACAAGGGGATTGGATTACTTGACCCCGAAATACGCCAAGGAAAACAGGGTTGTTGATATTTCTGTCAATGAAATAATCAAAAACAAGAACAAGCGCAGCGCTTACTCTTTTTCCAACAAGGAATTGTGTAATTTTTTGATAGACAATGGTTATCCTGAATTAAAATCGGTGGACAAGCCAGAAGTAATAACCTTGTATGTAAAGTAATTAATGAAAAAAATAGCTATAACAGGGGGGATAGGAACGGGTAAAACATACATTTCCCAGTTCTTCGTAAAGATGGGTATACCGGTGTTCTATGCGGACGAGGAAGCCAAGAAATGTTATGAAGATCAAAGTATTATTGATACTATCCGTTCTTATTTTGGCAGGGAGGTTTTCACCGAAGGAAGGTTGGATTTCAAAAAAATGGCGCAGTATGTGTTCCAAGATCCATCCAAGCGGGAGATTATCAATAATCTGATTCATCCTACGGTGATGGCTCGCTTTGATGAGTGGGCAGAAGAGCAGCATGCCCCGTCAGTAATGCTGGAATCCGCTATTGTGTATGAAAACGAGCTGGAAAAGTTTTTCGATATGGTAATTGTGGTGGACGCCCCGCTGGAAGTGCGTTTGGAACGTATCAAGAAACGGAATCCCAACCTTACAGAAAAAGAGATTATGGACCGTATCAATGCCCAAATGCCTCAGGAAGAGAAATGCAGACGGGCGGATATGGTGATAGATAACAGGGGACAGTGATCAGGGGTCAGGGGTCAGTGATTAGGTGTTAGTGGTCAGTGAATAGGTAGAAGGTGGGAGGTAGAAGGTAGAAGTGATTAGGCGATAGGGGTTAGTGATTAGTGGTTAGTAGAGACGCACGGCCGTGCGTCTCTGTAAAAGAACGAATGCCCATAGGGCGGGGTGTGACGTGAAAATAATTCAGAATTCAAAATTCAAAGGATGAAAAAAATATTATTGGGCATTTTTGTGTTTGCATTTGTATGGGCACAGGGACAAAATGTGTTCAGCATAGATGATTTTACCGAAGGAATGGAATGCACCAGCGTGACGGTGGGCAAGAAGGCCTCAGCGGATGGTTCGGTGATGACTTCGCACACGGATGACAGTGGTCGCTCTCGTACGAATATGACGGTGGAGAAGGCAGCGGATCATCAGGCAGGAGCCATGGAAACGATGTACAAACGGGTTTGGGCCAAGTCGGAACCTGGCAAGATGAACCGCTACGACAATATCCCCGTGGGCGAAATTCCGCAGGTGGCACATACCTATCAGTTTTTGAACACCGCCTATCCATGTGTCAATGAGAAACAGTTGGCCATCGGAGAATCTACTTTTGGAGGGCGCGGAGAGCTGAAATCCGATAGTGGACTCATTGACTGCCAGCGGCTATGCCAGTTGATGCTGGAGCGTTGTACCACAGCGCGTGAGGCTATCAAAATGGCGGGAGAGCTGATGAAAACTTACGGCTGGATTGACGCGGGCGAATGCCTGACCATCGCCGACAAAAACGAAGTTTGGCACTTGGAGATCGTCGGTCCTGGTAAGGGCAAATTAGGGGCAGTTTGGGCTGCACAGAGAGTGCCCGACGACCATATCGCGGTTAATGCCAATGCATCGACTATCAGAGAGATAGACTTGAAAAACAAGGATTATTTTATGGCTTCCGACAATGTGTATTCGGTAGCTGAAGAGAATGGCTGGTGGAACAAAAAAAGTGGAGAGCCATTCAGATTTGCATACGCATACGCGCCTGAATCACGCATGATGCTGGCCTGTCGCCGCCGTGAATGGCGTGTGTTTGACTTGCTGGCTCCTTCGTTGAAACTGGACCCCAATGCCGAGAATTATCCTTTTTCGGTGAAACCCGATTCTTTGGTGAAATTGTCGGATATGGTTCGTGTTTTTCAGGATTATTACGAGGGAACGGAATATGATATGCGAAAGAATATCACGGTAACGGACAAGGAAGGGAAAACCGTGATCTCTCCGCTGGCTAATCCTTTTATGAAGTCTGATGAGCTGAAACTGCATAAGGTAAACGGTGGATGGCACGCCCATGGAGAGCGTAATATCGCGGTTTGGTTTACGGTGTATGCCACCATTATCCAGTGCCGCAGCGACCTGCCCGATGAGGTGGGTGCTTTGTGTTGGTTTGCCCTCGACAATGTGGCTTCTTCAGTGTATGTGCCGATTTACGCCAACGTCACCGACTTGCCCTCCGAGTACAAGACTTGTGGACGTGAGACGGGTTTCAGCCGTAAATCCGCTTGGTGGGCCTTCAACCGTTTGGGAACCTTGGCATCGCAGCGTTGGGGCGATATGCGCAAGGTGATAGACAACACATGGAAGCCCATGCAAAAGGAATTCTTTGACAATCAAAAAGACATAGAAGACAAGGCTTTGTCGTTATTGAATCAAGGACGCAGAGATGAGGCCTTGAAGTTGTTGACGGATTATAGTAGTGCGTGTGGCATGGAAGCCATCAATACCGCATGGGATACCGGTGATTTTATCTGGACGGTATTCGACGGAATGTGGTAATTATTCGTCGATTTTATCGGCGAATAAGGATTGTACCTCTGCGTAATTCGCTGATATTGTTAATGCTATAGTTAAATTGATAGTAGTAAGTCCCATCGGGAAGGTTGTTGCCATCCCATGAGTTGTCGTAGCTTTGGCTTTGGAAAACAATCTGTCCATTCTGATTCTTCACAATCAGTACTTTTTTCTCGCAGTTTTCAAGGCCATTGATGACAAATTGGTCATTCACACCGTCACCGTTAGGGGTAAAAATATTGGGAATTTCAATAATAACAGGTCTCGAATAGCCGGTATTTTCCAAAATATTGTCAACTTCAGGCTTGCTTTGTGTTATTGTTTCTGTTTCGGTTTGCTTGTTCTCTTGGCTTGATGAAGCTTGAGAGATGGTATGATTGTTTGAAACGGTATTGAGAGATTTTTTTGGGCTGGAGGAGATCGGTGAAATGCTTGGATTTGAATTGGCCGGCATGGCAGAGGGGGTGGTAACAGGAGCGGAATAGTCAGTGGTGTTGGCCGCAGTGGGTGTTGTGTAGGGATTGGATGTTTCAGAATCGCTTAGCTTTTCGATATTGGACGAGGTGGAAGCATGAGGAGTTTCTAATGGAGTATGGGTAGAAGAGGGAATAGCTTCAGGGAATGTAGTGGTATCCATATCTATATTGGTAGTGTCTGTGTTTTCGCTTACAAGAATGGTAGTGTTGGATTCCGGCTTGTTTTGGGGAACACTGGCTGGTTCGTGATTGATAATGGCGATGGTGGTGCCGGTGACAATAGCGACAACAGCGGTGGCGGAGCCTATAATGGCAGCCAATTTTCCTGCGGACAATGCCCCTTTGGCAGCGGTGGCAGCCGTTCCCCCACCCACAGCAGCACCTGCCGCTGGCAGCTGGGAGGCTATGCTTTCCCAGCACCGCGGAGAGGGTGTCTCCTGCATTTGTTCCATGATATCTTTGATGTTCATCTTCATTTATCGCTTTTTTCCTTTATTTTTTCTGTAATCCACTTCTTGGCCCTCAAAAAATAAACTCGCGCTGTGTTTTCTGGTACATTAATTTCTTCTCCTATTTCTTTGAAAGAATAATCTTCAAATACGCGCAAGTTGAAGACTAATTTTTGCATTTCAGGCATTTTTTGCATGATGTGTATAATCTCCGCTCCTGTCAGTCCAGCCTCAATATTGCTGCTGTCGTCAGCTATTTCCATGTCCATGTCAATAATCTCGTAGTTATATCTTTTGTTGTTGCTACGGAAATTTGAAATGGCTTTGTTGACCATGATTTTTCGGATCCAGGATTCCAAAGAACTTTCCCCGAAGAAATTTTCAAGATGAGTAAAAACTTGCATAAACCCCTCTATCATAATATCTTCCGCCTCATGCTTGGTGTTGGCATAACGCATGCACACCGCCAACATCTTCGGTGCGAAAGTGTCATATAATTCCTGCTGGCATTTTCTGTCATTACGCAGACAGCCATCAATCAGGTTTTTATGGTTATTTGATACTTTCACGCTTATAAGACGCTTTAAATGGCCAAAACGTTACAGTAAAATGAAATTTTTTTAGCGGAGGGATTTCACAATGGCTTCTACCTCTCGGAGGTAGTTTCTTTTGTCCTCTTGTGGGGCATAGACAAAGCCATCGACCGTGATACAGGATTGTCCGTCGGGAGTTTGATAAGTAAAGCTATAGAAAGGACCTCCCATGAAGTCTCCGGTACTTTCCCACAAACCTCTCATTTCCACTCCATTTTTGTTCCCAATCTGGGTTTGATTTACAATGGGGAAACCTGCCTTTTGGGCAATGATGGGGTAGGCGTTTTTCACAGCGCCGGGAATGTATTTCTTGGTAATGGTATCACGCATGGCAATCACATTTTTCTCGGAAAGCTCGTATGCAGGTAACTTGTAAACCATGATAAAACGGTCATTTTTGGTGGTTCTGAAACGTAACCACAGGAAATCGTCAGTTTGGTTGGCAATAAAATAGTGCATAGGCACATAGAGAGAAATACCGAATTTTTCTCTCAGTGTTTTCTGAATAGTAGGTTCCAGTTCACGCTTGAAAGCATACTGAACACGCTTTAAGTCATTGTCATACAATAGATAAACAATGCTATCCGCGTATGTTCTGAACAAATTCAGGCATGAATCCGCATCATAACCTTTGATATGAATATAAATTTGTGGATTAGACCAAGGGTTATGGTCAAATGAGATAACATTATTATTGTATTTGGGACTGAAATCGAAATGAACGATGTTGCGGTGCCGTACAAATTTAGAGGTGAAATCCGCAGACTGGAAATGCAACACATCAAACATCGGTTCTATCTGATTGATAGCAGGTTGAGCTTGTTGCAGACAATTGTTCACTTCTTGTATTTGACCTTCAGAGAAATATTTGTTATCCATAATCAAAAGCACTTCTCCGGCCTTGCCGTTGGAGAAGTTGTCCACTTTAAATGCCCCAACACTTTTATGCTTGCAGGAACTCAGTATAAGCATTACTGCCAAAAGGACAAAGATTATTTTTTTCATGGTTATAAAATTTATTTGGTAAATATCTGTATAATAATAATTTATGAAAAAAGTGATTTATTCTCCGAAAACACGTTTAAAGATTAAATCAACATTTTTAAGATAATATTCCAAGGTAAAACAGCTGTCTAATTCGCTTTGGCTAAGATATTTACAAACTTCTTCGTTTTGTTCGAGCAGTTCTTTGTAGTCTTTGCCATCGAACCAGGCGGTCATGGCAATAGGTTGTACGAGGTCGTAAGCACTCTCGCGAGACAAACCTTTTCCGATAAGGGTGGTCATAACCCGTTGGGCAAAGATGACTTTGTGTGTTAAGTATATGTTTTTCAGCATGTTCTCTGGAAAAACAACGAGGTTTTCCAATATGCCGGTGAAGCGGTTAAGCATATAATCGAGCAGGATGGTGGCGTCGGGTAGGATGATACGTTCGGCTGAGGAGTGGGAGATGTCGCGTTCGTGCCACAGGGCGATATCCTCGTAGGAAGTGATCATATAGCCGCGGAGAACGCGGGCGCAGCCGCACATGTTTTCGCTGCTGATGGGGTTGCGTTTGTGGGGCATGGCGGAAGAGCCTTTCTGTCCCTTGCCGAATTTTTCCTCTGCCTCTCTCAGTTCTGTACGTTGCCAGTGGCGTACCTCAGTGGCCATTTTTTCAATGCAGGCGCCAATCAGTGCCAAGGTGGCGATATAATGAGCGTGGCGATCACGTTGCAGCGTTTGAGTGGAAATTTTGGCGGAATTGATACCTAATTGTTCGCATACGTAATCTTGCACAAAAGCAGGGGCGTTGGCGAAATTACCCACGGCACCGCTCACTTTGCCGCATTCCACATCTGCGGCGGCATCTTCAAACCGAGCAATATTGCGTTGCATATCTTCAAACCACAAGGCCCATTTGAGGCCCAACGAGGTAATGTCGGCATGTACTCCATGTGTGCGGCCGATGCAGGGAGTATCCTTGAATTCGTATGCCCGTTTTTTCAAGATGGCGGACAGGCGTTGCAGGTCGTTCCGCAGGATTATGTTGGCTTGTTTGAGCAGGTAGCCGTTGGCGGTGTCCACCACATCGGTGGAAGTCATGCCGTAGTGTACCCATTTTTTCTCTTCGCCCAGACTTTCGCTTACTGTACGGGTGAAGGCCACAATATCGTGTTTGGTCTCTTTCTCTATTTCATAGATGCGCTGGATGTCAAAACGGGCATTCTGACGCAGCAGTTCCACATCGTGTTCAGGAATCACGCCTAATTTGCTCCAAGCGGCGGCGGCTTCGATTTCAACTTTCAGATAGCTATTGAATTTGTTTTCTTCAGTCCAAACGGCGCTCATCTCGGGGCGCGAATATCTTGGTATCATAGTGTTTTATTTTATTTTGAAATCTAAAAATTTTTCCTCTCCGATAAAACCTTGCAGTCGGTCGTTGATGGCGACTTTCCCTACGCCTTCTGGGGTTCCTGTGAAAATGATGTCCCCAATCTTCAGCGTCATGAATTTGGATACGTGGCAGATAATGTCATCAATGGAAAATAACATGTCTGCACTATTGCCGTGTTGCACACATTGGTTATTCAGCAATAATTTGAAATCCAAGTTGTTAAGCTTTTCAAAATGTTCTTTTTCAACAAATTTGCTGATGACAGCGGAACCATCAAAAGCCTTGGCAATTTCCCAAGGGTTTCCCTCAGCTACGCATTTTCGCTGTAAGTCCCTGGCTGTAAAATCGATACCTAAGCCAATAGCATCATAATAGGTATGGGCAAATTTGGGTTGGATGCATTTTCCGACTTTACATATTCTGAAAATCAATTCCACTTCATGATGAATTTCTTCGGAAAAATCCGGCAGAAAAAAAGGCCGGTTGCGGATGATAATGGATGAGTCGGGTTTCAGAAAAAAAACGGGTTCGGAAGGCCGTTGCCTGTCCAATTCCTGAATGTGTTTCAGGTAATTCTTACCGACGCATATGATTTTCATGTCCTATGGTTAAAAAGAAAGTCCGAAAAGAACCTCAATAGTACCGATAGAAGCCCTTTCTTTAACTCCAGTAAGATTATTCTTGGCGTTTTTTGAGAAATAATTGTTCAATGACTGGGCATAGTTGACGAACAGCCTTCCTTTGAGGTGGTTTTTAATGACATATTCTACACCGATTCCAACAAAAATAGATTCTTTGAAAAGGGCGACTTCACTATCCTTTAACCAGTCGGTTGTAACGTCATTGATGCTTTCTTTGTCTGTTTCTTTAGCAGAAGGGTCGATTTGAAAACTTGACTGATATCTGGAATATAAGTTGAAACTGTGGTACAAGCCTATATTACCGCAGATAATAAAATTGCTAAAACTCGGTGTCTTAAGGGTGATAGCCGTTGGAATAGTGAAATAAATGCTTTTATAGCTGCGGTCTATATTCCGAGTTATTGTGTCTTGATTCAGATAAAGATTTTCATTGAAATTCAATCTACCACCAGTATGTTCAATGATAATACCTGTTGATACATAAAAGTTTTTGCTCTTGGTCAAATCCACATCCAAGGTAACCCCATATCGTAATCCTAATTTGAGAGCACCGGGATGGGATCTGTCGTAACCTTCAGGAATAACTCTGTGGTTTTTCCAGTTCATCCAGCTGAAAGAAGGACCGATGTTAATGCCAAAAACTACCCTACGGCCTTCCAATTCATTATAGCTGTCGGTTTTCTGGATATTCTCGCTTGTGTATTTCTTTTTTTTAGTGTCATTGTTAGAGGAGCCTGTTGAATAGTATTCTTGGGCAAAAGCACAAGTAAAAATGGCAATCAAACTAATAAGACAAATAAATCTTTTCATAGTGATATTTTTTAATATTGAACAATTATCTAAAACAAAGATGGTTGATGATCATTGAGTTTGAATTTTCCAAGATGAGCATAACCTAAGTCGGTCACTTCTCGACCTCTTGGGGTACGCATGAGATAGCCTTCCTGAATCAGGAAAGGCTCATATACTTCTTCCAGTGTTCCACGGTCTTCTCCCACAGCCGTAGCGATAGTGGAAATACCGACAGGTCCGCCTTTGAATTTCTCTACAATGGTGGAAAGTATCCGGTTATCCATTTCGTCTAAGCCATGTTTATCGACATTCAGGGCTGCTAGCGCCACTTGTGTGATGTCGTAGGTGATGGTGCCGTCGCCTTTTATTTGGGCGAAATCACGGACGCGGCGCAGTAACAGATTGGCGATACGAGGTGTGCCACGGCTACGGCGGGCGATTTCGAAGGCGGCATCGTCCTTGATGGGGATATTGAGGATGGAGGCCGAGCGCTTGAGAATTGTGGACAGGGTCTCCGCATCATAATATTGCAATCTCAGGTTGATGCCAAAACGGGAGCGCAAAGGTGCTGTAAGCAGTCCTGAACGGGTAGTGGCGCCTACCAGCGTGAAAGGGTTGAGTGAAATCTGCACACTGCGGGCATTGGGACCACTATCGATCATAATATCAATACGATAGTCTTCCATAGCAGAATATAAGTATTCTTCTACGATGGGCGATAAGCGGTGAATTTCGTCAATAAAAAGCACATCGTTAGGTTCCAGATTGGTAAGCAAACCGGCTAACTCACCGGGTTTATCGATGACTGGTCCGGAAGTGATCTTCATATTGACTCCCATTTCGTTGGCAATAATGTGCGAAAGGGTGGTTTTGCCCAATCCTGGAGGTCCATGAAGCAAAACGTGGTCCAGAGCCTCTCCACGGGCTTTGGCAGCACGCACAAAGACAATGATATTGTCAATAACCTGCTCCTGCCCATGAAAATTGGCGAAGTCTGTAGGCCGGATGGCTCTTTCAAACTCCTTTTCGGCAGCAGAGAGTCTTGAGGAATTAGGATCCAGATTATTATTCATTGTCTTTCATTTATTTCATTTTGTCTAAGCGGTTCAAACCAAGGACAGCAGGCTCATAATTTGGTAATATTTTCAGCGCTGTTCCGTATGCTTTCCGTGCTTCGTCAAACTGGCCTGTGCACTCGAAGCATACACCACGGTTGCAATAAGCTTCCACGCAGGTGGGTTCCACAGCGATTGCCCGGTCGAACAAGACCATCGCTTCATCGTATTTGTCTTGGTCTACCATATAGACATAGCCCAGATTGTTAAGGGTAGGCAGGTGGTCTTCTTTGAGTTGCAGTACAATTTTATACTGCTCTACCGCTTGTTCTATTTGTTCGTCATCATGATTTTTCTCTCCCAAATCCTGCAAAAGTTTGGCCAGGTTGAAATTGATTTCAATGTTGTTGGGGTCGGCTTGCAGGGCGTTTTGGTAATAGTTGATGGCCAGCGGATCGAGTTTTTGCTGGTAGTAGTATCCCAGTTCCAGAAAAGCTCTGATTTCACTTGGATTCTGGTCAATGCACAGTTGGAACATTCGCATGGCTCCTACCGTGTCTTGCATTTCTTTCAGGCAGAAACCTCTGATCAGATGAGCTTTGGGGTTGAATTTTTCCTGTTCCAGAGCGGCATCCAGGGCACTGTTGCATTCTGTGAACATCCTGAGATGGAAATACAATTCAGCCAGTTTCAGTCGCGCTTCGTTATTGGCAGGGTCCAGGGCGATGGCTCGTTCCAGCATCTCCTCTGTCTCGTCGGTTTCTTTCTCGGCGAAATAAATGTCTGACATCAACACATAATATTTGGAGGTTTTGTCGTCCAGTTTCAGACATTCGAACATGTCGAGTTTGGCCTCTTCGATGAAACCGCGGTTATAATAATAAAC
Source organism: uncultured Bacteroidales bacterium (assembly GCA_905233625.1). Lineage (GTDB taxonomy): Bacteria > Bacteroidota > Bacteroidia > Bacteroidales > WCHB1-69 > RUG11690. The sequence continues at coordinate 11,600 of CAJOFJ010000020.1, read as the reverse complement.
AGCTCTGGCGTAACGCGCCTCCGCATCTTTGGGATGCTTGTCGATGGCTTTGCTCAGTTTGGCCAGGTCTGGTGGCATATTGGCATATTGCTTGTTGTTATGCCCGCAGTCGGCCATCAGCAGCACCAGGGAGAGAAGAATCAGTCTGACAAAAAATTGTTTCATGATGAGGGGTTATTTTTTTTCGGCGACTGCTTCGCGGATTTTTGCTTCCAGTTCTTCCATCAGTTCAGGGTTGTCGTTGAGCAGCTGTTTCACCGCATCGCGACCCTGTGCCAGTTTGCTATCGTTGTATGAGAACCAGGAACCTGATTTCTTGATAATGTTGTATTCCACGCCCAAGTCGATGATTTCACCGGTTTTGGAAATGCCTTCGCCAAAGAGGATGTCGAATTCAGCAGTGCGGAAAGGCGGTGCTACTTTGTTTTTCACCACTTTCACCTTGACGCGGTTACCGGCGGCCAGATCACCATCTTTCAGCTGGGAGGTACGGCGGATGTCGAGACGCACGGATGCATAGAATTTCAGCGCGTTACCACCTGTAGTGGTTTCGGGATTGCCGAAGAGGACACCGATTTTCTCACGCAGCTGGTTGATAAAGATACAGCAGCAGCCAGTCTTGCTGATGGTGGCAGTAAGTTTGCGGAGAGCCTGCGACATCAGTCGTGCCTGCAATCCCATTTTTGAGTCGCCCATGTCACCCTCAATCTCGCTCTTGGGCGTCAATGCGGCTACAGAGTCGATGACGATGATATCGATGGCACCGGAGCGGATCAAGTTGTCGGCGATTTCGAGAGCCTGCTCACCGTTGTCGGGCTGGGAAACCAACAAGTCGGCGGTGTTTACGCCCAACTTTTCAGCGTAAGAGCGGTCGAAAGCATGCTCAGCGTCGATGAATGCGGCAATGCCGCCTGCTTTCTGTGCCTCTGCGATGGCATGGATGGCCAGAGTGGTTTTACCGGAAGACTCGGGACCATAAATCTCGATGATTCTTCCTTTTGGAAGGCCGCCCACACCAAGGGCCAAATCAAGAGTCAAAGAACCGGTAGGGATAACGTCAATATCTTCAACGGGAGTGTCGCTCAAGCGCATGATAGCTCCCTTGCCAAAGGTCTTTTCCAATTTTTCCAGGGTGGAATTCAGCACTTTAAGTTTTTCCTCATTCATTTTTTCTTTTTCCATAGGACAGTTTTTTTCAAGATTAAACAAACTACAAAAATACAAATAATTTTCCATTTCTCATCCAATAGACGCGGAATATTTTTCTGCGCAGCCGCATCTATCGCAGAGAAGGAAATTTCATCGCTGCAAAGATATGAAAATTTTCAATATAAAAATAAAAATTGAGAAAAAACTTTATAAAAAATTACTATTCAATATAACAAGGTTTATCTTTTCACCACTTTGTGGTAAGATTCTTTCCCGTCATTTATCAGTTTCAATATATATATTGAAGGACTTAAATTATTGATATTTAGTTGAAAATGAGAACTGTTAAAGTTGGTTTCCATGATTTTCCGACCGGTGAGGTCAAAAATCTGCGCTTGTATATTTCCTTTGTATTTTGTTTCAATATTGATGTAGTCTGCAGAAGGATTGGGATAGCAATGAAAGTTGGTTGCAATGGTGGGTTCTTCAATTTGGACGGGTATTTCGCTCTGTCCTTCAAAAAAGGCCAATCCGCCGGCAAAATTGCCCACAATCAAGTCTGGATATGAGTCATTGTTCAGCATACCGACAGCAATACCAGTCCGAATACCCTCGTGTATGGGCAGGTGGCGAGTACCGACTTGTTCGGGAATCCATTGTATTTGCAAAGTGAAATTTCCGCTGAGGTTATTGTCTATATTGTTGTAAAAGAATAATTTACCCTGTTCATTTCCACATATTAGCAAGGTTTCGTCGTTTTGTCTGAAGAAGCAGGGGGTGGCAAAACCGAAGTAAGAAAGGGTATGGTCGCGTACATCAACATTTCCCAGTGTGCTGGTTTCCAGTTGAAAATCAATATTATCTGAAGAGGAAATATTTCTGTAATAAGCAATTATACCCCTGCGGTTTCCGATAAGCAGGTCCAATTTTCCGTCTTGGTCAAGGTCGAAGAGTTGAGGTGTGGCAAAGTCGCCTACATCAATATTGAGATAATTTTCCATGATTTGTCCGCCTTTGATCCATATCAGACTTCCGTCGCTACAGCCACAAATCATTTCCTTTTGTCCGTCGCCATCTAAGTCCCCAAAAGCGGGGAATAGGGCTTGTTTGTTGAGGTGACGCAGGTTTCCAAAATCAGGATTTATCAGTTGGAAGGCAGGTTCGGAGGTCGTGCCGATGTTTTCGAAATAGGCGATGGCGGAGGAGTAATACGAGGTGAGGAAGCCGTTGATATAAGCGGAACTGTCATAATATCCGAAATTTCCGGCAAACAAGTCCAACAAACCGTCACCATTCCAATCGTAAAGCACGGGGTAACAACCGGAACCTAAATTCACCATTTCTTCTTGCAGGAATGCTTGTGTAATAAGGCTGTAATTTTGCAGCAGACTATCGTATTCGTATAGCCATACGCTATTGACATTCTGGGACTTATTCAAGGATGGGTCGGCAGGAGAGACCAATAATTCCCGGCAACCATTGCCGTTTAATTCAACAGGAGAAACCAGCGGCATGGAGTATAGGGAAATGGGATTGACGGCACTGGGGACGGCGGTGGTTTGCGCTACCATCAGGGCTTCGGATAAAGTTCCTCCGTTGGTCAGGAGCACAATTTGTGCGTAGTCAATGTCGCCCAAAATCAGGTCTTCCAGTCCGTCGTGGTTGAAGTCGGTCAGGGTCATGGTGGAGCCGACGTGGCGGGTAGGTTCCTCATTTTTGCTTTGGCAAAAACTAAGTAGGGTAATCTCGTTGTTGTCAGCACCTTCGGAGAATTTGCCCCAGCACTCATCCTCCAGGCGGAAGTCCAGCCATCCGTTGATGAGGTTGTTTTCGATGGCATAATTTCTTTGGAAATGAACATATTTACCTAAAACCCAAAAGTTCAGTATGTCCATATCGCCATCATGGTCCACATCGGCCACCACCAGATTGTCATCGGGTGAGGCATAGATATTGCTATATCCGGTATAGTAGAAGGAAGTCAGCTGCTCGGTCACCAAACTGAAGGAAAGAGCCTCTTGCGAGATATTTCTGAAGACTCTGATTCCCGCGAGTCCGTATGTGAAAATGTCCTTTTTCCCGTCATTGTCATAGTCTTTCAGGATTATCCAGTCGTGCAGTTCAGGAAAGCAGTGGCAGTATTCAGGGGCATATACCCACTGTTGGTTTTGACGCAGCATGGGAAGCAGTCTGTTCCCATGTTTTTCAAAAGCCAGCAAGTCTTCCGTGCCATCAAGGTTGAGGTCGATGTTGAAGAAGGCTGTGCTACTCATCCCGCCTGCCCAGGCCAGAGACAGGGTGTCATTGCCCGTCAGCACAGGGATATGCTGATTACGTTGAAAAGCTGGAATGTAAGTGATTTGAGCTGAAAGGGAGCAAGTTGAAAACTGAAAACTGAAAACTGAAAACTGAAAGTTAAAAATTACAAGCAGGAGTAATCTTAATGATAACTTCCGAAAAAACATTTCTTTTTTCAATTCTATATCCTTAAAAATAACAACAACCCCCTACCTATTATCTCCTACCTACTATCCCCTAAACCCTAATCACTATCCCCTATCTAACTACTACCTGCTACCTGCTACCTGCAACCTGTAATCTGTAACCTGACCCCTGTAACCTATTTCACTCTCAGTCGTTGGCCTTCCCGGATAAAATCGCTTCTCAGTCCATTGAGTTTCTTGATGGTAGAGACGTAGGTATGGTATTTTTTGGCGATGGAGCCCAGGGTTTCACCGCGGCGTACTTTGTGGTAAACAGTACCTGAGGATGAAGTTGAGGCTTTGGCATCATTGGCGTTTTTTTCAGCCAACAAACTTTTGGAAGTCACTTCAAAACCGCTGGTATAGAGGGTGTCCGCTTTCAGTCTGAAATTGTCAAAATCAATGATTTTGGTAGGATTGAAGTCATAGCCGAGGTAGCGGGTTTCAAAATGGAGGTGGGGTCCAGTGGAGCGTCCGGTGCTGCCGCCCAAAGCGATTGTATCACCTGCGTGAACCATCTGTCCCGGGTTGACCAGTCGCTGGGAGAGGTGGCCGTAATAGGTCTCCAGATTGTTGTCGTGGCGGATGACGATAAGTTGTCCGTAGCCGCCGGCATTGGGTTTGGAGATACGCACCATTCCATCGAAGGCGGCCACTACAGGTGTGCCCATGGGGTAGGACAGATCCACACCGCGGTGCATTCTGCGACGACGCATGCCGTATTTGGAATAAATTTTATAAGGAGCAGGGTGACAATATTTTCCTAAAATCAGGGTGTCGGGGCGTACGCTGGTGTGGTGACGGTAGTGGACTGCCGCAATGTTGAAATCCTCGTAAGTGCCGTAGCCGGGCATCCATTTAAGGTACAGGAAAAGAACGGGTTCCACATTTTTGTCAATTTTATCATAGTAGCTCATTTCCACGCTGTCCATCTTGATGCCGATAGTGTCGAATACCATTTCCTCGTCCATGTAGGGGATGCCGTTGTAGGTATTGAAATTCAATGAATTATCATTCTGTGCATTAACCAAGGAGAAAAGGCACAGCAGGAAAGAGCAAAATATAAGTTGATGAAATTTTATTTTCATATAAATAATTGATAATTAGTAGGATAAAAGATTACGGATTGTATCTTTTACGAGGTTTTTGTTTTTTGATATAGTAAGTGGTAGAGGTAGAAGTGGCGGTATTCCAACGGGGCTGTTTCACTCTTACGTTGCGGTATTGGGAGCATTTGTGTTCTGTCTGACCGTAATGTTTTGAAGAGGAACAGGAAGAGAAAGTTAAGCCAAAACCTATTGCGAGAACAAGTAACAGGCTAAATAAGAGAATGAATCTATGCTGGAATAATCCTATTTTTTTCATACCAGGGTCATTTTAAACCGCAAAGATATAAAAAAATATCCGAACTAAGACTGGCTTTAGGAATTTTTTTGAAGAAAAGACAGGGATGAACTTCTATAATTTACTGATTTATAGATGGATTACATACTTCAGTTTGATAAGTGCCATTTTCATCGTAGATGAAGATGCAGGTGAGTTCAGGATGAGCTGTCATGAAAAGACGGGTGTTTTCCATTCCCATTACCATGAAGGCAGTAGCGTAGGCGTCGGCTTCCACGCAGCGATCAGCTATCACTGTCACACTCAACAAATTACTTTTTTCGGGTCTGCCAGTTTTCGGGTTGATGATGTGCGCATATCGTTGACCATTTTCCTCGAAATAGTTGCGGTAGTTGCCGGAGGTGGCCACTGCGCGGTCGTGCAGATGGAAAGTCTCTTCGGCGCGCATTTCCCCATCGCGGGTACGAGTCGGTGTTTGCAAACCGATGTTCCATTCCTGGTCGTGGTATTTTTTGCCTTTCGCCACAATCTCGCCGCCGATATCGACCACACAGTCTTTGTAACCTTTTTCCACCAGATATTCCGCCACTTTATCCACCGCAAAACCTTTTGCCAAAGCGTTGAAATTCAGCTGTATTCCAGGATTGTCTTTGACAATGGTGTTGTTTTCCAGATGAACTTTCCAATAACCGATAATGTCTAACACCGAGTCAATTTCCGTCTGGGATATGTCAAGTTTTCGTTCGTCTTTTCCAAAACCCCAGAGGTTGACCAGCGGTCCGATGGTCATTTCCAGGGCTCCATCGGTTTCTTGGCCGATTTTTTGCGCGACAGAGAAAACATCGACAAAATCTTCATTCAATATAACTTGTTGATTACTATTTATTTTTGAAATTATAGAAGCTTCATTGAAGATGGAAAAAGTTTCATTGATGGCATTCAAAATGGAGTCCACCTCTTTTTGCAGCGAGGGATTTTCCGCACCTTTATAAGTGACGGCGTAATAAGTTCCTAACGCACCACCTTCAAAACGCTGGAATTGCAGGTCGTTACAAGATGTATAAAACAAAGGAATCAAGAAAAAAAGGTATAATTTAAGAGAGGATATACTATTCATTGCGTTTTGCTGTTATATTAAAATGCAAACATACAAAAAAAATGAATTTTTCTGAGTGAGTATTCCGTAAAAATATGTATCTTTGCAAGATAATGGAAATAAAAACAACAAAATAATTATGTATATGAAGAATAAGAATTTAGCATTGGTGCTGACTCTCGCGGCATTGATTTTGGCGGGATGCGGTTTGCAAAAAATGGTGAAACGTTATCCGGAGGTGTCCATCACGTTGGACAATCCAGATTTGGAAAACAAAGGCGGTAAAGTGGATTACACTATCAAGGGAGAAGTTCCGCCGAAATACATGAAAAAGAAAGCGGTGGTGACGATAGTACCTACTGTGAAATCCGCCACTGGCGAGGTGCTGACAACATTGCCTCCCATTACTTTGGCTGGCGAGAAAGCCAAGGTTGACGGGGCCACGGTTATTCCTTACAAGGCAGGGGGTAAATTCACCAAAAGCGGTACTATTGATTACAATGATGAGATGCAGGATAGCGAAATTTATGCTGTAACCAATGCTGCCCTTAAGAAAAAAAGTCAGAAACTTGATCCTGACCGTTTGATAGGTGATGGTGTTTCCAATACCTCGGCGTTGATGGACATTACTCCGGCTTTATCTGATGACGCAGTTAACGGGAACGGCACATATTTCATCTTCGGACCTCATGGTTATGAGGCTAATTATGAGAGCGAAACCGCTGATATTTATTTTGAAGTCAACAGTTCTTCTGTAAATTGGAACCTGCCGCTGAACAAGAGCAAGGAAGCCAAGGAAGCCATCAAGAATTTGGTGGATTTTCTGAATCAGGGTGGTAATATTGAAAAAGTGGTGATTTCGGGCTGGGCTTCTCCCGAAGGTGAGGAATCACACAACCAAGGCTTGTCAGAGCGCCGTTTCGAGCAGGGCAAGAAATGGTTCAACGAGCAATATGACAAGTATATCAAGCAGTATTGCAAGGACAACAAAATCAATCCCAAGAATTTTCAGAAACCTGAACTGAAATTTGAAAACAACGCCAAGGGCGAAGACTGGGACGGCTTTGAAGCAGCAGTGGAAAAATCTAGTATTCCGGAAAGAAATAAGATTCTGAATGTGGTGCGCTCCCAGCCTAATAATAATTTGCGCGAACAAAGAATCCGTGAAATGACGGATATTTATAACGAAATCGCCAATCAGATTCTGCCTCCGTTGCGTCGTGCCGAAATTTCTTTGGTGTACAATAAAAATCAGTATAACGATCAGGAAATATTAAAACTGGCCACTTCTGATCCTGAAAAATTGACCCTTAACGAAAGATTGTATGCCGCTTCTATGGCGCAAAGCAATGCCACCAAGGCTGACATCTACACGGCTATTATGAACGACAGTCAATATGAAAACGATTGGAGAGCTTATAATAATCAGGCTGCTTTGAAGTTGAACGATTATTATTCTACTGGCAATCCGGATTATTTGGATGAAGCCAACAACCTGCTGAACAAGGCTGCCGCCATTTCTCCTGACAATGGTATCATCTTGAATAACAAAGCTATTGCCGCTTTCTTCGCTGGCAATTTGAATGAGGCCAAGCAGTTGTTTAAAGACTCTCAGAAAGCATCGGTAAATCCTGTGAATCAGAGTTATAACAATGGTATTTTCAAAATTATGGAAGGCGACTTTGACGGCGCTGCCCAGGTATTGAGCAATACCAACTGCGACTACAATACCGCTTTGTCACAGATTTTGAAAAAGAACTATACTGCCGCCAAGGCTACGTTGGATTGCATTACCAGCACCGATGCGAAGGTTTACTATCTGAAAGCAGTTTTGGCTGCCCGCACCGCCGACGAATACAATTTATACAAGAATTTGGGTGCCGCCATCGACAAAGATTCCAAGTATAAGAGAAAAGCCAAACGCGATGCAGAATTCAAGAAATATAGAAAGACTACTGAATTCCAGAATTTGGTGAAGTAACAAGCGGATCTCTTCTCGTTCGAGGAGGACTCCCCTTTGGACGAAGTCCACTCCCCTCGAATGCATAGCATGAGACTCCCCTTGAGCGAAGCGAAACTCCCCTGTTTGAAGGGGAGTTTTTTTATGCTTTCTGTTCTGCTATCAGCTTTTCAATCTCGAGAATTTCGTCGCGGAGCTTGGCTGCCAGCATGAAATCCAGTTCTTTGGTGGCATTTTCCAACTGCTTGCGCAGTTTCTTGGCATTGGCTTGCAACTGTTCGATATTGTACATTTTGTAGTCAATGCTTTTCTCAGCGGCGATAGGCATACCCTCGTCGGCGGGCTTGTACAGTATCGGATCGGGGAGGTCAAATCGCAGGTTCTGCAGTTCTCTGGGGATGGCATCCGACTTGATGGCCGTTTTGGGGATGATGTGGTGTTTTTCGTTGTAAGCCAGCTGTTTGGCTCTTCTGCGCAGGGTTTCGTCCATGGTGGCCTGCATTGACTTGGTGACCTTGTCGGCATAGAAGATGACGCGGCCGTTCACATGGCGGGCCGCGCGGCCTGCGGTCTGGGTGAGCGAGCGCTCATTGCGCAGGAAGCCTTCCTTGTCGGCATCCATGATGGCTACCAGGGCTACTTCGGGCAGGTCGAGTCCCTCGCGCAGCAGGTTTACCCCAACCAGCACATCGATTGCTCCGGCGCGCAAATCCTTGAGAATCTCCACTCGCTCCAGGGTTTCCACATCAGAATGGATGTATTTGGAGCGGATGCCGATGCGCAGGAGGTAGCTGTTCAGCTCTTCCGCCATCTTTTTGGTCAGCGTGGTCACCAAAACCCTTTGTTTCCGGCCTACAGTCAGCTCGATTTCGTCCAGCAGGTCATCCACTTGGTGTAGGGCGGGGCGCACCTCGATGGGTGGGTCGAGCAAGCCGGTGGGACGCACAATTTGTTCAATGATAACACCTTCGGATTTGTCCAGTTCATACTGGGCGGGGGTGGCACTGACAAAGATAGTCTGTCCAATGAGAGACTCGAACTCGTGGAATTTCAGGGGACGGTTGTCCAAGGCGGCGGGCAGACGGAAACCGTAGTCCACCAAATTGATCTTGCGGGAGCGGTCGCCGCCGTACATGGCTCCGATTTGGGGCACCGTGACATGGCTTTCGTCAATCACTAAGATGAAGTCGTCGGGGAAGAAGTCCAAGATGCAGAAAGGTCGTTCCCCGGGCTTGCGGCGGTCAAAATAGCGGGAGTAGTTCTCAATGCCTGAGCAGTAACCCAGTTCCTTCATCATCTCGATATCATAATTCACACGGTCATCCAAACGCTTGGCTTCCAGGTGTTTGTCAATGGAATGAAGGTATTGTATCTGGGTTTCAAGGTCCAGTTTGATTTCCGCCAGGGCATTGTTCATCGAGTCTTGAGAGGTCACGAAAATGCTGGCGGGATAGATGGTGAGCACGCTCAGTTTGTTGAGTTTGTCGCCCGATACAGGGTCTATTTCAAAGATATCTTCAATTTCATCATCAAAAAAGATGATTCTGAAAGCCGTATCGTTATATGGCGGAAAGATGTCCACGGTATCCCCTTTCACCCTGAATTTGCCAGGTTCCAGCGCCAGTTCAGTGCGGGAGTAGAGGCCTGCGACAAAGGCATAGAGCAGCTGGTCGCGGTCCACCACCATTCCTTTGTGGATATTGATGACGTTCTGGGCGAAATCATCCGGATTACCGATACCGTAAATACATGATACAGAAGCTACTACTACAATATCCCGCCGGCCCGACAGCAAAGAGGAGGTGGTATGCATACGCAATTTGTCAATCTCCTGATTGATGGCCAGATCCTTTTCAATATAGGTATTGGTAGTAGGGATGTAGGCTTCGGGCTGGTAGTAATCGTAGTAGGAAACATAATACTCCACCGCGTTTTCCGGGAAAAACTGCTTGAACTCGCTATATAGCTGGGCGGCAAGGGTTTTGTTGTGGCTGAGGATGAGGGCAGGGCGGTTCACCTCGTTGAGCACATTGGCGATGGTGAAGGTTTTGCCCGAGCCGGTCACGCCCAGCAAGGTTTGGGCCTTGTCGCCACGGTTCAAGCCTTCCACCAGTTGTTTGATGGCATCGGGCTGGTCGCCGGAGGGTGCGAAGGGAGCGTTAAGTTTGAAGTTCATAAAAGTATATTTTGTGAGGGCGGACACAATGGCCCGCCCTTACGATCAGGTTTCATTAGGGGCAAATCATCATTTGCCCCATACGTTATAATGTCATTTTCACCCCTGTATTTGGAATTTTACCCCTAATTAGGGGATTTCGTCCCACAGGTGGTGAATTTCATCCCACGGGTGTTTACCCCACCAAATTATTTTTCTATCGGCAGGGGCTGGTCGATTTGTTCGTTCCAAGGCAGTCCGTATCCGCCGATTTCCTTCATAAACGGATCGGGGTCGAATTGCTCCACATTGAACACACCCTGGCCTTTCCACTGGCCGGTGAGGATCATCTTGGCGCAGAGCATAGCGGGTACGCCGGTGGTGTAGGAAACAGCCTGTGCGCCGATTTCCTTGTAGCAGGCGGCGTGGTCGCAGTTGTTCCAAACGTAATAGGTACGTTCTTTACCATCTTTGATACCTCTGATCTGGCAGCCGATGGAGGTCTGTCCCTTGTATCCTTCGCCCAGTGAGGAAGGTTCGGGCAGCACAGCTTTCAGGAACTGCAGCGGCACAATCTCTTTGCCTTCGTAGTTGATGGGCTTGATGCTGGTAAGACCCACTTCCTGCAGCACGTTCAGCACGGTCAGGTATTTCTGGCCGAAAGTCATCCAGAAACGGGCACGCTTGATGCTTGGATAGCTGCGCACCAAGGATTCCAATTCCTCGTGGTAAAGCAGGTAAGAGTCACGGGGACCGATGTTGGGATATTCCACGGATTTGTGGATAGACATCGGGTCGATTTCAATCCACTGGCCGTTTTCCCAGTATTTGCCGCGCTGGGTGATTTCTCGGATGTTGATTTCGGGGTTGAAGTTGGTGGCAAAAGCCTTGCCATGGTCACCGGCATTGCAGTCCACGATGTCCAGATAGTGGATTTCGTCGAAATAATGCTTAGCGGCGTAGGCGGTATATATGCTGGTCACACCGGGGTCGAAGCCGCAGCCGAGCAGAGCCATGATGCCAGCTTCTTTGTAGCGGTCTTGGTAAGCCCACTGCCAGCTGTATTCGAATTTGGCTTTGTCGCGGGGCTCATAGTTGGCGGTGTCCATGTAATTGGTCTTGGTCGCCAAGCAAGCGTCCATCAGGGGAAGATCCTGATAGGGCAGTGCCACGTTGATGAGCAGGTCGGGTTTGTAGCTGTTGAGCAACTCGATGGTTTCCTGCACATTGTCGGCATCGACTTGGGCGGTCTGGATGCGGTTGCCACCGATTTCAGCGGCAATCTTGTCACACTTGGCTTTCGTGCGGCTGGCCAACATAATTTCGGTAAAAACTTCAGGAACGGAAGCACATTTGTGTGCCACTACTGCGCCAACACCTCCGGCGCCAATGATTAATACTCTTGCCATTTTT
>CAJOFJ010000019.1 GCA_905233625.1 uncultured Bacteroidales bacterium | reverse complement strand
CCACCACATCGAGACTGAGGGATATACCTTGACGGTCAATGGACAGCGCATCTTCACCGATGAGCAGTTGGCCGCAATTTCCAAGGACAGCTGTATGAGATTCGGCGACACAGTGACTTTGCACGATGATGTAACCTCGGTGGCGTTGCGTATAGAAGAATTGTCGCGTGGCTATTGTTGTTATAGCGAACTGGGCCATTTCAGAGGCGATTACATACTTGACCTTGAGCTTATTCACCATCCAGGCAGTGACCATGATGCCAACGCCAGTTCGGCATTGGCAAACTTGCGCGACTGGGGTTACATTAACATTGATACTACTGATTATGAGAAAATCATCGTTGTTCGCAAAGGAACAAGCCCGGAAGATTACACTATAAAAAACACTTACAGTTATAGTTATTCACCTTACGAAATATATGTTCCTGACGAACTGCAGTCAGACAGCATTGACAATGTCGCATTAGACCAATGGATGTTTGGGTTGATGGATTGGCCTCTTAGCCACCCCAATGAGTTGCTCCAGTTCCTCACCAACCACGGTTACGACACCATAAACGCTGGATTTTCACATAGACAAATCTATCCTTATGCTTCTCGCAGTTATAAAAATAGTGGGCTTGTTAATTATGGTGGTAAAATAGCAGTAAAATCAAAGAAAACAGCAAGAAAAATCACAAGAAAGATACGACCCTTATGAAGGAGCATGTTACGCCCCGCAGATAGGTGGCAATAATTAACCCATAGCCCCGCAGGGGAATATATTTGTGAATTTTTTTCTATTTTTGCGCCAACAAAACTCCATCAATATGAAGAAACTGACTTACGATGAAGCCATAGAAATCCTGCAGAAAGCCAAACGGCTGACAGGCGAACAATCTGAACAGATTAATAGTCTGGCGAACGCATTATTAGACGGACGATGGAATCTGGGGCGTGACAGGCAGAAAGCCATAACCCTTTATCGTATGGCGGCGGAGAAAGGCAGCCGTACCGCAGAATTCAACTTGGGGGTATGCTATGGTGAAGGCAAAGGGGTTGAACAGAACTATGAACTTGCAGTGGAATGGTATAAAAAATCGGCGGCGCATGGTTATGTTTTCGCTATGACGAACCTTGCTTATTGTTATAAATATGGGAATGGCGTGGAAAAGGATATGGAAAAGGCTGTCTATTGGTTAAAGCAAGCGGTGAAGAGAGACGACTCTCTTGCAAAACGACTCCTCGCATACTGTTATCGATATGGTGAGGGGGTGAGAAAAAATGCTCCCTTATCATTCAGGTTATTTGCTGAAGCTGCGGAAGAAGGTGACGCCATAGCTCCAGGAGAACTGTCCTACTGCTATTACAAAGGCATAGGAGTAGAAAAAAATTTGGAAAAGGAGATTTTCTGGGCGGAAAAGGCTGCGAAAAAGGGGGATGACTATGCCCAAAATGTAATGGGATATTACTATATGGAGGGTATTGGGGTGGAAAAGGATGAAAAAAAGGCGATTTTGTTATGGTTGAAGGCTGCCCGTAAGCAAAATGAAAGTGCAGCCCTCAATTTAGGGGAAAGCTACAAAAAAGGCATCGGTGTTGAAAGGGATTTAAAAGAAAGTCTTCGCTGGTACCGTCTCGCCAAACGTTGGTGCATCGATTTGGATTATGACAATTTGGAAAAGGAGATTAAAGAGGTGAAGGAAATGATAAAAAGTGAAGAACAAGAATCATCAAGATCAAAGTAATATGTTGTGTGACAGGGTTTTCAAACGAATGAACAGCACAAATCTTAACAGCCCATTTATAAAGTACGGCTGTGAGATTGTCAAATACCAGCCCCAATATTATAAGGATGGTGTTTACACTAAAAACGAGTGGATATCTGTTAGCGACATCGGGGAAAGCTTTGATGGAGAGGTGTTGACCAAGGAGGAGTATCTGATGGTCGAGTCCGCATACGTTGATACTGTAAAAGAGCTTTTGGAAGTCTCGGGTGTCAAGTTCTTAACGATTGTTGGTCCAGACACCACTTTTTATCCGCGTCGTACCAAAGCTTTCAACAAAGAGAACAAAGCTATGTATCAGGTTGTTTCCTCTTTGAAGGAAGGTCAACGGATAGCGGCTTACAAGATAGATACGGTATTGAAAGCTTCATTGAGGGAATTGTTCTGGTGTGCATTGGTAAACGAGACTAAAAAAGTGCAGGTTGATGTAGGATATGACTATTACCTTCATTTTCACAGTCGCTTACCCGAAGAGACCATCCGCAAAATTGCCCGAAGTCACGGGTTGTATTGCAATCCACGAAAAGATCCTTGCCTGTAATCTTTGCACCGTTTGAAACACACATTTATGCAAATTATCAACTTGTTAGAATATAATACACGTGTACAATTTCGGCAATGGCTTGCGGAAAACCATCTGACCGCCAAGGAGTGTTGGGTGACGGTCAACCGTGGCAAGCAGGAACGTGACGACTGCATCCCTTATGTGGATGTGGTGGAAGAGGCCTTGTGCTTCGGATGGATCGACAGTACGGTCAAACGCCTGCCGGACGGTCGTTGCGCCCAACGTCTGTCGCCCCGCCGCAAAAAAAGCCACTGGACAGAACTCAACCTGCAACGCTGCCGCAGCCTGAAAGAACGTGGCTTGATGACTCAGGCTGGTCTGCTGGCAATGCCGGAGGCAATTAATTAAATTGTATCTTTGCATCATTAAAAAAAACATCATGACGATACAAGAAGCCATAAAAGCCCGCCACAGTGTGCGGCAATACACCGAGCAACCCATCGAGGCGGAGAAAATCCAGCAGTTGCAGGAACTCATCGACCAGTGCAACCGCGAAGGGAAGCTTCACATTCAGTTGGTGACCGACGAACCGAATGCTTTTTCCAGTATCATTGCCCATTACAGCAAGTTCCGAGGCGTGCGCAATTACATCGCTATGGTCTGCAAGAAGGGCGACGACGTGAACCTCGGCTATTACGGCGAGAAGCTGGTGCTGCTGGCGCAGATGCTCGGATTGAATACCTGCTGGGTGGGTGCTTCCTACCGCAAGCAGCCCGACCGTTACAAGGTGGAGAGCGATGAGACGTTGGTATGTGTGGTGTCGCTTGGTTACGGTGCCACACAAGGAGTACAGCATCCGCAGAAACGGACCATCGCCGACGTGACAGAAGACCGTCGCACGACCGACCACGGGAAGCCCTTCCCCGAATGGTTTGTGCGTAGCGTAGAAGCTGCCTTGATGGCTCCCACCGCTGTCAACCAGCAGAAGTTCACCTTCATCCTCCACGACGGCAACAAGGTGGAAGCGCAAAAACGCTTCGCCATCTTTGCCAGTTACGCCCCCATCGACCTCGGCATCGCCAAATGTCACTTCGAAATCGGCGCAGGAGAAGGGTGTTTTGAGTGGGCGTAGGGTAATGCCCTGTTTTTTTATTATCTTTGCACCAGCAAAAATATCATTATGCCCACTCTCACCATCCGACACAAGCGCCACTGGTTCGAGCCGAAGCTGCCGCATGCGGTCTTCCTGAACGGCTATTTCGCCGGCATGATGAAGGATGATCTGTTGCGGGGTGAGGTGCCACCGGGCAGTTACTCGCTGAGGGTGCAGTTTGGCGGGCGTATTCCGATTGGCAAAAAAGGCAAGAGTATCGATATGTCGCTGTCATCGACAGAGCAGGTGGAGGTACCTCCGACTGGCGAGGTAGTGTGCGAGTTCCATGACCGTGAACGGCTGTGGAATATTCTCTTTGATATTGACCTTATACTCTGGGTGGTGTCGTGGTTTGTGCAGATGCCACCACTTTACAAAATCCTCTCCGATACTTTTTTCGTCATCTGGATCGCGCGTCTGATATTGATTCGGAAGAAATATTACAAGATTGTGAAGATCATCCGTTAACATTATTTCCACTTTTGTGGCAATTTTGTTTGTTTGGTATTGTTTATTGAAATTTTGTATCTTTGCGCATCGGATGATGGGGTGAGAAAATAATAAAACAATCAAAAATATTAAAAATTATGAAAAACACAATCTTTCTGTTAGTTGCAACCATGTTGCTGACTGTTTCCTGCCGCAATGGCAATACCCAAACCACTGACAATCCACAGGAGCCCACCTTCACCATAAGTACAAAAGAGGGTGTCTCGCTGCTCTTTAAGGACGGCAAGCCCATGATTTTCGGGTTGGTGGACGTGGAAAACGAAATGTCCAAAGAGCTTTTCCTCGGCTCCTACAATGACAGTCTGCTTGCGGTCCTGATGCCCACGGAAGCTTCCCGTTCGGCCATCAACGCATATCTGGTCATTGATTCGCCACATACGATACTCTTTGATGCCGGAATAGGGGCTGACAAAGGCGGCCGTCTGCTGGAGAATATGAAAAATGCAGAGCTTGAACCTGCTGAGGTCACCGCTGTATGTCTCACGCACCTTCATTTCGACCATATCGGTGGCTTGCTGCTCGATGGTCAAGCGGCATTCCCCAATGCCACTATTTACCTCTCGCAAGAGGAGTATGATGCATGGGGTGACGGCGGTACGATGGCAGCAAACAACGGATTATGGAAACAGGTGATGGAAGCTTACAAAGGGCATATCAAGACTTTCAGTGATGGCGAGAAACTCTTCGATGGCTTGGTGGTTGCTGAGCTTGCACCAGGCCATACTCCAGGGCACACCGTTTACATGGTAGACGGGTTCTGCCTCATCGCCGGAGACCTGCTTCATGCCCAAGACCTCCAGCTGGACTACCCGCAGTTCTGCGCCCGCTACGACATGGACCCGGCTCAAGCTGTCGCCACACGAACAAGCTTCTTCAAGAACGTTTGTGACAATGACCAATACTTTGCGGGTGCCCATTGCTACGAGCATTTCATCAACCTTCGCGATCGCAGCGAGAAATAATGATTCCGTTTCGCAATGACTGCGGATGGATGTAAATAACAAATCTGTTCAATCTTCCAAAATTTTGAACATGGATTATACGTCTCGCTACCTGTCGCCACTTGGTTACATCACCTTGGCTTCAGATGGTGAGGCTCTCATTGGTTTGTGGTTCGAGGGGCAGAAGCACTTTGCCCTCACACTTACAAATGAATCTTCCGAAGATTCCGATTTGCCTGTTTTTGAGCAGACCCGGAACTGGCTTGACCTTTATTTTTCAGGGAAATGCCCAGATTTTACCCCGCCACTGGCCCCAAAGGGTACGCCTTTCCAGCAAAAGGTATGGAGATTGCTTCTTGCCATACCTTACGGAAAAACAGTGACATACGGGGAAATAGCCCAACGTCTTGTAGAGACGCGATTAATCGCGTCTCTACATGGCACGACGCCTCAGGATGCATTGTCACAGGGCATATCTCTCTCCAAACAACACATGTCCGCACAAGCCGTTGGCGGTGCCGTGGGGCGCAATCCCATCAGCCTCATCATTCCATGCCATCGTGTCGTTGGTGCCAATGGTTCTCTTACAGGCTATGCGGGAGGCTTGGAGAGGAAGAAATTCCTCTTGGAACTGGAACATGGGTTGTGATTTAATTTTCATCTAATATGTAGTGAATTTCCTAAAAAATCAGTATTATTGCACACTGAATAACAACACCCTCTCAAAATGAAACGGTTTTTCGTTTGCTTGTTCGCCACTGTGATATTTTGCGGCAGTCTACAATGCAAGGCGCAAAATGACAGCATTCCCTTCCTTTTCCGGGGACATTTGTACGTACATGCTACCATCAACGACACAGTTGATTGCAACGTTTTGTTTGATACAGGGGCGGCGGACATGTTCGGGGTAGACAGCGTTTGGTTGTCCCATTCCCAATGGATTCCGGAAAATTACGCATACGCCATGGCTGGTGGTGGTGCGGGAGCAACAAAAGTCAAGATTGTCGTTGACCCGACAAAAATACATATCGGTAATGTTGAAGAGCATTATGGCATTGTGCCGATTTTTAAGCTTAGAGACGTTGTGGATTGCCATATTGATGCGATTTGGGGCATCAAATACATTGCCGATTATCCGTTTGAAATCAATTTCGAACACAATTACCTCAAACAATACAAGGTGGGGAAGCCTGACACCGAAGGCTACATGTGCCTGCCCATTAAATATGAGAATAACAGGATTCTTTTTCAGGCCGAGACAAATATCGGCGGCAAAAGCATCAAAGGTTGGTATCTGATGGACACAGGTAGTGGCGGTACTGTCGATTTTACCACACAAACGACGAAGCAACATCGGCTCGAAGACATTCCTGGCAAACGTTATATCACTGATGTCACACAATTCGGTCTTGGCGATAAAGAGCAGGAATACTTTGTGGATATGTTATCCAATTGGATTGTTATTGGTAATGACACTATATTTGGAAAGCCAATCTCTTATATTCCGGAAGGAGCTGGCGCATTCAGTGAAGCTCCATACCTCGGGGTGGTTGGTAATTCAATGTGGTCGAAATACAACATCATTATTGATGCAAAAAATGAGATGCTTTATTTTAGTCGTTCCAAAGAAGATACACCCTTGGTACCAACATACGATTATAGTTTCAGAAACCGCACAGATATTGGCAGCGGTTGGATTGTGTCGGCACTTATAAGAGATTGCGATGCGGTTGGAGCAGGCATGGCATTGGGCGATACGATTGTCACCGTTAATGAGCGGCCCGTTACAGATTATTCGTGGGAGGAAGAATACAACATTGACGAGCAAGCCAAACATATTTTGGAAATTATCGGCGCTGATGGTCAAAAAAAGCAAATTACCTTAGAGGCAAAACTACGGTGGTGACAAACAAAATTACAAGAACAATGGAACATCGTATTATACGAAAAGTATCGTTGCCCGCAGATGCAGAGAGAGTTATGGAGGTTTTCGCCGCAGGCAAAGCCATAATGGTTAAGTCCGGCAACCTGAACCAATGGATCAACGGCTATCCTTCGTTGGAGGTTGTACAGTCGGATATGGAAAAAGGTGGCGGTTATGTGGTAGAAGACAACGGACAAATTGTGGCTTATTTCGCTTTTCTACCTTCTCCTGAGCCTACATACTCGAAGATTTACGAGGGCGAATGGCTGGATGACACACAACCCTATCATGTCATCCATCGCATTGCCAGTTTTCCGGAAGTGCATGGTATCTTCCAGAGTATCATGGAGTTTGGCTTCGAGAGGGAGCACAATATTCGCATCGATACGCACCGCGACAATCATATCATGCAACACAACATCCTGAAACACGGATTCCAGTATTGCGGCATCATCCTTCTGGCCAACGGCGATGAGCGACTGGCGTATCAAAAGATGATTTGAGACCGTGTTTATCAAGCAGATAAGCAGTACAAATAGACTTTAAATTTTTTTATATATTTTCCTCTGAACATTTTGATAGAAATCTTCATGCGTCTTTGTGTAATTCAGGAATTATATGTAAATTTGCATCGAAAAACAATTAATCTTCAAAGAATATGGCTACAATTTATGATTTCAAAGCTCTGAACAACAAGGGCGCAGAAGTGGACATGTCGCAGTACAGCGGCAAAGTTTTACTGATTGTCAACACCGCCTCCAAGTGCGGTTTCACTCCGCAATATGATGGTTTAGAAGCGCTATACCAGAAATACAAAGACCAGGGTTTGGTCATTCTCGGTTTCCCCTGCGACCAGTTCGCACACCAAGAACCCGGCTCTGACGAGGAGATTGCCGAATTCTGCCGCCTCAACCATGGTGTCACCTTCCCGTTGATGAAAAAGATTGATGTGAACGGCAAAGAGGCGCATCCTATCTACGAGTATCTGAAGTCGCAAGCTCCCACTGAGGAATACAAAGGATTGAAGGCCAAAGCTTCGGCAGCGCTGTTCAAGACCATCGGCAAGAGTGTGGAGAAAGAAAGCGACATCAAGTGGAATTTCACCAAGTTCCTCATTTCCCGTGATGGCGCTACTGTGAAACGCTTCCCGCCCACCGCAGAACCCGCCGACTTCGAGAAAGACGTTCAGGAGATGCTGGGGTAAAACAGCATGAAATTCCCTGAAGTATATAATATTGCGCAACTTACGGAGCTAATTCAGCAAATTGGATTTCTGCCGTTATTAGACAGTGGTATCTGGGGTTACTCGGCGGAGGAAATCGTAAGCGAAGACTGCCGTTATGTGACCTTTTCTGACGGAGGATGGGACTGGCCGCTATGGAAGTGGAAAGGTCCGATTGTTATTGACGGAGATTGCATGTACGGCAAGTTTTTCGCCAACAAGGCAGGCTTCATCAGCCGTGAGTGGTGGCCTGACTTCTGCAATTATCGTCGCAGTCGTCGACCAGCTCCTGAGGAAGGCAGTGTTGAGGAGGCCATACTGCTGACTTTGCAGGAACATGGCAGCCTGATCACCCGTGAGTTGCGTGCCGCTTGCGGCCTTACGGGACCGAAGATGCGCAGCCGTTTCGACAGCTATGTCACACGATTACAGATGTCCTGCCGCATTGTCACCGAAGACTTTGTCTATCCCAGGGACAAGCATGGCCATGAATATGGCTGGGGCTGGTCGCTGCTTACCACACCGGAGCGGCTCTATGGCAAAGACATCTGCCGCTGCCCACGCACCCCAGAAGAGTCTTTGGAGCGGATGCTCACTCACTTCCGCAACTTCCTTCCCGAGGCCTCGGAAAGTCAGCTTATGAAACTGCTTAAATAAGAGGAGTCCCACCCGCCAATTCTCCGAACAAAAATCCGCCAACTCGCCGAACGATTCTTTGCCAAGTTCCCAAGTGAAAATCGGCCAAGTTTCCAAATAAGAATACAACTTGCTGTTTGACAGTAGGTTGTATTTCTATATATCAACATCTATTTTTAGAAAACAATTTGTCAAAATATGGTTTTGAGAACCTGAAATCCGACAAAGAATTTGTATATTTGCAGATTGATTAGGTATACGACAACAGAAATTAATGAAATCCCCTCACCTCACCGCCTCCGACATTATCTCCTACATGGAATCCCTTCGCAACGAAAAGCAACGAACCGTGCTGATGCGCTTTTTCAAGACAGGGCCGGGGCAGTATGGCGAGGGCGACGAATTCCTTGGACTGAAAGTGCCACAAACCCGCGAGGTGGTGAAGGTTGCTGCCAAGGATTTTCCGCTCGAGGAGGTGCCTGAGCTGCTGATGTCGAAGTGGCATGAGGTGCGGCTCTGCGGTCTGCTGATCCTCGTGGCAAAATTTGAGAAGTTGGCTATGAAACGGCTGGCCAATAATGCGGAAGCGGCACGCCAACGGGACGAAATCCTCAAGCTATATTTGCAATATGCCGAACGGGCCAACAACTGGGATTTGGTTGACTTGTCCACCCATAAAATATTAGGCAATTGGCTGTTACTTCCCACATTTTTTGGAGGTGACGAGTTAGATATGCACGAGGACTACAAAGTGCAAGTGATGGACGAACTGGCCGTCAGTCCCTGTCTCTGGAAGCAGCGCATGAGCATGGTCTGCACATGGAAAACCATACAGCAGGGAGACTACTGGTGGTGCCTGCGCTATGCCGAGGTGCACCTGCACCACTCACACGACCTGATGCAGAAGGCAGTCGGTTGGATGTTGCGCGAAATGGGCAAACGCATCAGCATGGACCTGTTGCGCGAGTTCCTCCAATTGCATGCTCACGAGATGCCTCGCACCGCCCTGCGCTACGCCATAGAGCAGATGGATGAGGATGAGCGGCAGGAATGGATGCACAAAGATTAGGTCGTTTTCCGACAAATTGCCAAATATTTCCCCTTATTGGTTAAACCAAATGTGTGTAAAATATTGTTTCTTTGCACTATAATTTAATTTAACAAAAATTCGCTTTATGAAAAAACTGACATCTCTTATTGCTGCTCTCGTTCTGACAATAGCTGTCGGGGCGCAGACACCCAGCAACAACACCGTTGAGGTGGTCTATAACGGCACAACGGCAACGGTTGCTGTGGCGGACAATGTGGCACAGTACCTGACCGTTAACCAGAGCGGAGCCCATGTTTCCATTGCGCAAAGCGACAGCCTCGCCAGCGAAATCACTTACAAGCTAAGCGGTACCTCAACCGATGGTGAGTTCTACATGTCGGGCTCCTACAAAGCTACCATCGAATTGAATGGCCTCACCCTGACCAATGTCACTCCGGTGTACAGCGGTGCAGCGGTGCATATCCAGAATAGCAAACGCATCAACGTGAAGGTCATCACAGGAACCACCAACACTCTTGCTGATGCGACTGCCGCTGCCGGTGGTACACAGAAAGGCTGTCTTTATGTGAAAGGACACGCCGAATTCAAACAGCAGGGTACGCTGAATGTCGTGGGTAACTTGAAACACGCCATCAAGGCTGGAGAGTACATCTCTGTGAAAAACGCTACCATCAACGTGACTTCCGCGGTGGGCGACGGTATCTCTTGCAATGAGTACTTCTTGATGGAAAGCGGTACCATCAACATCAGCGGAACAGAGGATGACGGTATCCAGTGCGACCTTGACGGTGTCACCTCAACTGGCGAGACCACTGACCATGAGGATGAAGACTCGGGCAATATCTATATCAGCGGGGGTAATATCACCATCAACTGTGCTGCTATCGCTGCCAAAGGCATCAAAAGCGCAGGTGACATTTATATTTCCGACGATGCTGTTATCAATGTAACAACAAGTGGCAAAGGCATGTGGGACACTGAAGATCTGGAAACCAAAGCAGCCTGCGGAATTAGTGCCGACGGCAACATCGATATCAGCGGAGGCACCATCTCACTCACCTCTACCGGTTCGGGTGGAAAAGGCATGAAATGCGACGGCATCATGACCATCAGCGGAGGCGATATCACCATTGTTACCAGTGGCGGCCTCTATTATAATAACGGTACGACGGAGAATACCAACTATACCGGCAATACCGACAATGTCAGCAGCGATTTCTACTCATCTCCCAAAGGCATCAAGGCTGGTTTGAAAACAGAAAACGGCAACAGCTACACTTATAGCGGCGGAATGGTTATCAGCGGCGGTAACATCAAGGTGACCACCAGCGGTACCAACGGTGAAGGCATAGAGAGCAAGAACACGTTGGAAATCAGTGGCGGTGAAATCTTTGTCAACGCTTACGACGATGGTATCAACTGTGCGCAAAACCTGACTGTAACAGGCGGTTTTATCTATTCGCGTTCCGCCAACAACGATGGTATGGATGCCAACGGGAACTTTTATATCAATGGCGGTTTGGTCTATGCCATCGGTTCCAGATCACCCGAAGTGGCTCTTGATGCCAACACAGAAGAAGGAAAACGGCTCTACATCAATGGCGGAGTCATCATCGCCGTTAATGGCATCGAAAATGGTAGCTCTATCAGCCAACCCTATATTCAGTCTTCAACCGTCAGCAGCAATAGTTGGTATACCATAACATACGGCAATAATACGGTGGCTTTCTATACTCCTACTATCAGCACTGGCGGTGGTCCCGGCGGTGGTGGTCCTGGTGGTCCCGGTGGCGGCGGCCCCGGTGGTGGAGGTAGCTCGACCACGTTTATTTCCGCCCCCAGCACTCCCTCGCTTGCCTCTGGCAACAACGTCACCGGCGGTACCTCTTATTTTGAAGGTAATTGCTTCATTGAAGGCGGCGGCACCAGCATCCAAGAATTCGACATGGAGGGTATCACTATCAAAAGCCATAACGGCAATATCGTTGTGGAAGGTTGCGATAACTGCGAAGTGCGCATATTCAGCATGGATGGTCGTCAGGTAAGTAATAGCGGACTCTCTACTGGCGTTTATATTGTTAAAATCGGCGACTATCCCGCCAAGAAGGTTGTTGTCACAAGATAATTTCAACTGAAAATTCACATAAAATAATCAAAAAGCTCTGTAATGTTGCAGTAACGTTTCGGAGCTTTTTTTGTATTTTTGCACTATGAAAAAAGCGCAACCATACACTCACCCCATCACTCTTTACAATCAGAAAATAAAAGAGGAAGGTATTGTTGTATTCGATGATGTGAGAGGATTGCCCGCTATCGGTGAGCCATACATATCGCCCGATTATGTCATTTGCATCGGACACAAAGGCCGCATAGATCTTATGTATGACGACATATCCGACTATTCGGAAGCACATACGGTGGGCGTTATCTTTCCCAACCACAGCCTCGTAAAGCTGAGTAAAACCGATGATTACCTTGCCACGCTGATTATTGTGGATGCCTCGGTATTGAACGACCCCATGCTGCAAATTATCAAACGTATGCGTTACCGTTATGAGCCGCATCCCTGTGTGAAACTTGATAAGCATGAATACAAAATGATTGTGAATGTGGTGGATGGGATGCGCGAGATTGTGCGTCTCGACATGCCTGACCGACGGATGTTGCTGTCTCGCCTGCTGGAGTTTTTGCTTCGATTGCTCAGTTTTTATCGAAAGAATAAACTGGAGGAGACCAATGTCGAAAAGCGGGTCAGCGTACAATTCCACAATGACCTTGCACAGCACTTCCGTCAGCATCACGATGTGGCTTTCTATGCCGAGAAAGCCTGTTTGTCGACCAAGCATTTCAGTGCTGTCATAAAGCAAGAAACGGGTTATACTGCCGCTCACTGGATACACAGCCATATTGTGGCCGAAGCCAAGATGCTGCTGCATATACGGAATGATCTCAATATGCAAACTATCTCCGACATGCTGGGTTTCAACGAACAGGCCAGTTTCTGCCGCTATTTCCACCGTGAGACCGGCATGTCACCCACCGAATTTCGCGAAAAACATCAGTGATAGATGGTTGTTGGTGAGAAAATTGAGCGATAGACGGGGTTCGAACCCGCGACCTGCGGCTTGGGAAGCCGCCGCTCTGCCAACTGAGCTACTATCGCGTATTAAGTTGAAAGTTGAAAATTGACAGTTGAAAGTTTTATTAGAAGAGATTACTGTATTTATAACTTTCAGTTTTCAACTTTCAGTTTGCTAAACATTAAACCTAATGTGCAAGATATCGCCGTCCTGCACTTCGTAATTTTTGCCTTCCACGGCTAATTTGCCGGCTTCCTTGCATTTTAATTCCGAGCCCAACTGCACTAAGTCGGCGTATTTGATGACTTCGGCGCGGATAAAACCTCTTTCCAAGTCGCTGTGGATAACACCAGCAGCTTGAGGTGCCAACATACCCTTGCGGATGGTCCAGGCGCGGTTTTCCTTGCCTCCCACCGTGAAGAAAGAGATGAGGTTCAACATCTTATAGGCTGCCTGTATCACCTTGTTCACACCCGGCTCGTTCAGTCCCGCGTCGCGCAAAAATTCAGCCCGGTCCTCGGCACTCTCCAATTCGGCGATTTCGGCTTCAATCTTGGCAGCAATCACCAGCATCTCGGCATCTTTGTCTTTCAGATACTCACGCACACTGTCCACGTATGCATTGCCGTTCACCGCATCAGTGTCGTTGACGTTGCATACGAACATCATCGGTTTCTCGGTCAACAGCATCATGTCGCTTACCACGGCTTTTTCTTCCGGGGTAGCCTCCATGGTTCTCACATTCTGGAAGTTTTCCAGATGGGCTTTATATTTTTGCAATACTTCATAGTCATGCTTGGCGGTTTTCTCACCGGCTTTCACCGCTTTTTCCACCTTGAGCATTTTCTTGTTAATCTGTTCCAAATCCTTTACCTGCAGCTCGAAATCCACAATTTCGATATCGCGTACAGGATCTACGGAACCTTCCACATGGGGCAGGTTCTCGTTGTCGAAACAACGCAATACGTGAATCAAAGCGTCGCAGAGGCGCACATCGGCCAAAAAGCTGTTGCCAATACCCTCTCCTTGGCTGGCACCTTTGGCCAAACCGGGAATATCCACCACATCCAAAGTGGCGTAAATGAGCTTGTCGGCCTTGATGAACGTGTCGATATTGGCTAAACGTTCATCAGGAACAGGACAAACACCAATGTTGGATTTATTGGTGCTATAAGCAAAGTCAGTAACCGCTGCCTTCGTGTTGGAGATGCAGTTGAACATCGTTGTTTTTCCTGAGTTGGTCAGACCAACAATTCCGCATTTCAAGCCCATGGTGATTTAGGTTTCAGGTTTTAGGGTACAGGTTTCAGAATTATTATCAACTATTAAAATCCGAGTATCACGTCTTCTACGTGGTCAATTTCCGGCAGGTACTGTTTCAGGGTTTGCTCCACACCGTTTTTCAAAGTCATTTTGGCGTGAGGGCAGCTTCCGCAGGCTCCTTGCAATTTCACTTTCACCACATTGTCAGAGGTGAGTTCGATGAACTCAATATCGCCGCCATCCTGCTGCAGATAGGGGCGAATCTGGAAGATGATCGATTTCACCTTTTGTTCTAAAGTCGGATTTTCCATAGTTTCTTTTTTGAGGATGCAAAAATACGAATTTTTTTAATGTGCCAATTTGATAATGTGCCAATTAAATTAGCAAAAGATCTTTATTTCATTTTAATTGTATAGCTCAAGGATTATTAAAACTCCCCTGCGAAGCACTCCCCTTGAGCACGTAGTGCGAGATTCCCCTTGTGCGTAGCACAACTCCCCCAATTTTATTTCCCGTACGCTTTCACATTGTAGATCATCTGATGTTTGGCGGGTGTGAAAGGTTTGAATGTAACCTGTTTCTCTTCGCCAGGCAATAGCGTGAAGAAGTTGTCGGAATAGTTGCCGTTGAGGTTGGTGAAAATGGCAACCCCATATTTGAGCTGGTCGGCTGAAAGCGTAAAAATGTATTGCTCGTCTTTGGTGCCGGCCGCTAAGCGTTGCACACTTGTGCGTATTCCTTGTGC
Organism: uncultured Bacteroidales bacterium; assembly: GCA_905233625.1. GTDB lineage: Bacteria > Bacteroidota > Bacteroidia > Bacteroidales > WCHB1-69 > RUG11690. Next base: position 78,084 of record CAJOFJ010000019.1, on the reverse strand, counting down.
ATTCAATTCCAATTGCTTGGGATAGAGAAAATAGTGAATTTTCTGTGCCAAAAGTTGTCCCTCGGTACTATAAAGTTGTAGCAGAAGGTAATGATGAGTCAATTTATTGATTTTGAATTTTTTAGATAAGGAATACTGGGCAATCTCAACGGCACTGCCTTCGGGGATGTCGAGACTGTCCACCACGAGACTATCCAATACCGTGCCGTCAAAGTCGCAAAGACTGAGTTTCAGTTGGCTATGCCATAATTTGGCATAGTCGTTCACCACATAGATTGGGAGCATATTATTCTGCATCGGTGCGGTGGTGAGGATGACGGGAGCATACTGGCGTTTGGCTTCGTACTGCAAGGCTTTCCAGTTGCCGAAATAGTCGATGCTGCTCCAGGAGGCCACCGGCCAGCAATCGTTGAGCTGCCAATAAAGTGTGCCCATGCAATGCGGTTGTTGCCTCCGGTGCACTTCAATGGCTTGGCCAATGCCGTAAGCTTGCACCAGTTGGCTTAGATAGACGTAATCGTCAAGTTTTTCAGGAACAAAAAAATACTGCGCAAGTGCTTTGTTGATGATTTGCACACCACGGGCATGTTTCTGGTGGTTATTCATGGCGGCACTACCCAAAAACCTTTCATTTTCAGCAGTATATGTGTTGATGGTGCTCATTTCGGGATAGCTTTGGAAACCATATTCCGCCATAAATCGTCCGGTTTTCTCTTCCCACATTTCAAAGGGCAGCTCACCCCACCATACACCCCAATAATGGGCGTCGCCCTCGGTACAACTTTCGGGATGTCCCCATCCCCAAAGCGGAGAGGTGGATATATAGGGACTGTAAGGATCCAATTCGGTAACGATATTTGCCAGCAAAGTGTCGAAGAGTGTATGTAGATTACGCTCTATTTCAGCATGATGCATAGGCTTGTATTGTTTCTGCCAACCCCAGTCTTCCCAACCGTTTTTCACCTCATTATTGCCGCACCATATCGCCAGACTGGGATGGTTGCGCAGGCGGCAAACCTGCTCACGGGCTTCCATTTCAGCATTGTGCAAGAAGCTGCTGTCGCCGGGATATAGTGCGCAGGCATACATGAAATCCTGCCATACCATAATGCCCATCTCATCGCAAAGTTCATAAAAGATGTCGGGCTCGTAAATTCCTCCACCCCATACTCTTATCATGTTCATATTCGACTCCTTGCATGATTGTAACAGCTGTCGGTATTGCTCTTCCTTAAGGCGGGTGGGGAAGAAGTCGGCGGGTATCCAGTTTGTTCCTTTTATAAATACGGGCTGTCCGTTGACCAGGAATTCAAAAGCCTTGCCTATGGAGTCTATTGATGTATTCAACTCAATGGTTCTCAATCCTATACGGCTTTCCAATTTTTTGGATTGATTAGCTTTTTCCACCACCACGGACACTTTGTACAGGTTTTGCTCGCCCATGCCGTTGGGATACCAGTATAATGGATGTTTGATGGTGAGCTCGGAGGAAAAATGGTCGGTGTCAGGGTTGATTTCAGCTCCGCGTACTACCTTGAAAATCTTATCGTTAACCAAATATTTAATCGTGATATTGTCGTCAATGTCACTGAGAATGTCAAACGAAACCAGAAGATGAGCTTCTTCGTCGCACAGGTGGTTCTGTCGAATATGTAAGTTACTGATAGTAAAATCTTTCCACTGACTAAGATAAATTGCCTTGGAGAAACCGCAGGTTACCAGTTTCGGTCCCCAGTCCCAACCGCCTTGATAAGGTGGATTGCGCAAAAACACCCGTTCATCGGGAAGCTTATAAGGCAGAGCCTTTTTTCTTTCCTGAATAATTTTTGAAGATGGTATAAACTTGACAATCAGCTCATTGTTCTTGTCTTTTAGATTCTCTGGAAGGGGAAACCTCCAGGTTCTGAAACTGTTGTCAGTATAATGCTGTCCTTCCTGATTGAGCAGTGGTTGTCCGTTCAGGTAAAATTCGGCATAGCCGGTAACCCCTTCAAAAACCAGTTCCGGATGCTGCTTGGGATTAATCAACGTTCCGTCAAAGTGCAGACGGTATGTCCAGCAACTGTCGCTCACCCATTGCAGTTTTTGCTCATTATCTCCATAAAAAGGATTTTCAATCAACTTGTTATCCATTAAATCAGTATGGATGTAACTTGGCACAAAGGCAGGATACCATTCTCCCTGATACTGAAATTCCCAGTCGGTGATGAACAAAGCATTACCTTCCACCTTTTGCTCTTTTTTTTGGCAGGAAAACAGCAGACTGCCGCAAATCAGGAGGGAAAAAAAGGTATAACAAAGGCGATAAAACGGTTTCATGATATTCATATTTGATTATGTACAAAGCACATACAAGTCGTCTCGTTCATTGATGCACAACACAGGAAGTCCTTCGTCGTTGGCAATCAGGGCGTTTTCTTTCGGTCCGAAAATATAGTCGATGATGGTATAGAAAGCCGTCATCATTATCACTGTAAGCGAGGCATTGATTTCGGGTGCATAGAAGAGGGAAAAGCGGTCAACATCGTCGATGGTTCGGTCGAAATGGTGCAGTTCGTAGTCTATTTCCAAATTTTGGTACAGTTTTTTGGTGAAATCGATATTGTCTTTCACTTTTTGTTTCAGCAGCTGGTCCTTGTAAGTGCCACATAAAAGATGCACCTTGGCATGGTAAAAGCGGCTGAAATAGCCGGCCCAGAGGGCTTTTTCTTTGTGTTGCCGGTTGATGTCCAAAGGCAGCATCACGTGACGGAAAATGTCGCTCTCCGGCAGTTTCAGGCCGACGGTCATCACGGGCAGGCGCGATGGTTTGATGAAGCGGCGAGCTTTCCTCAGGTTGAACAGGCTGTCTTTCCCCTTTTTTTGTACTCCGATGACAAACATGATGCTGTTGGTCTCGTCGGCGTAAGAGTAAATGTTGTCAGGAGTATAGGGATTGGATAGGAGAAATACTTCTATATTATTCTGAATCAGCTGATTAGTTATTTCTATCTGTTCGCTGCAGATGTCTTTGTTTTGAGTATTGTTTTTTGAAAAAGAAAAATTACTGATAACGGTCAGGGAGGCTTTGAAAATAGCGGCCAGAATCCCTCCGTAGCGGATGGCGGAGGTGCCATAGTCGGAGTTGTCGGCGATGGCGATGATATTCAGTTTTTTCTTCTCCTCTTGTTCCATTATATCCCTGATAATGAATCAATTATTTATGTTTGCAGTATTTAATATAATGCTGATCTTCAATTAGATAAGTCCTTTAACTTTGGGTTTGGCGGCCACATAGTCTTTCAGATAGAAAGGTTCGAAATAGGCCACATTCTCAAATTGCTCCGCCTGGAATTTACGATAGGCGATGGGCACCATGTTTTGGGCGGAAAGCGGTTCGGTTTGGAACAAGGCATTGGGGTATTTGCCCATCGCTTCTTTGCATTTTTCTGCCCCGTTTCCGCAGAAAACTGTCTTAAAATTCGTTAACTCCTCGGCAAAACAATCCTCGTCCACGATCTTGGCATTGGGTTCTTCCAGCAGTTGTCCGTCGTGGTTGTAGAGGGCGGTGAAGACTTCCATGCGGCGGGCGTCAATCATGGGGCGGCAGTGCTCGGCCATGTTCAGGAAGGGCTCAGCGATACATTCCAAAGTGGAGATGGCAATCACGGGAATGTTCAGGGAATAGGCCAGTCCTTTGGCGGTGGACACGCCGATGCGCAGTCCGGTGTATGAGCCGGGACCAACCCCCACGGCAATGGCATTGAGTTGTTTTTTGCTGACATTCGCTTGTTTCAGCACTTCCTCCACAAAAGGAATCATGTTTTTGGCGTGCGAGTTGTTGGTGTTGCATTCCTGCAAGGCGGCGCAACGTTCGCCGTGAGCCAATGCCACCGAACAGATCTCAGTACTTGTTTCGATGCAGAGTATATATGGGTTTTCCATGATGTTGTGGTCTTAAAAGAAGTATAATCTGCAAAAATACAAAAAATAAACTTATTAGAATTCAAAATTCAGAATCCAGAATTCAAATAAAGATTATTACGTTTTATATTATTATCCTTTTTATTATACAATAAAAAAAGAAAAATTCGTTTAAAATTATAATTTATATAACTATGACAATAAATGACCGTTTGTTGGATTTTGCAGTGAGAGTGATACACTTGTCCCAACATCTTCGAGATAAGTATAAGGAATATAGTTTGGCAAATCAAGTTCTTAAAAGTGGAACATCTATCGGAGCTAATTTTGAGGAAGCATGTGGTAGTATAACAAAAGCTGATTATATTGCTAAAATGAGCATATCATTAAAAGAAGCTCGTGAGACACTTTATTGGATAAAACTTTTTCGTAAAGTAGAACTGATAGATGAAAAAATATACCAAAGTCTTCATAATGATTGTAATACAATAATCCACATATTAGGAAAAACAATACGAACAACACAAAAAAACAACGAGAAAAATTAAAAAAAATGAATTTTGAATTCTGAATTTTGAATTTTAAAAAAACTCTACTCCGAATATTCCTTCTTCTGTCGGAACACCGGCTGGTAATCACTGCTAAAGACTTTGCGCTGGGAGTAGAGCAGGATAGCGGCCAAAACGGCCCCGATGACATCGGAAATGGTGCAGGCGGTCCATACACCAATCAAGCCATCAAAACCCCAGTTTTTGAATGCCATAGGCACAATATAGCATAACGGAACCAAAAAGATAACCTGGCGAGAGAGGCTGGTGACAATGGCAATCCAGGGCTTGTCGATGGACTGGAAAAAGTTGGAGTTGACAATGGTGAAACCGATGAGCGGGAACATGACCATGAGCAGGCGAGTGGCGGGCACACAAATCTGAATCAGTGCCTCGTCGTTGGTGAAAATACGGGCCAGATACTGCGGAATGGCGCAGGCAACCAGCGCGCCTACGAAACCGATGCACACGCATATTTTCATGGTCAGCACATAAACTTCTCTCAGTCGCTCGAAACGGCAGGCCCCGTAATTGTAGCCGGCAATGGGCTGCATGCCTTGGCAGATACCCAAAAACACCATCACCAGCAGGAAGGCGTAAGTGTTGACAATACCGTAGGCTCCCACCGCCAAGTCACCACCATAGCGAATCAGTTGGTTGTTGAGAATAGCCACTACTGCTGAGGCGGCCACGTTCATCAGGAAGGGACTCAGGCCAATCATCGTAATGTTTTTGAAGATATACGATTTCGGGGTCCATGCGTGTGAACGGAAGCGGATGAAAGAATGCGGGGACACAAAGTGCAATATCGATGCGATGGCCATGACAGCCATGGAAATGGTGGTGGCCCAGGCCGCTCCGGCAATGCCCATGTCCAAAGCAAAAATGAAAATGGGGTCGAGAACCATGTTAAGTACCGCTCCTCCCACCAGTATCAGCATGGATTTGGTAGGGTAGCCCGACGCCCGGATTAAGCCCGTGAGGTTGTAAGTGACCGTGGTGAGAAACATTCCCGGCAGTACAATATACAGGTATTCTTTGGCGTAGGCGATGGTGTCGGCAGTGGCGCCAAAACGGGCTAAGATGTTGTCCATGAATAAGTAGGCACATGTTATCACAATGCTTCCGAGCACGAGAGTGAAAACCATGCTGTTGCCCAATATCTTCTCTGCCCAGTTTACATCTTTCCGTCCTAACACAATGGACATGCGGGCAGAGGAGCCCACCCCGATGAGTGAACCGAAAGCATGAATAATGTTCATGATGGGCATGGTGATGGCTAAACCTGCAATGGCCAAAGCTCCTACTCCTTGCCCAATGAAAATCCGGTCCACAATGTTATATACCGATGCAATAATCTGACTGATGACCGCAGGCCAGGCATACAGCCACAAGAGCTTTCCGATTCGCTCGGTCTCCAATATTCTTGTTTTATCAGTAGTTTCCAATGCTCAGTATTAAATTCAAAATTCAAAATTCAAAATCCAAAGTTCAGAATTAATGAATTTTGAACTTTGAACTTTGAATTCTAACTTGTTAGCGAAACTCTTGGATCCAGCCATCCATAGATAATATCGCAGATTACATTGATAATCACCAAAATGACAGCCACATACAGGAGCGAACCCATCACCACGGGGAAATCGTATTTGTCCAAAGCATCCACAATCACTACCCCCATACCTTTCCAGTCGAAGATATACTCCACAAAGACGGCACCGGCCAGCAATCCTGCCAACCAGCCCGAAATGGCAGTTACTACAGGATTCAATGCATTTTTCAAAGAATGATGAATCAGTATTCTTCTGTATGACAATCCTTTGGCTTTTGCTGTGCGGATATAGTCTTGCGAAAGCACATCCAAAACAGAGTTTTTAGTCAGCTCTACCACCACTGCCAAGGGGCGAATGCCCAAAGTTACGGCGGGTAGTATCAGATTTTTCCAGTCGATATATTGTCCTGTGCCATAATTGTCTACGGTATACAGGCTACCAAACATACTGAGACCGGTAAGGTCGGACAGCAGGAAGGCGAATACCCACGCAAAGAGAATGGCGGCGAAGAAAGAAGGTAATGACATGCCCAGCACGGAGAAGAAAAAACTGATTTTGTCGAACCAAGTGCCATTGAAAACCGCGCATAACACCCCGATGAGAATGCCTATAATCATGGCAAAAAAGATAGACACCACCGCCAGTAATGCCGTTTTGGGAAAGGCTTCGGTCAGGATTTCAGAAACTTGGCGTTTGCTTTGGTAGGACCTCCGCAGGAAGGGTTTCTTCAATACGATGCATGACTTGCTGAAAGACAACAACCTGATATAGCTGTAATCATTATCATCCAAAAACCAAAACGAATCCTCATCGTCGGTGCGGTGCCATGAGACGGGGGCAAGGTCATTGAGATAAGCCAAATATTGTATCCCTACAGGCAGGTCGAGGCCCATCTCCTTGCGGATGGCCTCTTCCGTGTCAATATCGCTGCGCTGTCCCATCATCATGCGGGCAGGGTCGGAGGGGAGCACGGTGAATAAAAAAAACACCAGCGTGATGACCCCCAAAAGCAAGAGCAGTCCGTAGAGTATTTTCTTCAGAATGTACCGAGCCATGTCTTGTCAGAACTAATCGTTAAGAATATCGCTGTATTTCAGATAAGTGACTTTTCCAAATTTAGCCAGTTGTTTTTTGTTGATACGATTGGTATTGCCAGCAATGGTGATAATTATCGGTCTGTTACCGATATAATTATTGAAAAAATCGGCAATATTGTTGGATTTGAATCCCACCGTCATTGAGGTGATGGTGGATCTCGGGTCGGAATCATATCCTTCCAGGGTCCATAGATATACCTGTTGGGGAATATCCCTGAAACCGATATGTTCCGCCTCATATTGCTTGACCAATGATAGCTTGGCGGTTTCGAATTTTTCTTGCTTCAATTGGAAGGTTTTCAGCAATTCAGACATGGCTACAATGCCGTCGATGGTCTTGTCTGCCTGAGTACCCAGAAAGCCCATCATGTAAGCGTTTCGCCGGTTGAGAATGTCGTAGGTGAAATAACCATAGGCAGAATATCCTAAAGAACGCAATTCTCTGATATTTTGGAAGATAACACCATTCATACCGCCATTATAGTATTCATTGAACAGTTTTGAGCGGACTTTGTTTTCGGTGTTTATGGTTTGACTGGGAATATAGAAATAAATATTACTTTGGATAAATTTGCTGTTATGAAGGACATAAATCATAGGTTCTTGATAATCCATCACCGGTCTGACTTGAATCCTTTTTTCTTTTTTGGTGTTTTCTTTTGTTTTGAACCCCGACATGTTTAAAGAAGCATCAGCTTTCTTCTGTTTAATATCGGTATTGAACAGATTAAAATACTGCTGAATAGCCTGTTGAACAGTACGAGCTTCCTTGTTGCCCACATAGGTAATCACACCTTCGTTCTGCATAGCGCGTTGTACCATATCCAAAAGGTCCATTCCTTCGAATTTCTTGATCTGTTCGGTGGAGGGTTCTTTCAAATAGGGTGAATTCTTTCCATATATAGCATAATTGTAAAGTACACGTCCCATTGCCGAGCAGTCTTCTTTGATGACCTTCATGGTATTGACATGATCTTCCAACAAAATATTGAGTTTGGTTTTGTCATTGGCAGGCTTATACAGTTTTTCTGAACATAAGTTCAAAATCTTGTCAAAATCTTTATCAAAACCTTCAATACTGACGACCAAATGATTATCATCGGTATAGAGTTTCATATCGGCTCCCATAGCTTGCAGCATCAGACTGAAGTCTTCAAATTTCTTTTCTTGTGAACCTTGCAAATTAAAATAGGAAACAGCCTGTTCCAAAGCTGGATTATGGATTGTGCCATATTTGAAAATCAGGTTTAACGTAAAGATATCATTGCAGGGGTTTGGAGAAGCATATAGATCAAACGCATTGTTGACAGGGATGATGACGACATCTTTTTCAAAACTGATTTTCTGGATTTTGGATGGTTCGGAAACGTATTGGTTCAGACTTTCGGAAAAATCAGAGTGTTTGTCCGCATTGCTCGAGGTGATGGGCTTCCAGTTGGGCTTTTCAATGGTGTTGGTTTTCTTGCTGCCGATATTCGAACGGTAAATCAACATGTTTTCATTGAAATACTTATTAGCCACATCTATTAAGTCTTGTTTGGTCAATGTTTCAATCCTCAGGATTTCTTTGTTATATTCATCCGAAGTTTTGTTTTCCATATCCAATGACAAAACGGTGTAGAATTTGGATTCGATGTTTTCCAAAGCTGACTGCTGATCTTTCAAGTAGTTCATTTTTACTGCTTCGAACAGTTGGTCGCTGAATTCTCCTTTTTTCAATTTTTCAAGGTTTTCCATGATCAGTTTTTCAGCTTCTTCATGGCTTTGCCCGTCCATTTTAGGACAGTACATCAGGTAAAACGCTCCTGCATCGGACAAACTGTAATTATAAGCCGAAAATGAATATAACAAATTGTTATTCAATAGTTTATCACATAAACCAGTAGAAAATCCGTTGCTAAGAATCTCTGCGCAAAGGTCTAACAATTGTGCGTCGGTGTTTTTGTCCGCCACCGTTTGGAAACATACTGTTCCGATTTTAATAGGGGTTTGGGCGGTTGTGATGATTTGTTTCCCTTGCCATGTTGGTAGGGAATGGTATGATGACGGTATACCTTTTTTGTCGATTGATTTGTTTTCGTTTTGGATTGCCAAGGCTTCAGCCTCTTCCCTGTTTTTTGTTGTCATGAGGGCCTTTTCAATGTTTTCGGTCTTTTCGGCTTTTTTGAATTGTGGACCCTCTCTGAAAGGTGCTTCGATAGAAGACTTCTTTGACGCTTTTGTTCCCCATGCTCTATTGAGAATTTCCAATGCATTGTTAATTCTGAAGTTACCCACCAAAATCAACGTCATGTTACGGGGTCTATAGAAAGTGTTGAAGAAAGTGTACATTTTCGACATGCTTGGGTTCTTGATATGTTCGGGGTAGCCAATGACGGGCACGCCGTAAGGATGGTCTTTGTAAACCGCGGCCATCACGTCTTCCTGGTACACGGAAAACGGGTCATCGGAATACATGTTGTATTCTTCATATACGGCTTCCAGTTCAGACTGGAACAAACGGAAAACCGGCTGTCTGAAACGCTCGGCATAAATAACAGCCCATTTTTCCAGTTCTCCAGAGGGGAAAATGTTGTGATAAACCGTGAAGTCGTTGCTGGTAAAGGCATTCACATTGGTACTGCCGATTTGACCCAAAATGGCATCCACTTCGTTGGGAATGGCGTATTGGGCGGCCTCCGCACTCAGTTTGTTCAGTTCTTTCAGAATTTTCTTTTTTTCCTTATCATCGTTAGACATGGATAAATTGTCGTACAGGGTGGAGATTTTGTCAATCAGGGGTTTCTCCGCTGTCCAGTTCAATGTGCCAATTTTATCCGTTCCTTTGAACATCATGTGTTCCAAATAATGTGCCATACCGGTGGCTTCCGGCGGGTCGTTTTTGCTACCTGCATGGACACAGATACCTCCGTAAATTTCTGATTTGGAATGGTCTTCACATAGCAAAACTTTCATGCCATTGTCCAAATAGACCATTTTAACCTCTAATTTCCCTTTTTGGGCAAAAGAAATTAAAACACAGAAAATCAATAAAATAAAAACACTGATTTTTTTCGCCATATCTATAAATTATTAATTGTCAACTGTTAATTATCAATGCCATTCGTCGTCCATTATATAATCATCGTCGTCATAGTAGTAATCATCGTACATATCGGACGAATCGTCAGTGTATTCCGAAAAACGGCTCATCGTGCATGAAACAAGCACGATATTGCATATCAGAACAATAATTCCAACTGCTATCAATATTTTGTTGGTATACTTTTTCATGATAAAATCATTTAAATTGCAAAAATACAAAAAATGTGCTAATTATTTAATTTGCTAATATGTTAATTAAATTCAAAATCCAAAGTTGAAAGATTTGAATTCTGAACTTTGAACTTTGAATTCAAATTCCTCAGCTTTTAACGCCCTGGTATAGTTCTGCCAGTTCTTCCCAATTCATCCTCACCAGTTTCATGGTTTTGAAAAATGCCGGAACATCTTCTTCCACAAACTGTTTCCGTCGGTAATTTATGATTTTTTCGGATGCGTTGGGAGCTACAAAATAGCCTACACCACGGCGGTTCACGATAATTTCCAGTTTTTGCAGGAAATCGTAGGAACGCAGGATTGTGTTAGGATTAACTTCCAGATGCAAGCCCAACTCACGTACCGACAGAATACGGTCGCCGTCTTTCCATTTTCCGTTCAGAATCTGCTCGAAAACCCACTCGGCAATCTGCAGATATATGGCTTTGTTCTCGTTGAAATTCATCTTAGGCCTCCGTTTCTCTTAAGCGTAACCAGGTCATGAAATTGAAAAAAGCAAAAGCCAGAATGCTGAGGGTATATTCTATTAATTCGCCATTAATATTATTAAGCGTTTCCTGTGCCATTTGAATATTTTTAGGATTTGATTGAATGAAATATCTTCCCATGATGGTTGTGTCTATAATGATGAAAAAGAGAAAGAAAGCAAAGATCACAAGGGCTGTTTTTATGGCGGCACGCTGTTTGAAGTATATAGAGCCAAATATGAATATCGATTCGAAAACGAGTATCAAAATCAGGTTGTCCAGATCAAAAGGCATATAGAAAATGTAGTGATATTCGGGATCCAGCAGTTTGTGGGCCATTCCGCCAAGGAAGTTTCCCAGGAGTAAGGCGACGATAAGCAGGATGTTGTAATAGATGTATACCAAGAAACCGTTGGCAATGGTTTTTTCAATGTTGGATGCTGGGATGGTCAGGTAGTGGATCGCTCTTCCGGTGGGCTGGAATATGTTAAAGATTCTGCCGGCATAGAGGAAACCCATCAAAAATAAGAGAAACACCATCATGCTGTCGCTAATGCTTCCCGAAACAGAAAAAAAGCTGAAAAGGGTGATAATCAGGACAATAAGAACAAAGGTGGTGATGTCTTTTCTTCCGCTTTCTATGAAATATCTTCTGATGAGATGGAATATGTTTTTTGTATTCATGGTCCTTAATTTTTAGCGTTAAACAATTCGTTGATGCGTTCTTTGTTCAGCATGACGGCGTTGAACAGCAGTTCTATATCGAGTTTGGTCTCAATATGATGGATGTTTTCGGTCACCAGGAGGTTGCCGCGGAGGTTCTCCTCGCAGTACAAAATGGGCTCGTCGGTGCCGGTGTCGTCTGTGATTTTGAAGCAGAGCTTGTCGGTGATGTCGTCCGCATTGGCATTCAGCAGGATATGTCCGTTGTCGAGGATGACCACCGCGTCGATGAGGCAGTGCAGGTCGCGTACCTGATGGGTGGAGATGAGGATAAGTCTTTCTTCAGTGGCAGCCATGGTCATGATTTTGCGGAAAATTCCTTTGGAAGGGATGTCCAGTCCATTGGTGGGCTCGTCCATGAGCAATATTTTGGTGTTGGTGGCCAGAGCGAAACTGATGATGACTTTCTTGCGCTGTCCGTGCGACAGCGCAGTAAGCTTGTCGTTCATCGAAGTGATTTCAAAAAGATGCAAATATTCTTCGAACTGCTCGTTGTCGAAATTCTCGTAGAAAGGGGCATAGCATTTCACATAGTCTCGAATGCTGATGGCTGGCACATAAATCTCTTCCTGCAAGAAGTACAAATCTTTGAGCATTTCTGCTTTGCGCAATTCGGCGCGTTGGCCCAGGGTGGTGGAAGTGCCCCTATTGGCAAAACGCAGTCCAGACATGATTTTGAGAAGGGTGGTTTTGCCAGCGCCGTTCTTACCGAACAGTCCGTAAATGTGTCCACCCTGCAACGAAAGGCTGAGGTCGTCGAAAATCGTCCTGCCTTTGTGATAGCTGAAGTTGATGTTTTGTAATTGAATCATTGTATCTGTTTTTAATGTATTACTGTATTAGTGAAATAGTACACTGCAAAAGTAGTGCATTTTACCAATACGTTGTATCATAAAATAAAAATTTTAAATCACTGAAAATCAATACAATGTGATTTTTGTCAAAAAAACATCTTTTTTTTTATACAAATTTTGGAAGAAATAGGGAAATATGCTGCGGCCTTCGGCCTTGTTAGGGGTTAATAAGATAATGTGCTTTCAGCACAAATCACTCACAGCTCACAGCTCATCGCCCATTGCAAAATAAATTTATCCATTTACTAATTGAATTAGCACATTAGCACATTATCTCATTAGCACATTAATAATTTTTGTATTTTTGCCGGCGGAAACACGGCCCCGTAGCTTAGCTGAATAGAGCGTCAGATTCCGGTTCTGAAGGTCGAGGGTTTGAATCCCCCCGGGGTCGCCATTTTTCTTTTTCTGTCATTTTCCTTCTTTTTTTGCCGCGAGTTCAAGTATTTTTTTTATTTTTGCAGGTCAAAAATTAAAATACTAATCAGGAATGTAGAAATTCGTTTTCCCGTCCATAGAGAAGAAAGGAGGTTACAATGGTGGATACCATTGATTTCGGAACGCTGAAATGGCATCATATCACCAATCCCACGGTTGAGGATTTGGATTTTTTAGAAGATAACTTTCATTTTCACCCTTTGGACATAGACGACTGCTCCAGCTTCGTTCAACGACCGAAAATAGACGTTTATGACGACTATTATTTTATGGTATTGCATTTTCCGCTGATGGACAAGCGTACCAACTTGGTGAAAACCGAGGAGACGAAAATTTTCTGGGGACAAGACTACATTATTACCGTCGGAAATTCGCATTATGTGGTGCAGGACCTCTTCGACCTCACCAAGGTGAACCCCGAGGAAGTGGATGAGGACGACATCGGCGGCACCAGCGACGCTATTCTGTATAAGGTGCTCTATCGCATGATGAAAGAAACCTTCCTCTTGGTAGAACGCATGGGCAGCGAGCTGGATACCATCAGCCGTGAATTGTTCGACAGCAAACCTGGTGACATCATCGGGCAGATTTCCCGCTTCCGCAAGAATATCATCCAGATGAATACCATCTTCAAACCACAGCTGCGACTCTTTCACAAGTTCGAGTCGGGCGAGGTGAAAGGTTTTGCCGAGGACATGGAAGACTACTGGGGCAATATCCTTGACTTCTACCAAAAGATGTGGGATATGATTGACGACTATGGCGAATTGGTAGCCGGCCTCTCCAATACTTTTGATTCGTTGCAGACCAACAAGACCAACGAGATTATGCGTATGCTCACCATCATCTCAACGATTGTGCTGCCATTGACCTTTATCACAGGTGTTTACGGAATGAACGTCGGATTGCCACTCAGCGATAAACCGTATGCCTTCTGGATAGTGATGGTCTTTTGTTTCGTGATAGCCATCTGCCTGTTGTTGTATTTCAGAAAGAAAAAGTGGATGTGAAATGCCGTCTCTGAAATCCAAACTATACCATATTAAATTTAAAGTAGTGGCGTTGGAGCCGGACAATTATCATTTGGTGGCCAAGGCGACTATCGAAGGCCGTCCGTTGAATGTCATTATCGACACCGGAGCCTCCCATTCCTGCTTTGACCTGAATTTTATCCGCGATTTGCTGCCGGAATTGAGCATGGAAGATAACGACGGACTGAATGTGGGGGTGGGCACTTCTGATTTCGAGAGCAAACTCAGCACTATCCAGAATCTGCGTTTGGGACGCTTCCTGCTGAAACAATATGATATCGTGTTGTTGGATATGAGCAATATCAATGAGGCTTATAAAATGATGCATAAACCGTTGATTCATGGCATTATAGGTAGCGATTTCCTGATGAAATACCAGGCGGTGATTGATTATAGTAGCAGGGTGTTGGCATTGCGAAGGGATAGAAATTAGGGGGAGTCTCGCTACGCTCGAGGGGAGTGGACTTCGTCCAAAGGGGAGTCTCGCACTGCGTGCTCGAGGGGAGATATAAAACTGAAAGTTGAAAACTGAAAACTGAAAATGTCCTTCCAAACTCTCCTTACCATTAACCCCTAAACTCTAAACATTAAACATTAAACTCTGAACTTTGAACTCTGAATTTTGAATTTAAATAGTATGGACGAACACATCATTTTAGGTATTGACCCCGGCACCCAGATTATGGGCTATGCCTTGCTGAAGGCTACTCCCGTCAAGTCCGAGCTCATCACCTTGGATGTGCTGAACCTGAAGAAACTGCCTGATCAGTCGTCCAAATTGCGGCAGATTTTTGAATTTGTCACTGCCTTGATTGATCAGTATCACCCCACTATTCTGGCCATTGAGGAGCCTTTTTTGGGCAAGAGCGCGCAATCCATGTTAAAATTGGGCCGTGCGCAAGGGGTGGTGATTGCGGCATGCATCCATAAAGAGTTGGAAATCAACGAGTATTCGCCCCGAAAAATCAAGCAGTCGGTCACGGGCAATGGCAACGCTGCCAAAGAGCAAGTGTCGGCGATGTTGCAGCGGATGTATCCTCTTCCCGATGACATCAAATACCTGGATGCCACCGATGCCTTGGCCGTGGCGGTGTGCCATCACCTGCAAAACCGTGTGCAGCTTGGCACCAAACAACATTTCTCCGGCTGGGAAAGTTTCCTGTCAAAAAATGCCGACAGAATTATTAAGTAATTCTTTATGTGTGAATATTCCAGAAATTTTCAATACCTTTGCAGTTGTGAAGTTGATCAACATTATTAAAAAAGCCCTTTTTACATTAAGCATCGTATTATTAGCCTTTTGCCAAATAGTAATGTCACAAGAGATGGATTGTTACCAAAGTACTAAATACTATTTAAGTAAAGACAACATGTCGTTCTTTAAGGAAGCCGAGTTAGTGGTGGAAGGTCGTTTTCTGAAACCCTTGCATGCCTACGCTGTGAAAGATGCCGATGGCAAGGAACATTACTACGGAATCTGTCCTGTGATAGCCTACCGTGTATTCAAAGGCGATGCCAAGGCTGGGGATACTATTTATGTTACACGAGAAAGTACATCTATAGGGGAAGCTCTTTTTTTCCCTTTCGATCATTATCCATATAAGAAAGATAAGTATTACGATGAAAGAACCGGAGATTCTCTTGTCCTAGAACTTCATGTACAATATGAACATCCAGAAATAGTCTTTTCAAAAGACATATATGTCTTGGACCATTTTCAGAATGATTGTGTTATGTTTTTTAAGACTTCCACTTATCCTTTAACACAAGATAGCACATATTTCTCAACAAAGCAATACCAATACCTTTATCCTTGTATTTTTTATGATGAAGGCACGAAATTATATGTATCTGAAGGAAAATTTGCTGGTTTGAACGATACTTTGTTCAATTCCAGGCAAGATTTGTATGCATTTATGCGTAAAGCGGGAGGGTATGATTTATCTGTGATTGGGGCTGATACAACAAAAAATAATTCAAACGAATCTGAGAAATCGAAGTATCCAATGATTCAAGTTGGACCCCCAAGCTATCCTAACAACAAAAATCAAAAGGCAGACTGCTATCCCGATAAACCTCTTCCTCCTGAAATTGAAGAACGTTGGGGAGGCAAAAAGCAGTGAGTTTTTCAAAAATTTTGCTTACCTTTGCAGTTGTAAAAAGAACAAACATTATGAAAAAATCCGTTTTTACATTAAGCATTTTATTATTAGCCATTTGTCAGATAGCAATAGGGCAAGAGATAGACTATCATTTGGACAAAGATAACATGTCGTTCTTTAAGGAAGCCGAGTTGGTGGTGGAAGGTCGATTTCTGAAACCATTGCACGCCTACGCCGTGAAAGATGCCGATGGCAAGGAACATTACTATGGCATTTGCCCCGTGATTACCTACCGTGTGTTCAAAGGCGATGCCAAAGCTGGGGATACCGTTTATGTTATTCAGGAAAGTCTTTCTGTAGAGGAAGCTCTTTCTTATCCATTTGATTCTTATCCTTATGTAAAAGAGAAATACTATGATGAAGATACAGGAGATTCTCTTTTTATTGAATGGGACGTGTTATATGTGCTTCCATATATAGCCAGGACAAAAAACATATCCGTTTTTGATCATTTTCAGAATGATTGTGTTATGTTTTTTAAGACATCTACCTATCCTACAACACAAGATGAAAGATATTCGACTCTAAAACAATATCAATATTTATACCCGTATGTCTTCTATGATGAAGGGACTAAGCTATATGTATCAGGAGGTAGATTTGCTGGTTTGAACGATACTTTGTTCAATTCCAGACAAGATTTGTATGCATTTATGCGTAAAGCGGGAGGATATGATTTGACTGTGATTGGGGCTGACACGATTAAGAATAATCAATCTAACTCTGAGAAGTCGAAATATCCAATGATAAAAGTTGGTCCACCAAGATATCCTAATGAAAAAAATCAAAAAGCGGACTGTTATCCCGACAAACCCCTTCCACCTGAAGTTGAAAAACGCTGGGGAAGCAAAAAAAAAATAAAGCCTTCTAAAAACAACACTGATCTTTATATATCGTTCAGTGCACCACAACTCCAATATAATCATAGTCTTAATAGAGTTTGTGTGGAGGTGGATTTGTGCGTACATACAAACAGAACGAATGTGTTTTTTGATGGAGGTTCTATATGTGTCGTTTACGACACAACAGCATTTGGAACTGAGATTGCGAATACCGAATCATTTGATGTTTCATTCTGCTCAGAATTCATAAGTGATAGTTATTGGTTAATATCATCAACTAATGTGACACCAAATACACTCTCTGTTTTTGGTGCTTTTATGCCTGTTCCAAATATGCAAAGAGTGGAATTAGACACTAATCCAAAACCTTTTTTGCATCTTTCCTTTGTTGTTGATTTGGATAGTGCAGAATCCGAAATATATTTTCAGACTGTTAACACAAAGGATTATTCACTCATGTATTCTGATTCCGCCACTGCACCAACTGATATCCATATCTATTTTGATCATATCTTTCATCTATCATCAGACACAATTCGACTGCCTAATAATCATACTCCTGTGATTTTAAGCAAAGATAGCACAACAAAATTTGCCGGTATAGGTGATACATTAAGTATCAGAGGTGTTAATTTTGGTAATACTAAGGGAGAACTCTATTTCAAAGCGGCAGATGATGGCGGACAAAACTATCTGCGTGGCTTGGATGACCAATATCACCTCTATTGGAGCGACACTTTAATTCAAGTGATTGTTCCTTCATTGGTTTATAAAGGATATAATCATAATTGGAGTGGTGGTGCAGGATCTGGGAATATTAAAATACAAACAATTAATGGAGATACGAATGAAAGGGCAGACATAGACTCTGTTTTTGTTTCTTATTCAATTACGAATACTAAAAAAAACGGCAGTATTATTCGTCGTGTATATTTAGTGCGTCAAAATTGTGACTATGATTATCAATTCACTTTACATCGTGAGTTTGAACAGAATCCTATTCAAATTTCAGTGATAGATACAGCATTAAAATTGTGGTCAAGATTAACAGGATTGACATTGCAATTGGAACGGAATGATATTGGAGATTTAGTCTTTGAGGATTCAGTCAATGTGATAGGGAAAAATATTATTTTTTTTACATCAAATCCAAATGACAGAGGGGCTATGGCTACCCGGTTAAGAACTAATGTTGTCCAAATAAACAATAGCCCCATTGACTATAGGGATACAAATTCTAATATTCGAATTAAAAGACAACCTCCTAAACCATGGAGTTATGCTTTGTCGGAATCTGTTGGAGATAGCATAAGTTTTTACCACGCATTTTTACATGAGATTGGGCATATCCTTTTATTAGGTCACGTTTGCAATAAAGAAGAACTTATGTATTATGGAATAAGTATAAATAGTCCCATTATCGTTCCCGACACCAGCAGTTGGGCGGTGAAAGGGGTGTTGGCCAATATAGAAGCGAGTAGGAACATAAACTGGCCAAGCAATAGCGGTCTCTATCCTATAGGCGTGCGTCAGCCCAAAATTACGGTGGCCAACAACCAGGCACCTCCTCACTCACCTTACAGTCTAATTATCCCACCGAACCCCATCTATGGTCAACGGGAGAAACTACCCAATCTATCATCATACAGAATGCTGGAACCTATACGCTCTCCATCACTGATGGGGCATGCACACTCTCTGATACCATTCAAATAGACAACTCAGCCTTGCAGGCTAATTTGGCAACAACACCCACCACATGTCCCAATGGGGCAGATGGTTCCATTATGGCGCAGGTTACAGGCAATTATCCGCCCTATACCTACCAATGGTCAGGCAATGGAATTACTCCATCCGACACTCCCCATATTAACAACCTCGAAACAGGAACCTATTACCTTACACTCACTGATAGTGTTGGTTGTCAATTACAATTGGAAGACACCGTTTTGTCAACAATCGAAGAATTGCAAGTCTGTATTGTTGGAATTGGTTCAGGTTGTAGCCCCATTCCACTATTCCCAGATTTGGGGCATTGCAAGAGAGAGCTTGTCGCCAATATTTCAGGAGGGCAAACTCCATACCAAATCTGCTGGTTTTATAGCCTTCCCAATGGCACTTCTCCTTCCAATCCTAATTGTGAGTCCATGGATTATTACGTATGCAATGTCAATCTTAGAGAAAACATGTATTTGTATTTGAGTGTGCAAGATGCATGTGGTCAGTTGGTTTTCAAGACCATTCCTTGGTATGTTTTGCAAAACAAGAGTTTTTCAGCAAAAGATTCATGGAATGTGAGTTTATTTCCCAACCCGGCAAACAACCACATTGAGGTGCGTACAGAAAACACCGATAACATCAAACAAGTGCAAGTTTACGACGTTTGTGGCAGATTGCTGCAAACTTTGGAAGCCAACAGCCATTCAATGCGAATAGACGTGTCCAATCTTGCCGCAGGTATGTACTTCGTACGAGTCGTTTCTAAAAACGAAACAAAAACGATTAGTTTTGTAAAAAAATAAAGGACACTTAAAACGAAAAACAAGAATCAAAAAATATAACATCATGAAAAAGAACTTATTAGACCGTTTTACGAAGTATATTTCGTATGCCACCACTTCTGACGAAAATTCCGAAACCTATCCCAGCACTCCGGGACAGTTGGTTTTCGGTGATTTTTTAGTAGAAGAATTGAAAAAATTGGGTTTGCAGGAAGTTGAAAAAGACCAATATGGTTACGTAACAGCTACACTGCCAGCTAATTGCGAAGAAAAGCAGCCTGTGATAGGCTTCATCTCCCATTTTGACACCGCTCCCGACATGCCAGGCATCGCCGCTCCGAGAATCATCGAGAATTATGATGGCGGCGACATTATGCTGGATGCCGAAAGCAATACCGCCTTGACTTTGGTGGACTTTCCGGAATTGAGTGGATATAAGGGACAGACGCTGCTGACCACCGACGGCAAAACCCTGCTGGGAGCGGACGACAAGGCCGGTATCGCCGAGATAGTTTGTGCTATGGAATATCTGCTGAAACACCCTGAAATCAAGCACGGCAAGATTCGGGTAGGTTTCACTCCCGACGAAGAAATCGGCAAGGGTGTGGCTTTCTTCAATGTGGAGAAATTCGGTTGTGATTTTGCCTATACCATGGATGGTGGCGCTATTGGCGAGCTGGAATACGAAAACTTCAACGCCGCTTCCGCTTGTATCAAAATACAAGGCCGCAATATCCATCCCGGTTATGCCAAGGGAAAGATGGTGAACTCACAGTTGATAGCCATGGAGTTCAATGCTTTGTTGCCTGAATTCGAAAGACCGCAAAATACCCAGGATTATGAGGGTTTCTTCTTGCTTATTCACATGGAAGGTACCGTGGAGAATTCTCAGCTCAGATATATCATCCGCGACCATGACCGCCAGAAATTCGAGGAGAAAAAGCAACTGATTCAGCAGATTGTAGATTTCCTGAATGTCAAGTATCCAGGCCGTGTCAGCTGCGAAATCAAGGATCAGTACTACAATATGCGCGAGATGGTGGAGCCGGTGTTCTATGTGGTGGAGCGTGCCGAAAAAGCTATGCGCGATGCCGGCATCGAGCCCAAGGTGCAACCCATTCGTGGCGGAACCGACGGTGCCAACCTGTCGTTCAAAGGTCTGCCTTGTCCCAATATCTTTGCCGGTGGCCACAACTTCCATGGCAAGTACGAGTATGTGCCCCTTGAATCCATGGAGAAGGCGGTTGAGGTGATTGTGAATATATGCAAGGCGTAAGGCTTGACGTTAAGACGTGGAGACGTGAAGACATGTACTTTGTACATTCGTTAAGACGTAATTCGTCTTCCCGCCTTCACGAACGAGTGAAGCGAGTTACTCCACGTCTCCACGAATGAGCGAAGCGAATGACTTCCCGCCTTGACGAATACACGCAGTGCGAAACCTCCTCCAAAAAAAATTAACACAGAGTAGTTTATATCAAAAAACTTTGTATATTTGCAACCCCAAAAATCGCAGCATGAAGACGAAGGAAAAAAGAGACGATTACAAGATTAGAATTGCGGGTGTTGAGATTGGAACTTATTCGTATTCAATGATTTGCGATAAAGCGTTCTTTGAATTGTCCGAAATTTCAGAAGTGGAAGATGGCTTGTTGAATTTGCAGATTGAAATGGACAAAAGTGAGAAAATGTTGGATTTGAAGTTCCATTTTGACGGTGAAGTGGTGTCTCCATGTGACCGCTGCCTCGATCCGGTGACCATCCCGATGGACTTTGAAGAGCAGCTGATTGTGAATCTCGTGCCAGAAGTGGAGGAGGATTTTGAAAATGACGAGAATATCTGGATGGTAGACGAAAATATCTATGAATTGGATTTGTTCCACTTCATTTATGAGACCATCCGTCTGGCGCTACCGCACCGTATTGTGCATCCTGATGACGAGAACGGCAATTCAACATGCAATCCTGAGGTTTTGAAGAAGTTGGAATCGTTGTCGCAAGCCGAGAAACCTCAGGAAATCGATGAACGCTGGGCCGCGTTGAAAGACTTAAAGTTAGATTAATACATAAAAATATAAAGTTATGCCGAATCCGAAAAGAAGACATTCTCAAACGAGAAGAGATAAGAGAAGAGCTAATGATTTTATGACTCCTCCTCAGTTCACCACTTGCAGTCATTGTGGTGCAGCTGTTCTGCCTCATCGTATTTGTCCCGAATGTGGTTACTACAGAGGCAAACAGGCTATTGAAGTGGAAGGTGCCGCTCAGTAGTAGATGTCAAAAAAATCAATAATTTTAGCCATAGATGATGTACAGGATGTATGTCATCTTTTCTTGTTTTAAAAACTATGGAACTGATTTTTGCCACCCACAACCAGCATAAAACCGAGGAAGCTCGCGAAATAGCCGCGTCTTTCATCCAGATAAAAAACCTGAAAGACATCGGTTGTTTTGAAGAAATTCCGGAGACTGCCGACACGCTGTCCGGCAATGCCTTACAGAAAGCCCGCTTTGTTTTCGAACGCTATCATGTCAACTGCTTTGCCGATGACACAGGTTTGGAGGTGGAAGCCTTGGACGGGCAACCAGGCGTATATTCTGCGCGCTATGCCGGTGAACATTGCAGCTATCAGGACAATGTGGATAAGTTGCTCCACGAAATGAAAGGGAAGACCAAGCGTAAGGCCTGTTTCAAGACAGTGATTGCCTTGATTTTGGATGGACAAGAATATCTTTTTGAAGGCCGTGTGGATGGACAGATCATTGAAGACCAGCGCGGTGTGTCAGGTTTCGGCTATGACCCTGTATTTCTGCCCGATGGCTTTGACCGTACTTTCGCGGAGATGAGCGACGAGGAAAAAAACAGCATTAGCCACAGGGGCAGAGCCATGCGAAAAATGATGGATTATCTCAAAAAATCATAAAAAAATCATAGCAAGAATAAACTTTTAAAAATATTTTTATTCAGAATACAGATAATAAATGTATCTTTGCATCGTTTTTCTAAAAACATCAAAACAAAGTAAAAATCCATTTAATAATAACCAAAAATAAAAAAATGAAAGCTTTAAGATTTTTAGGCATTGCTTTATTGGCAGGCAGTATGTTGTTTGTTTCTTGCAAAAAAGAAGAAAAAAAGACTAATGAAGTAAACAATGAAGATACCACTGGCACCTCCATTACTTTCAATGGTAGCACTTGGAAAGCAGCAGATATGGTTGGTGTAGACATTAATGATGATAATTATTTCGTTTGTATTATAGAGAAAACCGCAAATTGTGGAGTTAATGCTATTGCCACTCAAACAAATCCAACAGATAAATATTTGGTTGGATATATCAAAAAAACAAACGGAAGTGATAGTTACCAGTCATCACAACATTATATGCAATATTTCGATCCCACTTATACTTATAAAGATGAAAATGGTGTGATTGGACAAGCTGGAGTAACACATTATGGATGGCAAGTGATTATTAATACTTATGAAGCAAACGTTACAGCAGTAGATTTGAATGCTCTAACCCTCAATGCCACTTTTACAGAAGAGGTGTTTGACGTTGCGGATGTGGTTGCTGCTGGTGGTTATGAAGAACACGATGGTCAAACATATTTGCCAGAGGGTATTCCTTCAAAAACCTTGTCAGGAACGATGAAGGATGCAAAATGGGCTTGGGCTCAAAGTTCAGGAGCTAAAGCTAATTTTTCTTTTGACAAGATGAATCAGAATCAACAAGTTTTTTTGAAAAAGTTTTAAGCTTAAAAAGAATATAATATTGAAAGAGACTGCCATTGGGTAGTCTCTTTCCTTTTAAAATGAAAAATTATGAGTTCAAAATACATCGTTTTCATATTGGTATTGGGTGCGGGAATTTTGTTTTCATGTAAAAACGATGAGCAGATGGTTCAACAGGTGGCCTATGCCTATTCCTACGCGATGGCCAATTATCATGTGGATGAGGCGGAAGAGTATGCTACCGAAGAGACCAGAAATACCACACTGGTTAAAGCCCGTGGTTTGGTGAAGGCAGTGGGAGAGGCGTATATTCAGTCTGATACTCCTGCGGAAATTGAAATTGTGGAGGTGGAAATGATATCGGATACCTGTGCCATAGCGACATATCATAAAACTACTCCGATCAAGGATATGACAGGTACTTTGGAATTAAGGAAACGCAATGGACAATGGTATGCTCATACTCCTTTGAATGTAATGAAAGAACCCGAAAAAACACATACAACAGTAAAAGAAGGAGAAGCAATACATTCGCTACCGTTAAAGAAAAAAATAGAGAATGAATAGGTATTTCAGGATAAACCTAACTGAAGATTATAAGAAAAAATAGTATCTTTGCAATTTAAAAGCTTTTATATTCTTTTCATCATCGAAATAAATTGAATAATATGAAAACGCTGAGAATCATTGGTTTAGTTCTGCTGGCCTGTTCACTTCTGTTTGTATCCTGTAAAAAGAAAAAACAATATAATATTGTCGTTTATGTCAACGATGCCCGCATGGGTTCCGCTACGGGTGGTGGCATATATGATGAAAACACTACAATAACCCTTGAGGCTACTGCCAATACCGGTTATGAGTTTGTTCAGTGGGATGATGGCATCATCGACAATATTCGTACCGTGAGGGTTACCTCCAATGCCACTTACCAAGCCATATTTGTGGAAACAGGAGTGGATCCTGAGCCACCACAAGAAGACGGCGTTTTTGTCACCCTGGGTACGGAACAATGGGAAGCGGCTGTTTTTCAAGTGGACGATCAGTCCATGCCGGGTATCATCAGATTCTGGCTGTATCCTATTGAGGATGAGGAATATCCTCAGTTCCAGGGTTGGATAGATATCAGTACTACCGGAAATGTCAACGCAAACCTGTATTATATGGATAATGAAAATGATGTGGATCAGTCGGGTTACCCGAATTGGGAGGCTGTGGAATTGAATACCACGACAGAGGTGGTAGATCTGGATTCACATTTTCTCACAGCGGTTCAAACGGGCAAAATGCGCAACAGAACCACATCGGAAGAGAAAGACATTCAAATCGTCTTTAACAATGCGGTATGGACGACAACTCCGGTGCCTTCCAAAAAATGGATGGGCCGCTAAGCGTCGTTAGTATACCTCCATCCAAATATACTGATTTCCGCAGTAATCCAAGAATTTAATTAAATCCTCCCGTTTGATGATCAGGGAGGCAGTGTTGATACAGGGGTGAAAACTCAGTTTTTCAGCCTGTTGCAATGTATGGTCCAGGAATACTGTGACATGGTGCTCTTGGTCGTTGATGAGACCGAAAGGAGTCACAGAACCGGGCTTCACACCTAAATATTTGTCCATACGGGCTTCGGAGGCGAAACTCAATTTGCCCTGATGCAGTTGTTTCTCAATGTCGTGAATCGCCATGTCCTGGTCGCAATTCAGAATGACCAGATAATGCCGGTTTCCCTTATGGTTGCGGAAAAACAGGTTCTTGCAGTGTTGGGCGTCATGGCCTGCCCAGTATTGCTTGGCGACTTCGATGGTGGGTGCTGGCGGATGCTCGATGTATTCGTAGGGAATGTGTAGTTCGTCCAATAGCTGGTATAGTCGGGGGTCTCCGTTCATTTTCTCTTTCTTTTACGCAAAATGTCAAAAATGAAAGTCAACACATTGAGGTTGATAGGGATATTAGTGACGAAATTCGAGACAAAGTTGGCGGTTTTGGGTATAAAACTCCAAAAACCGTAGATCTCGTCCCAGTCTTTCTCCACAGAGTTGCCTTGCTTTTGAATCAGCTGTTTGACATATTGTTTCTCACGTTCGAGCTCGTCGAGGTTCGAAATGTTGTGATAGGAAGAAACTCTTTTGTTAATCATGGACATCCTCCTTATGAAATAATGGGTCAACAATAGGATCTTGGCTGGAAGTGGTGCTTATATCATGTCCGGAGATGTCCTCAAAATCCGTGTCATGAAGAGTTTCTCTTTCTTTGTTGAAAAGAATAGAGCTCATCTTTCTGATGATGGGGTTGAGCATGAGCTTTTTGCGGAAAAGCAGCAGGATAAGGAACAACAGCAAAAAGATGCCGCTCATGATCAGCAGACTGTATATCAGGCTGCCGGTCACGTTCTTCAGCCAAAGTACCATAATTATGGCCAAAAAGATAAGTACCGTCACCAAAAGCATGGCGCCGACGATGATGACAATAAGGTAGGAGACGAATTGCGACAATGTGCCTACCGCGTTGAGTTTGAACAGTTGCAGGTACAACTCTCCGTATTCTTTGGCATTTTTGGCGATGCTTTTGTAGGCATCGTGCTTGTCTCCGGAATTTTTGAAAAAATCAAATATCATAGTTTATGCTTCTTCGGCCTTGGTAGGCTCATCGTCGATAATGACTTCCTGACCTTTCTTGAGGTTTAATTTCTCCTTGATAGAATCAATAAAATCATCTAATTGTTCTTTAGTGAGTTTGATGCCTTTCTCTTCCAGTTTGGATTTGATTTTCTCGCGGGTCTCGTCACCGCTTTCGGGAGCTAACAAAAGAGCGATAATGGCACCGAGGAAAGCGCCGCCTAAGAATGTGATTAATTGTGAAGCTTTCATGATGTTTTGTTTTTTAATGATTTTGCAAAGATAGTAAAAAAACCGTATCTTTGCACACTCAAAAAAAACAGTTATGAGAATCATGAACGGAGCGGCTTTGGCCCGCAAAATCCGGTCGGTATTGGCCATTGAGATAGAATTTTGCAAGAACAAATACGGCCGCGCGCCTAAATTGTCCATCATTTTGGTGGGCAACGATCCTGCCAGCAAAACATACGTGAAAAACAAGGGCAAGGCATGCAATGAAATCGGTATTGAAAGCGACCTTCATTTTCTGCCTTCTTCCACTTCGCAATCAGAATTGTTGGACCTGATTCAACAGTTGAATGAAGATGATGGTGTGGACGGCATTCTGGTACAGTTGCCCATCCCTAAACATATTGATAAAAACGTGATTCTCAGTTCGATAGACTATCATAAGGATGTAGATGGTCTGCATCCGATGAATGTGGGTTTGCTGAGTACGGCAGGAGATTGCATCATACCGTGCACGCCCAAGGGCATTTTGTCGTTGCTAAAGTCTGAAGGTATTGACATTGCGGGGAAACATGCAGTGGTGATTGGCCGCAGCAATTTGGTGGGCAAGCCCATGGCGCAACTGATGTTGCGCGAGAATGCCTCGGTGACGGTTTGCCATACCAAAACCCGTGATTTGTCCTACCTGACACGACAAGGCGAAATTCTGATTGTGGCCATTGGCTGTCCCGACCTGATTAACGCTGACATGATCAAACCCGGAGCCGTGGTGGTGGATGTGGGCATCAACAGCGTGGACAACAAGCTGGTAGGCGATATCTACAACAGTATCAATGTGCCGAGTATTGAGAAAAAAGCGGCGGCGATCACACCCGTTCCCGGCGGCGTTGGCCCCATGACGATTGCTTCTTTGTTAGAGAATACCTTCGAGATTTATAAACGGAGGATGAAGGTTGCGCTATAATTTCGTCAAGACGTCAAGGCGTTAAGACATGCACTATGTGCATTCGTGAAGACGAAATCCGTCTCCACGCCTTCCCGAACGAGCGAAGCGAGTGTCTTCACGTCTCCACGTATAGTTTTCTTAAAACTCATCCGCAACTTCCACCCACTTATACACCTTGTCCCCGCGGCGCACCAGCTCTTTGGTGGCGATGGAGCAATATACACCTTTTTCCGCTTTTTCACAGGGTTTCAGATCCACACGGATCTCTTGGAGGGTGTCTTCGTAAACCCCAGTAGTAGGACCGGTAATCAGAATGTTGTCGCCTAATTTGAGCTCATCGGTTTCTATCAGAATTTCAGCCACACCGATATTGGTATAGTAATTGGTGATCTTGCCGATATGGGTTTTCACGCGGGTAGCCTGCGAGCCGTAGCGCTCTGACCATTCGCCCATGGTGCGGCCTAAATAATAGCCATCCCAGAAACCCCGGTTGAAGACACTGCGCAATCGTTCCATCCATTGGGAGACTTTTTCCTGCGTGAAACAGCCCTCTTCAATAGCTTTTAATGCTTCATGGTAGCATTCTGTCACCATTTTGACATATTCAGCGGAGCGGCCTCGGCCTTCGATTTTAAGGATGGTTACTCCGGCTTTGATGATTTTGTCCAGAAAACCGATGGTGCACAGGTCTTTCGGCGACATGATATATTTTCCATCCACCACCAGTTCCAAGTCAGTTTCGGTATCTTTGACGGTGTATTTGCGGCGGCAGAGTTGCAGGCAGGCTCCGCGGTTGGCGGAATAGCCCATGTTGTCGAGGCTGAGATAGCACTTGCCAGAAACGGCCATGCAAAGAGCACCGTGTATAAACATTTCAATTTGAACCAGTTGTCCTGAAGGTCCACAGATATTTTCATCCCGTATGGTTTGACATATTTCTGCGGCCTGAGCCAAGCTCACTTCGCGGGCTAACACCATGACATCGGCAAACTGGGCGTAAAAACGCACCGCCTCGATATTGGTGATGTTGCACTGGGTGGAAATGTGCACTTCCATGCCGATTTTCCGGCAGTACTGAATCACTGCCCAGTCGGAGGCGATAATGGCGGAAACCTCGCATTTTTTAGCCAAATCCACCAGTTTTTTCATCTCCTCCACCTCGTCGTTATAGACGATTGTGTTGACGGTCAGGTAGGAGCGTACTTGGTGTTCCTTGCAGATCTGTGTGATCTGTTGCAGGTCGTCGTAGTCGAAATTGGCGGCGGAGCGGGAGCGCATGTTCATCTTGCCCACACCGAAATACACGGAACCGGCACCAGCCTGGATGGCTGCCATCAGTGACTCATACGAGCCCACAGGGGACATGATTTCGATACTCATGGATGTTGATGAAAGTATTTATTAGTTTTTTGTTGAATCGTTTATACGTTAAGACGTGGAGACACTCGCTTCGCTCGTTCGTGGAGACGTGAAGTCGGATGTCGTCTTCACGAATGCACGTAGTGCATGTCTTAACGTCTTGACGTCTTCACGAAAAAATCAAATTTTATTTTCTGGAAAGATGCGTTTATAGAAAATCAGTGCCAACACAATACCCACGGTGACGCAGCTGTCGGCCAGGTTGAAAATGGCGGGGAAGAAGTAGTCGCCACCCCATAATGGGAACCAATCCGGGATAACAAAGAGCGGGAAATAGAACATATCCACCACCTTGCCGAAGAGCATGGGGGCATAGCCTCCGCCTTCGGGGAAAAGGGTGGCCACCGCAAGAGGGGTACTTTCGGAGAATATCAGTCCGTAAAACAGCGAGTCGATGATATTGCCCACCGCACCGGTGATAATCAGCGACAGCACAGTTACCCCAATCCAGTCGGTTTTGTCCTTCTTTATCAGTCTGATAAGGTAGTAGATCAGGAAACCCACAATGAGGACACGTCCCACAGTAAGCAGCAATTTGCCGATATTCTGTCCGAAGGACAAGCCGAACGCCATGCCTTCATTTTCGATAAAATAAAGGTAAAACCAATTACCGAGCACAGAAATGTGCTCACCTAACGCCATGTGCGTCTTGACCCAAATCTTCAGTATCTGGTCTAAAATGATGAAGAGGACAATGATGCAGCCAGAGAGCAGGTAGAGTTTGTTACTTTTTTTCACAGAGTCTTATTTGTTCTGGTTCATTTTAGCTTCGTAGCTCAATGTGGCGTGGGGGACGATTCTGAGGCGTTCTTTCGGGATGAGTTTGCCTGTGACGCGGCAAATACCGTAGGTTTTGTTTTCGATACGGATGAGGGCAGCCTCCAGGTTCTTGATATATTTCTCCAAACGAGCCGCCAATTGTCCGTTTTCCTCTTTTGACAGCACCATATTGCCTTCCTCCAGGTTTTTGAAAGTGGGGGCGGTGTCCATGGTGTCGTTTCCGGCATTGCTGTATGCCTCCAAGTAGGCAGCCAGGTTTTCTTTGGCTTCAGCAATCTTGCCTTCAATCAATTCCTTGAATTCAGCCAATTCTTCATCTGAATATCTTACCATTGCTTTTCCTGACATAATCTTCTAAATTTTGGTGAATAATAATTCTGCAAAGATACAAAATTTTTCGATGTGCCAATGTGCTAATTCTCGTAAACCCATTCGGAAGCGGGTACGTGAATATGGAAACTCAGATTTTGGCCAGTCTTCAGTGTGCCAGTCACCTTGTAAGTGAAGTCGGTTTCGGTTCGGGTTATTGTCAAAGTACCGCTTGAGAAAATGGAGCTGTCCTCATAGTATTCTCCATTAATTGCGCCGTTGACACCGAATCCTCCGGTATTACCTTGCGAGTATTCCTCACTGTAATCAGGTTTTCTAAATGCGAAGTAATAGGTAGCATCTTCATATGCTGTGGTAAGATCAAAAGTGCGGTTCAGGCAGAAATCCTCTACATCACTCATGATTTCATACAGAAAATCACCATTCGCATCAGTTTCCAAGGTGCGACCGCTGGCGTAACTGCGGTTTTGTGCCACATCTATGCCGTATCCACAATTCAGCTGATATACTCTTCCGTTAAATACCAGCGTGTTCTCTGCTGCCTCGGTAACGGTGGGAGTTTCGTTATTACCATTGTTACCATTGTCAGGTTGAGGTTTGTCTTTCTTGCAGGCAGTGAACATCATCATTACTGCCACAATCATCATTAAAAATCTTGTCGTTTTCATTGCATTTATTTTAATATTAGAATTCGATTTTGCAAAGATACAATAAATTTCCGATATAATAAATTTCATTCTTGAAAGGAGGTGCTGATGCAGTAAATTGTCATGCCTCGAAGCTGTGTAGATTGAGCACAAAAAAACGAGAGCAAAAGCCCCCGTATATAATTCATTAACTAATTAATTAACTGATCAATTAGCACATCAAATTCTCCCCTCGAACGAAGTGAGACTCCCCTCATGCTTGGCATGACTCCCTTTGAGTGCGTAGCACGAGACTCCCCTGAATTAAATTAGCACATTAGCACATTGTCTCATTAGCACATTAAATCTCCGCTCCGTCGAAGCAGTAGGTACACAGACGGTCCTTCGGCAGGCCGATAGCCTTGGCGATGGTGCTCAGCTTGTTGAACTTCAGCGAGTCCACACCCAGGTGCTGGCGGATTTTCTCCACCATGTTGGCGTATTGAGGAGTGGTGTCGTCCATATAGAGGTGCAGGTTCTTCTTGCTGTCGCCTTCCAGTTCCTCAATCACACGACGGGCAATCAGCTCCATTTCCGACTTGGAAGCCGAGAAGTTGATGAACTTGCAGCCGTAGAGCAGGGGAGGACAGCTGATGCGGATGTGCACTTCCTTGGCCCCGTAATCGTATAATTTGCGCACATTGTCACGCAATTGGGTGCCGCGCACGATGGAGTCGTCGCAGAAAACAGCACGTTTTCCTTTCAGAATAGCGGCGTTGGGCAGCAGCTTCATTTTGGCCACATGCTCGCGAGTCTCCTGGTTGACGGGCATAAAGCTGCGCGACCAGGTGGGGGTGTATTTGACGATGCCGCGCTGGTAAGGAATGCCCTTGCCGGTGGCATAACCTAAAGCCATACCGATACCTGAATCGGGGATGGCTGATACGAAATCGGCTTCTACATCGTCTTCCTTGCCCATCTCATAACCGCCTTGGTAACGCATTTGTTCAATGCTGATGCCTTCGTAGGATGAGGAGGGGAAACCATAGTATATCCACAGGAAAGAGCAAATTTGCATTTTTTCGTTGGGAGCGAGCAACTGCTTGAAACCGTCTGCAGTCACCTTCATGATTTCACCAGGGCCTACATAATGTTCTACCTGATAATCCAGATTGTCGAAACTGTGACTGTCGAAAGCCACTGCATAACCTTCATGGTTTTTGCCGATGATGGCAGGGGTGCGGCCCAGAAAGTCACGGGCGACAATCAGTCCGTCGTTGGTCAGAATCAGCATGGTGCAGGATCCTTGCACTTTGCGGTATACATTCTGAATACCTTCCACGAAGTCCTTGCCTTGTGTAATCAGCAGGGCGACCAGCTCGGTGGGGTTGGTGCTGCCGGAGCTCAGCTCGGTGAACTGCTGGTTAAGGCTCAGACATTCCGCTTCCAGTTCCGCCAGGTTGTTGATTTTGCCCACCGTAACGATGGCGAAACGGCCCAGATGCGAGTTCACCACAATAGGCTGGGCGTCGGTGTCGCTGATGACTCCGATGCCGTGCGTGCCTTTGAATTTCGGCAGACTGTCGGCGAACTTGGTTCTGAAATAAGTGTTTTCGATGTTGTGGATGGAGCGGAAGAAGTTTTCCCCTTCCATGGTGGCCATACCGGCTCGTTTTGCTCCAAGGTGAGAATGGTAGTCAATACCATAAAATAAATCGGAAGCGCAATCTTTTTTAGATGCTATTCCAAAAAAACCTCCCATAAGTAATTAAAAATAAATAGGTTATCCAATCCGCTACTACCTTGTAAGGAAAGCGCAAAAGTACAAAAAAATCACTTATCCGAATGAAAAAAATAAGATAATTTTGTATTTTTGCAGCTTCAATTTTGATAATGAAAAAGTTACCGGACACTTTATCCCTGCGAATCATTTTCGGCGTGCTGGCGTATCTGCTGCTGATTCCGTTTGCCTTTATTGTGTTCAGATATGTACCTGATGCGTATTGGCCTGCTAACATCGACCGCGTCTTGCTGTTTCTGGCTCTGGTGGCCTTGGTGGAGTTTGTGCTTCGTAAGCGGAAAATTGTGGTGGCAGTGCTTTGGCTATTGATTTTGGGATTGTTGACCGTTGGCTCTCTCACCAATAGTTATGGATTCCGTTTGGCATTCAAGGATTACAAGGAAATGGTGTATGGCATTTTTACTGAACCTGAACCCAATAGTACTCCCCGAAACCTTCGGCCTTTTCCACATAAAACCAAATATATCCAAGCGGTAGATTACTATAATCCCGAGATTAGAAATTATGCGGTTTCTTTGACTACGGATGATAGTTTAAGGAAGTATATTGCTGATTATCATGATTATAGAAGATTGATACAATGTTTTGCCGTGTTCCGTGATGTGAACCGCCGCTGGAATTATGTCAATGATCCTCTTGGTCAGGAGTATCTGGTCAGGGCCAGCGACAATCTAGGTGTGTTTTCGGGTGACTGTGACGATCATTCCATCATGATGGCCGCGGCTATTATGTCGATTGGCGGAACCATGCGGCTGGTACATACCACCGAGCATGTCTATCCTGAAATTTTGATTGGCGACAAACAAAATCTGGAGGATATCAATTACATCGTCAAGAAGGTGATGTTTAAAAACGAGTCTAATGGAAAAAGGCTTCATTATCATATAGACAACCAAAAACAGATTTGGTTGAATCTGGACTATACCGCCCGCTATCCTGGCGGAGAATTTATGGAGTCGGAGATTATCGCGATTCTGAATCTATAGTGATTTGAATTCAAAATTCAGAATTCAAATTTCAATAAGTACTCTATATTTGCTAACTGGTTTAATGAATCTTGAACTTTGGATTTTGGATTCTTTAGAGCGTTATTTCACCAGCTTCTTGATGACACAGGCATTTCTGCTGTCGCTGATTTTCAGTATATAAAATCCTGAAGGGTAGGGGAAGTCCAGCTCCAGGCGGTCGTCGCCTGCATTCACACGATGTTGGGTACGCATCAACAGCTTTCCTTCCAGGGAATATAAATCAAAAGACATATCTTCTTCAACGGAAGATAAAATATTTATTTTCAGACTGTTATCAATAGGGTTAACCACACGTACCTCAAAATCAGCTAATTCAGTGGAAGATACGGAAACGGGGGTTAGATCCACCGCCAAATCCATGATTACGGGCAAGTGGTCGGACATGGTGTATAAAGCATCGGCTACATTGGACGGAACATCTTGATTGGCAGGATTAGGATTATTGACACTTTTGTTGAAATGATTGCCATCGTTGCCCAGTGCATGATAGCTGTTGGTTATACAGCTCACTTTTCGACTGCCGTAATAGATAGGAGAGGAAACCAAAATGAAATCGAAGCGGTCGTCCAGGCCTCCTGAAGCGGCACAGCCGTTATCATCACTGTGGGTCGATTGGGTATGGACGTATCGGGAGCTGTACGAGTTGTTCCATTCCGCTTCCATATTAATGGGGTCGTAGAATTTATACAAGCTGTTGGAATAGTTAATCAGATGCTGGTAGGCGTCTTCTGAAGCACCATAGATGTTGAAATCACCAGACAGACAGATATTTCCATACATAGCTCTGGTTTCGATATAAGTCATAAGTTTCTCTACTTGACTATAGCGCTTTTGTTCATTCTCAGAGCCGGTACCCGCTTTCAGATGCATCAGAATGAAAGTGGTGAAAACGGTGTCGCCGTATGCCAGGTTCGGCGAGATATAATACATCTTGTAGCCATTGATATCGCGGTTGACAGTAGAAAGGTAAAAATGACTGTGAAACGCTAATTTAGCGGAGTTGTAGAACAGCATGTTGGCAATAGAGCCACCAGAATAATTAGTCAGGGGACCATGCTGATAGCCTTGACGTCCGTTGGTATTCAGCACATTGTTGACGATACGGTCGGCATAGCTCACATTGCTGCCTATTTCGTTGACAACAAGCACATCGGGCATCACGTAGTCGATAATGGTGCACAGCGCCAAATCTTTGTTGTTCAAATTGTTGTTGGTCGAAGTACATCCCGTTGCCCCTTGATTGGTGTAATACAAAAGGTTGTAGTGCATCATCCTGATGGTCTGCGTCTGGCCGAAGCCAAAGGATGCCAGCAATAATCCAAAAACGATAACAAGGGATATTTTTTTCATTGCAGTCAATTAGGGTGCAAAGATACGGAAAATTCCAACCAATTAGCGTAACTTTCTGACTGAAAATTGTAATTTGTTAAACTGTTGTTTTTCAGAAAATTGACCATGTTTTCACTATTGATTTTATGGTTCAGATATTGTAATTTTGCCAGCAGAACAAACCCTCAATTTTAAAATACGATGGACAACAATTTACTCCCCGAAGTGGAAAAGAAAAAAAATCTCTCTTAGAAACCTTCAAGTGAAAATTGTTCATAATCCTGTTTATAAAAATAATCATTTGTATATTGTTAGTAATTAACAATTGTATATTTTTGCATTTGAATAATCCTATGAAAATATCAGAACTCAAAAAGAAACTGAAAACAAAAGGGTGTTATTTCGTATGTGATGGAAAGAATCACGAATGGTGATGGAGCCCAGTTACCGAACAAAGATTTCAACTTCCAAGACACTCAACGGCAGATGTTGGCAAGGAATTAATGAAATATGTTAGGGAACAGTCGGGAATTAATGTGAAATAATTTAATTTGAATGAGAAATGGAAAACATCGAGGTGATCATAGAGCGTAACAATGATGGGAGTTACACAGCAATACCCCAACACAAGCACAAAATTGGCTTTATCGGAATGGGAAAAACAGAAGAAGAAGCCATGGATGATTTAAGGAACTCCTACACGGAGGCGAAAAAGATGCTTCCTACGTTGCCTGCAATGGAGTTTACATACAAGTTTGACACAGCCAGTTTTCTGCAATATATTAATGGAAAACTTAATCTTGCTGATTTGCAAGCCATTACCGGGATAAACCGCCATCAACTCAGCCACTATGCCACAGGGAAAAGTCGCCCTTCCTCCAAGACGGTTCAGCGCATCCAGGAGGGAATTACACGATTTTCGGAAGAGTTGCAAAAGGTGTGTCTGATATAATATCCGATTAACGATCAATCACCAGCTTCTTGATAATGACCGCTTGGTTTTCGCTGTGGATTTTTAAGAGGTAGAGTCCAGCGGGAAGGTGGGATACATTGGTGGTACATTGATTGTTGAGGGCCTCGGTGTGGAGCACTTCTTTTCCCATCAGGTCGAAAATGACGATTTCATTGATTTCCACCGAATTGCTCTGAATGGTGAACTGCTCATGGGCAGGGTTGGGATACACCGCCACCAGGGCTGGATCAATCAAGGCAACCGCACTGCCGTATTGGAAGGCGTTGACCGAATCGGCACCGAAGATTTTGCCCACTAACTCAGGATAGTCCACAAAAGGGTTGCGGTTGTGCTGGAGGGCATAAACGGCATTGTTGCGGTCAATTTCCTTCTGACTGACGGGGTCTTCCTCATGCCAGCGAATGAGCATGGCCAAAGCCCAGGGGTTGAGGTTGCCGTCGGTGAACATGGAAGGGGTGCTTTGGTCGAAATCGCGGTTGTAGTAGCGGGTGCACATGTACAGCAGCAGTCGGGCAATGTCGCCTTTGAAGGCATCAATGGGTTCGAAAACGGTGCCCGAAAAGCCAGGGGTGGAGCAACTACCGATTTTGGAGCCGTTGCGGCTGGTCCAAGTTGCATTGCCTACTTCGCCAAAGGGCAGGTTACCCCGTTTGTTGTTCACCCAGCCGTCGGTAGGGTACATGTGAAACAAGTCAGTGTACATGGGAGTCTGTTCGTTGAACCAGCTTTTGGGTACCACATGCTCACGGTTGTAGCAGGAACCTTCGGCAGTATAAGTGCCACATTGGTCAGTGCCGGGGGTGTATTCGTAGGGTGGGGTGCCGCCGGGAATATCGGAATATATATCCCAGATTTTACCATTGCTCTTGACATCAGTCTGCGTGAAAGCATTCCATAATCCACTGTATGTCAATGAATTTGTGTTGGTATTGATGATTTGCGACAGCGCAATCCTTAGTGCCCGGCCTTTCTTGCCGTTGGCGGCATTGTAGTAGCCGGCGGGCTCTTGGGCGGAGAGGGAGAAGGCCAAGAGAAGAGAGGTTATCAGTAGTAGGTGTTTTTTCATGTTAATGTGTTTTATTTATTCGGTTATGCGTTAAGGCGTTAAGACATGCACAGTGTGCATTCGTTAAGACGAAAAAATTTCGTCATATCTCTTTTATTCCGCCTCCACGTCTCCACGTCTCCACGTCTTTACGTGCGAGTGAAGCGAGTTTCTTCACGTCTTCACGCATCGCTTGCCTTACGGCACATTTCCACCATCTTTACGCATTCCTTGGCTTCCCGTACATCGTGCACCCGAAGGATGTGGGCGCCTTTCATCAAAGCCAGGGTGTTCAGCACGGTGGTGCCGTTCAAAGCAAGCTGGGCATCGGTATCTAATAATTTGTATATCATCGACTT
The DNA here is from genome assembly GCA_905233625.1 of uncultured Bacteroidales bacterium. Taxonomy (GTDB): domain Bacteria; phylum Bacteroidota; class Bacteroidia; order Bacteroidales; family WCHB1-69; genus RUG11690. The sequence continues at coordinate 41,432 of CAJOFJ010000019.1, read as the reverse complement.
TCTTGAGATGCCTACCAGTATGGGTAAACCAAAACTGTCAAATGCATTCAGGTTGTTCATCAAGAAATAATTCTGTTCCAAGGTTTTACCGAAACCAAAGCCTGGGTCAAGAATAATGTCATTGGCACCCAATTCTTTCAGTTTGGCCACTTGGGTGCCGAAAAAGCGCAGCATTTCGCCGATGAGGTTGTCGTAGTGGGTGTGTTGCTGCATCACATCGGGTTTGGCGGGAGTGTGCATCAGGCAGTAGGGCACTCTGGCCTTGGCCACGGTAGGGATCATCTCTTCGTCGAAAGTGCCGCCTGACACGTCATTGATCATGGCGGCTCCATGGTCCAAAGCCACTTGGGCAACCGATGCCCGCCAGGTGTCTATTGAAATAACGGTGTCAGGGAAATGTTGTAAGATAAGTGTCACCGCTTGGCTAATGCGTTTCATTTCGGTGATTTCGTCAATGTCGGCGGCTCCGGGACGGGTGGACATGGCCCCGATGTCAATCAGATCCGCTCCTTCTTCCAGTAGATGGGAAGCACGGTCCAAAATGGCTTTTTCACTGGTATAGCGGCCTCCGTCAAAAAAGGAATCTTCCGTATAATTCAGGATTCCCATCACCAAAGGGTGGGACAAGTCACAGAGTTTTCCTTTGAAATTGAGCCACATAATACTATTTTTTTACAGCTTTGTCTTTCTGCCAGTTAATCTCCTTATAAACAGGGATATTGTCACGCTTTACGATAGAGTATATCAGCAGGGTAAGGCCGATAAGGATAAAAGGAATACTCAGTTTCTGACCGATGTCGAGGGTCATTCCCACTTCCTTGCTGACCTGCACTTCCTTGAAGAACTCAATGATAAAACGGGCGGTGAAAATCACGAACAGAAGTAAACCGGTGGCTCTTCCCGCGGGAACTTTGCCTTTGGCAAATTTGAAATAGTATATGCAGAAAGCCAGAAACAGCAGCAGATAAACACAGGCCTCATACAATTGGGCGGGGTGGCGCAGGGTACCCGCGATACCGGGACCGCCAAGGGTGAAGTCGAAAGCCCAAGGCACCGTAGTGATGCTACCCACAATCTCGTGGTTCATCAAGTTGCCGATGCGCACCATACCGGCGGCAATCGGGATTACCAACGACAGACGGTCAAGCAGCCATAAGGCGTTCATCTTGTATTTCCAGGCGAAATAGCAGAGAAACAAAATGATGGAAATGACCGCTCCGTGACTGGCCAGTCCCTGATAGCCCACAAACTGTCCGTCTTGGATGGGCAGAATAATTTCGGTAATACCCTTGAGACTGGTGAAATATTCCGGCTCGTAGAAGAGAAAATGTCCCAGGCGCAAGCCCACAATGGTCCATACAATGGTCCAGATGGACAGCTTGTCGCACAATTGCTGGGAAATGTTTTCGGTTTTGAATATCTTGCTTAAAGTAAGATACGAAAAGAAAAAGCCGAATGCCAGAAGCAGACCATACCATCTCACTTCGATAGATCCTAATGAAATGGCTAAGGGGTTGACGGTCCAAGTGATGTAATTTAGTATTGCCATGTTGTTGTTTGTTTATTCATTTAATCGTTTGTGACGTTAAGACGCTCGTTTCATTCGCTCGGGGAGATGCTCACTTCGTTCGCTCGGGAAGACACTCACTTCGTTCGTTCGAGGAGACGCTCACTTTGTTCGCTCGGGGAGACACTCATTTCATTCGTTCGGGAAGTCGTTCACTTCGTTCACTCGGTTATACGATATTGTCCCAAATCTTCACATTTTCACGTCTCCCCGTCTCCCCGAGTACACGTCAGTGTACGTCTTACCGTATAACCGAATGCACGCAGTGCATGTCTCTCCGTTTCACTGTTTTAGTGCCTCTTGCAGCAACTGGTTGAGCACGGTGAGGGATATGTCGCGAGTAATCTTACCTTGTTCGCACAAAGATATTTGTCCAGTCTGCTCGGACACCACAATGGCCAGCGCATCGGTGAACTGGGTGGATCCGATGGCGGAGCGGTGGCGCAAACCCAGGTCGGTGGGAAGGTCCTCATCTTTGGACACTGGCAGGATGCAGCGGGCTGCTGCGATACGGTGTTCCTTGATAATGACGGCCCCGTCGTGTAACGGACTGTTTTTGAAGAAGATATTCTCTAACAGTTCGCGGGAGATAAGTGAGTCTATTTTCTCGCCGGTTTGCAGATAATCATAGAGAGGAGTGGCGCGGGCTATGATGATAAGGGCACCGGTTTTGGAACTGGCCATGCGTTTGCAGGCACGGACAATGGAATCGATGTCTTCGGCATAGTCTTCCGCACTCAGATTCTTATTACGCCGTTTCTCGATGAACTTCGTGAAATGTGTGTTGCCGATATAGGTGAGAAATTTGCGGATTTCGGGCTGGTAGATGACAATCAGCGCGACCAGACCCACGCTGAAAAGTTTGCCTAAAATATCGGCGAACATGGTCAGATGGAAGTAGCGGGCCACCGTCCAGATGATGAAAACTATGAAGATAGCGAAGAAAACTTTCACGGCGCCGGTACCCCGCAACAGTCGGTACAACCAGTACATCAGGATGGCCACCAGCAGGATATCCACCGCATCGGAAATGCCGAATTTCAAAAAGCCTAAAGCGAATAAATTCATCATTCAAATTTTTTTGCAAAAATAATCATTTTTTTGATGTGGAAGGGTATCCTAATTTGCGGGAAAATATTTTGTCGGGTGGATAAAAATGTGTATTTTTGCAGATGGAAATGAGTTGGTGATTTTGTAAAAACAACCAGGTAAAATCATCTTTCTGAAAAAAAGCTAAATCAGCAAGGAGTATGGCAAATCCGTTGAAACAATTGGCGGGAGAGACCGCTATCTATGGCTTCAGTTCCATTTTGGCGCGTATTCTCAATTTTCTTTTCGTGCCTATTTACACGCGTATGCTCACGCAAGTGCAGTATGGTGTGGTCACCGAGTTCATGGCCTATATTGCCATCTTGCAAGTGGTGCTGGTACTGGGATTGGAGACGGGTTGTTTCCGTTTTGCCAACAAAGAAGGGGAGGACCCACGCAAGGTCTATAGTGGTGCCCTGCTCACGGTTTTCGGTCTCAATCTGGCTTTTCTCGCATGTATGGTGGCCTTTTCGGAGCCCATCTCGGCAGCATTGGGTTATCAGGGCTATCGCAGCCTTATCATTTATGTGGCTTCCATCCTTTTCTGCGACAGTATCACTGCCATTCTTTTTGCTAAGTTGCGTCAGGAGCATAAGGCAGTAAAGTTTGCCATAATCAAGACTGTGAAAATCCTCACCGAAACCGGTGTCAATCTGCTGCTCTTTTTCGTATGGCCCAAGCAGCCAGACTTTACCTATCCTATCTTCGCCATCTTTGTCAGCTGTGTGCTGTGTCTGCTGCTTTTTATCCCCGACATACTGCGGCTCAGACTGGTCTGGGACAGAGCTGTGGTAAAGCGTATGCTGATATATGCATTGCCGCTTATGGTGGCGGCGCTTCCCGGTGTGGCCAACGATTTTATGGACCGTATTCTTTTCCGCTATTTTGACACTTCGGCCGAAGCCTGGCGCGCCTCTTTGGGTGTGTATCAGGCAGCGGTGAAATTAGCGGTAATCATGAATCTCTTCATCCAGATGTTCCGCTATGCCGCCGAGCCTTTCTTCTTCCAGCGCGCGCGGGACAAAAACTCCAAGGAGCTCTATGCCGTGGTGATGGAATATTTCATTGCTTTCTGCGGCTTGGTATTCCTGGGTGTGGTGGGTTATATCGACATTATATGCCTCTTTTTGGGTCCCGACTTCCGTGCCGGAATGGGCGTGGTGCCGATTATGCTCCTCAGCTACATGTTGTTGGGTATGCTCTTCAATGTGTCTATGTGGTACAAGCTTTCCGGTCGTACCAATATGGCCATCTGGATTACCTTGGCAGGTTTGGTGGTCACTACCGTGGTGAATGTGGTGTTCATGCCGCTCTATTCTTATTGGGCTTCTGCCTTCGGTCATTTGGCCAGCTATTTGGTTATGTTTATCCTGAGCGCTTCCTTGGGGGCCAAGTATTATCCTATCCCCTATAAGTGGGTGCGTATCGGCCTGATTTTTGTGCTCATGGGCCTGGTTTACGTTGGTCTGCGATGGAGTTTGAACAACATTGATGCACTGTGGCTACGTTTAGTGCTGAACACAGCCTGTATCGGCGTTTATGCCGCCATTGCCTGGTTCTTCTTGCGCCGCCGTCCAGTACCTGTCGAAGAACTCAATTGATGAATCAAGAAATTTGTGTAATTTTGTAGGTTGATTTAAACAAAGATGGCAAAAGAGAAAAACACTACGCAAATCGCTATAAAAAACAGGAAAGCCGAGTTCGAATATTACCTGCTGACCACCTATTCGGCGGGGATTGTGCTCTGCGGTACCGAGATCAAATCCATCCGTGCAGGCAAAGCCAACTTGGTGGACAGCTACTGCTCTTTCATCAATGGCGAGCTGTGGGTGCATAACCTGCACATCAGCGAGTATGCCCACGGCAGCTACAACAACCATGAGCCCAAACGTGACCGCAAACTGCTGCTCAACAAGAAGGAACTGAAAAAACTGCAGAGTAAACTCAACGACCGAGGGACTACTATCATTCCTACTTTACTGTGGATCAATGAGAAAGGCTATGCGAAATTAGACATTGCTTTGGCACGAGGCAAGAAAATGTACGACAAACGCGAAAGCATCAAGGAAAAAGACAACCGCAGGGCCGCAGCCAGAGAGGAGGAATAGCTATGGAAACAGACATAATGAATATGGATATTGAACGCTCGTATTTTAGCATTGGAGATACCTCCAAAATGTTCGGTCTCACTCCTGCCACCTTGCGTTTTTGGGAGAAGGAATTCACTGAGATAAAGCCTTTTAAGAATAAAAAAGGAGAGAGGTATTATTCTCGTCAGGATATTGAAATTATCAAAACTATTCATTACCTGACGAAAACCAAGGGCTATACCTTGAAAGGTGCGAAAGAAGCTATGAAAAGCAATTTCATGAAGGAGACTTGTAATGCCCATATTGCGGATACTTTGCTGAAAGTGAAACAGTTGCTATTAGAGGTAAAGGAAAGTTTGTAAATTTCTTTGTTAACAAAGGCCCTTTAGATAAGTTTGTATTTTTTTATTCTTAATTATCAGAGAAAATTGTACTTTTGTAGTCGCAAATTACATATCAATTAGGACAGTATGGATGGTAATGGGATTATACTGGCTTAATGGCTGATAAATGACGATGGAACATATTTTTCAAATAAAAATTTAATAAACATGAAAAAGAAAATACTATCATGGAGCACAGGTGCTATAATGCTGCTGGCTATAATATGCGTGACGGTGTACTCATGCAAAAAAAATGACCAAAACAATGTGTCATCAAGCGATGACTTCTCTTCTGCTGTAGTAGGTGTTTGGTCTGGCACAGAAGGCGACTCAGATTATAAACTTACTTTTGCATCAAACAAAACAGGTTTGTATGAAGAATTTTATCATCTTTCTTCTGGCAACACTGAACATTATTTTGAGACTTTTGACTATACAATGACTGACAAGGATAAGGGAACAATCATCCTTCACGATGATGATGGGTCTTATTATGCGGGAGATCCGGAAATTTTGTATTTTGAAATCGTCGCTGAAAATATGATTTTGTATCGATACCATTACGGCAGTAGAGAAACAATATGCCTGTTGCATAAAGAATAATGCAAATCGCTGATTCTTCCAATAAAAATCGGTGGCAATTTGGATACCTGTTTTTCACGATCCTGACAGCCTGTCTGATTTGCACAAAAAACTTGTCGTGGCATACTCTTACCACTCCTCTCCTGACAGCTTTTCTTCTCAGCGTTCCAACATCTTTTTTGCCTGGAATTTTTCGTATAGTGGTGCAAGTTGTAATTGGAGAAGCTGTGGTGGCAGTGTGTCTGGTAGATGCTTATTGTCAGATTTACCTTAAAGTACCAATATCTCCCCACATCTTTAGTGTTATTTCGCAGACAAATCTTTCGGAGGCCAGTGAGTTCCTGTCTACTTTCATAAGTCCGAATGTTTTCCTCCAATGGCGTATCATCGGACTTTTGCTTGTGGGTATTTTGTATCCCTTGACTTATATTCCTGCAGTAAGATTCAAGCTTGAAACTTGGTTTCTCCAACTTTTTCCCAAGAGGCGATATGTCAGTATAGTGGTTACAACACTCCTGATAATCTGCCTGATAGTCGAATTGCCAGCAACAATGCGTTTCCTGCAATTTTTCGGGCCTGGTGCAAATTCTGATGTTGTGGAAAGTCTTATTTTCCGCAACTATCATCAAGATATGCCCACGCCATTGCACCGGCTTGCATATTCGTGGCAAACAACTAACGTGTCCACTCGAGCTATGGGATTGTTGCGAGCCAATACTTATGGTGCCACTATCGACAGCACAAGCCATCGCTCTCCACATATTGTGCTTGTCATCGGCGAGAGCTTCAACAAGCATCACTCCTCTCTCTATGGGTATTCTCTTCCTACCACTCCATTGCAACAACGGCGTATGGAGAACGGGGAATTATTTCCTTTTACAGATGTAGTGACTCCATGGAATATTACAAGTAATGCTATTCTCCATCTTTTTGCCGTAGGTCCCAATGATCCTGACAGAACCTTAGCCAATCGCGTACTCTTCCCAATCCTCTTTCGACGGGCAGGCTACGAGGTGACATTCTTCTCTAATCAATATAGGATAAAAGGATTCTTTTCTGGAACTACCAGTGAGACCGGAAATTTTTTCCTATCTGATAGGGAAATGAGCGATTCTCTCTTTTCCTATCGTAATAGTCGGTTCTCACAGAGAGATATGGGTATTGTGCGCCAATTATCAGAATATTATGCCAAGAAATCTGCTATTCCGTTTACTCTTGACATCATCCATCTCAAAGGACAGCATTTTGATTATAGTCTCCGTTATCCAAACGAGGAGTCTTTTTTCTCTGTCGAAGACTACGCCGACCGTGGTCTTGACAAAAATTCTGTGTTGACAGTAATGCATTATGACAATGCTACACAGTACAATGACCGTGTGCTTGACAGCCTTTTGTTATTCTATGAGAGCATGGAATCAATTGTGGTTTTCATTTCTGACCATGGGGAAGAAGTTTATGACGATCTTCCTGTACAAGGGAGACTTTTTCAGAAGCCCGACAAGTTTCAGGCTCGCAACGAGTACGAAGTCCCTATGTGGATATGGTGCTCGCAACGTTACTTTGAGGCTCACCCCGAGATCATAGTTTCAATTAAGGCTGCGACAAGCCGACCATTAATGTCCGATAACATACCACAGTTGTTGCTCTATCTTGCCGACATCAATAGCCAATGGGCGTTGGAAGAGCAGAATGTTTTGTCATCTTCCTTTCGAAAAAGCCGCCGAATTATCGGGGGTGAAGTCGATTATGACAACATTGTAGAAAAGCACAATTGAGATTGAATGAAAAATAATTATATGCGTAAATATTTTATAGTCATTATTTTAGCTTTGCTTGGTTTCCAGGTCGCGCAAGCACAGAAGTATCTCCTTGTTCCTAGTAAAACAGGTATTATCCCCACTCCTCAGCACGTGACTTTTCAGGAGGGCTATTATAGTTTGAAGGATTACCAGCAGCCTGTTATCGAAACGCAATTGATAATTTCATTTCCTGTTGACACCAATGCCGACCAAGGTTATATTTTGGAGGTACAAGCGGATAAAATTTTGATTCAGGCGATTACGGAACAGGGTCTGTTTTATGGACAACAGAGTGTGAAGCAGATGCTGCGCTATTTCAGTGATGAGACAAGAGCTGTAAATATTCCTTGCATGAAGATTGTGGATTATCCCAAACTGAAATACCGTGGCTGGATGGATGATATTAGCCGTGGTCCCATTCCGAATATGGAGTTCCTGAAACGGGTTATCGCAACCCTCGCCGAGTATAAGCTGAATTTTTTCAATCTTTATACTGAACATGTTTTCAAACTGGACCAATATCCGGATATTTCGCCTACAGACGGACTTACTGATATGGAAATCAGAGAGTTAGAAGACTATGCCAAATTATTTCATATTGAAATTTTCGGCAACCAGCAGTGTTTGGCCCATGCCGAGGAGACCTTCAGGATTCCTTTTTACCAGAACATGGCGGATACCAAATTCAATTGGAATCCGGGAGAGCCCAAGACTTACGAGTTTTTGCGTTATGAGTTGGAAACGGTGGCTAAGGCTTACCAGTCACCTTTTTTCAATATCAATTGTGATGAAACCGAGGCTTTGGGTAGCGGTCGGGCCAAGGATTATGTGGAGCAAAACGGGGGAGCGTCGCAGGTTTATGCCCGCCATATCCAGTGGGTGTACGATGTGCTGAAACCATTAGGCAAAAAAGTGATGATGTGGGGCGATATAGCCGCCAAAGACCCGGTGATTACTTCCCAGTTGCCCAAAGACATGCTGATGTTGGTGTGGAGTTATTCTCCTTCTGACAGCTATGTAGATATGATGGAACCATTTGAGAAACAGGGACTTGAATTTATGGTAGCGCCTGGCATGAGCATGTGGGGCTCCGTCTTTCCGAGCGAGGAGACCTATACCAAAAACATAGCCAATCTGGTGCGCGATGGCTATCAGCATGGGGCTATCGGTATGATGAACACGGCCTGGGATGATTCGGGCGAATCACTGTTCAACAGCACCTGGCACGGCATGGCCTGGGCTGCCGAAATGAGCTGGCAACCCATCCGACAAACTGAGCCGGTCAAAGCCAATCAGGAGCGAGAAGATAGATTGAAAACTTTCAATGAGGCTTTTGCTACCGCTTTTGAAGTGCCTGATAATGATTTCCAGCTGATGAAGGAACTGGAGCATGTTGAAATCCCTAATTTCTTCAACAGCCTGGCCCTTTATGAAAGTGTGTGGGATTTCTATCCTTCGAAAATCAGCGAGGCCACGTATCAGCAGTATCTGCATACCTGCCAGCTGATTGAAAAGCAGAAAGAAAAATACCTGTCCTCCGGGGCCATTAACTTGCAGGAGCCCCAATATGATGCGGCCAAGCGGATAGCCAGCTATGTGTGCCTCAGGCTGCAGACCGCCTCCAAAATCGGCATCTTACGTTATAAAATCAGTCAGCGCCTGCAAGGCAATGAGCGGTTTTCGGAACAGGAAATAAAAGATGATATACAAACAACGGTCAACTTGCTGCATGAAACCAAGTTAGCCTATATGAAGCTGTGGGATGAAGAGTGCCGTCCTTATTGCAGAAACATCGTAGAGGAGCGGTATAATCAGTTGGCACAAGAACTGATGGATATTCCCTGTCATGTCGTCATATCTTCAGAGCAAAATACTAAGAATGAAGTGGTTGTAAGTATGAGAACCCTTTTCAATGATCAGGAGATTTACTATACAGTGGATGGTCGCGAACCGCAATTAGGTGAGAAATATAAAGCTCCCCTCGTACTTTCACAGTCCGCCACCGTTCGTGCGATGTGTTTTAATCCCTTCAAGGAGAAAGTTTTATCAGAAAAATATATCCTGATACACAAGGCTTTGCATAAAATCAGCCAACTGAATACCGCCTATTCGGAATACCGGCCACAGTATGCTGCTTCAGGAAAAATGGGACTGGCAGATGGCGTTATCGGCAGCGAAAGTTATCTTGATGGTTGCTGGCAGGGCTATTGGGGCAACGATATTGATGTAGTGTTTGATTTTGGCAAACCCACGGTTCTCCATAGTTTCAAGACCCGTTTCTTGCAAAATATCCATGATTGGATTATGTGTCCGCAGACGGTGGAATTATATAGCTCAAAAGACGGTGTTAATTATCAGTTATACAAAATTTTAACAGTGCCGAATGTGGAATATACCGCTGAAAAGACGGGCATCTTCACGCTTCAGGAAGACGAGCTTTCCCTCAAGAGCCGCTATGTTCGTGTGGTGGTGAAGAACGGAGGTAATTTGCCTTCTTGGCATCAGGCCCCTGGCCAGCCGTCGTATATTTTCTGCGATGAGATGATTTTAGAATAGTAGAGATGCTTTATTCGGGAAAATTTCCGTACCTTTGCACCCTAATTTTAAAATAGACAATAATGAGTTTTTTAAGTAAACTTTTCGGGACCAAGGCTGACCGAGATATGAAAGAGTTGAAGCCTTATCTCGAGAAAACGCTGGCAGCATACGAGACCATCAAGAATCTCTCCAATGACGAGTTGCGTCACAAAACCGTGGAATTCAAGCAGAGAATTGCGGAAACGGTGAAGGAGGAAGAGGACAGAATAGCCGAAATCAAGGACTATCTCGATAACAATTACGATATTCCCATCAAGGAGAAAGAGGATTTTTACAAGGAATTGGAAAACTTGGAAAACCGTTCCTACAAGAAAACGCAGGAAGTGCTGGATGATATTCTGCCGCAGGCTTTCGCGGTGATGAAGGAGACTGCCCGCCGTTTCAAAGACAATGAAATCGTGGAAGTGACCGCCACCCAGATGGACAGGGATATTGCCGCCTACAGAAACTGCATTGAGATTGTGGACGACAAGGCCCGTTACCACAATACATGGTCCGCTGGTGGCAACATGATCAAATGGGATATGTGCCACTATGATGTGCAGCTGATTGGTGGTACGGTATTGCATCAGGGCAAGATTGCTGAGATGGCCACGGGTGAAGGTAAAACCTTGGTAGCTACTTTGCCGGTTTATCTCAACGCGCTTCCAGGCAAGGGTGTACATGTGGTGACCGTAAACGACTATCTGGCCAAGCGTGATGCCGAGTGGATGGGTTTGTTGTACGAATTCCATGGTTTGACAGTGGACTGTATCGATAAGCACGAGCCGAATTCCGAGGCCCGCCGCAAAGCTTACGCCGCGGATATTACTTATGGTACCAACAACGAGTTTGGTTTCGACTACTTGCGTGACAACATGGCCCGTAACATTACTGAGCTGGTGCAGCGTCCGCACAACTTCGCCATCGTCGATGAGGTGGACTCCGTGTTGATTGACGATGCCCGTACGCCTTTGATCATTTCAGGTCCTACCCCACGTGGCGACCAGCAGGAATTCGACCTCTACAAACCTGTTGTGGAGAAATTATACAATGCCCAGAAGGTTTATGTGGCTGAAATTCTGACCAAAGCCAAGAAGTTGCTGGCTGAGAATCCCGATCCGAAACCGACAGACGAAGGTGCCATGCTCTTGCTCCGTGCCCAGCGCGGTCTGCCGAAAAACAAGGCTTTGATCAAGTTCCTCAGCGAGCAGGGTATCAAGCAGATATTGCTGAAGACCGAAGGATTCTTCATGCAGGAGCAGAATAGAAATATGCACCTTATTGATGACGAGTTGTATTTTGTGATTGAGGAAAAACAGAATACCGTCGATATCATGGATAAGGGTATCGAACTGATTTCCAAGGATGCGGAAGAGGCCAAGATGTTCATCATGCCGGATGTGGGTGCTGAGATTGCAGAACTGGAGAAAGAAGACCTTGATCAGCAGGCCAAGCAGGAACGCAAAAACGAGATTTACCGTAATTTCTCCATCGCTTCGGAGCGTATTCATACCATCCATCAGTTGCTGAAAGCTTATACCATGTTCGAAAAGGATGTGGAATATGTCATCATTGACGGCAAGGTGAAGATTGTGGACGAGCAGACAGGCCGTATCATGGAAGGCCGCCGTTATTCTGATGGTTTGCACCAGGCTATCGAGGCCAAGGAAAATGTGAAGGTGGAAGCCGCCACGCAGACTTACGCTACCATTACTTTGCAGAACTATTTCAGAATGTACAAGAAACTGTCGGGTATGACCGGTACCGCTGAAACCGAGGCTGGTGAGTTCTGGAATATCTACAAGCTGGATGTGGTGGTGATCCCAACCAACCGTCCTATCGCCCGTATTGATGCAGAGGATATGGTCTATAAGACCAAGCGCGAAAAGCTGGCCGCCGTGGTGGACAAGATTCTGGAACTGCACGAGGAAGGCCGCCCTGTGCTGGTAGGTACCACCTCGGTAGAAGATTCTGAGTTGCTTTCCAATATTTTGACTCGTCGCCGTATTGTACACAATGTGCTGAACGCCAAGTTGCACAAGAAAGAGGCTGACATTGTGGCCGAGGCTGGTCAGGCGGGTACGGTGACCATCTCTACCAACATGGCAGGTCGTGGTACCGATATCAAGTTAGGACCCGGCATCAAGGAGAAGGGCGGTTTGGCCATCATTGGTACGGAGCGCCACGATTCGCGTCGTGTGGACCGCCAGCTGCGTGGTCGTGCCGGTCGTCAGGGTGACCCCGGTAGCTCCCAGTTCTATGTGTCCCTCGAAGACAACCTGATGCGTCTGTTCGGCTCCGACCGTATCGCCAAGGTGATGGATACCCTGGGTCTGCAGGAGGGAGAAGTGATTCAGCATAGCATGATTACCAAATCTATCGAGAGAGCCCAGAAGAAAGTGGAGGAAAACAACTTCGGTATCCGTAAGCGTTTGCTGGAGTACGACGACGTGATGAACCATCAGCGTAGCAATATCTACAACAAACGTCGTAATGCTTTGTTCGGTGACCGCTTGGCCATTGATATTTCTGAGATGTTCTATGATGTGTGTGTGATGGTAGTGGAGAACAACTGGGGTGCCAAGGATTACGAGGGATTCTGCCAGGAGATGATCACCACTTTCGGCTGCGAGTCTCCGTTCGATTCCGACCGCTTCCTGCAGGAGCGTCCCCAGAAACTGGCCGATGAGCTGTTCCCCTTCATTTATGAGCATTATAAGGCTAAAATACAGCAGCTGAGCAATATGGCTTACCCGATTATTGAGAGGGTATATTTGGAGCAGGGCGATCGCTTCCAGAATATTGCCATTCCGTTTACCGATGGATTCAAAACCCTGACGGTGGTGGCTCCGCTGAAGAAATCATATGAGACCAAGGGTCGTGAGGTGGGTTTGTCCATTGAAAAAGGTATCACCCTGGCAGTTATCGACAATGCATGGAAAGAGCATCTCCGTGATTTGGACGATTTGAAACAATCGGTGCAGAATGCCTCTTACGAGCAAAAAGACCCGCTGTTGATTTATAAACTTGAGTCGGCCAGCTTGTTTGAACAGATGCTGGAACGTATTAGTACAGAGATTGTTTCGTTCCTGACCAAGGGTACAATTCCGATTTCCGAAAACGCTCAGGTGAAAGAGGCCAAGCTGCCGGAGTCAGATGCCAAGAAGTTGCAAACCGGCCGTCAGGAGGTGGGCAGTGGCCGTCAGGTGGCTCCCGGAGGCAAGGGCAGCGCACCTGTCCGCGTGGAGAAGAAAGTGGGCCGTAATGACCCCTGTCCCTGTGGTAGCGGTAAGAAATACAAAAACTGCCATGGCAAAGACGAACAATAAAGTTGAATGACCTCTATACAGACCCGCGTGTCGATAAAGTGTGTAACTTTTTGACACGCAACGGGTTTGATGTTACCCTTGTGGGCCGTCGCTACGGCGATTCCGCCGTTTTGGCGCCAAGGGCTTATAAAACGCACCGTATGCGCCTGCTGTTCAGAAAAGGCGCTTTTTTTTATGCGGAATACAATATCCGGCTGTTTTTCTATCTGCTGTTTCATCATTTCGACTTGTTTGTGGCCAATGATTTGGATACGCTGTTGCCTAACGTTTTGATTAGTAAGCTGAAAAGAAAACGATTGGTATATGATAGTCACGAGTATTTCTGTGGGGAATTGTCTATTGCCGACCGTCCGTTTGTAAAGCGTGTGTGGCAAAGTATTGAAAAATTCTGTTTCCCGAAATTAAAGGATGTCATTACGGTCAGTCAGTCTATTGTGGACCAATATGAAGAGGAATATGGCATTCGTCCGCATTTGGTACGCAATATTCCACCGAAAGCCACCCCTCCTGTGACGGAAACACGTGCGTCATTGCAATTACCAGAAGACAAAACTATTATCATTCTTCAGGGCAATGGGATTAATGAAGGCCGTGGAGGTGAGGAATTGGTGGAAGCCATGCCTTTTGTTGACGAGAAAGCGGTGTTGCTGATTGTGGGCAACGGTACCATGATTCCGCAATTGAAGGACAGAGTGAAAGAATTGCATTTGGAACATCGGGTGCGTTTTGTGCCACGTGTGACTCCGGAAATGCTGTTCAATTACACCTACATGGCCGATATAGGCATTGCCCTTGATCGTGACCTCAGTTTGAATTTGCGCTTCAGTTTGCCTAACAAACTTTTTGAATACATCAAGGCAGGTACGCCGATGGTGGTTTCCAATTTGATAGAGCGGGCAAGGATTGTCGGGCAATATCAGGTGGGATTGATTGTGGAGGATTTTCAGCCGGAAAATGTTGCGGAAAAGATTAACCGACTGGTGACTGACAAGCAAATGTATGACGAAATGAAGGCCAACTGCAAGGTGGCGGCGGAGGACTTGTGCTGGGAGAATGAGGAGAAGGTGCTGGAAGAGATATATCTGCGGGATAAAGTATAGGGGGAGTTTTTTTAAGTTGAAAACTGAAAACTGAAAGTTGAAAATTATAATTTGAATTTTGAACTTTGAATTCTACTTCTATGATCAGACAGCGGATTACAGGCAATAATAAGGAATTTTTCGACCCTGTGCGAAAGAAATGGGTGCCTGCCACGCCGGAAGAGGAGGTGCGCCAACAATTTATCCAGTTTCTGCTCACAGTAAAGAATATTCCGGCTTCGCACTTGTCGGTGGAACGCGAAATTACCGTCAATGGACTGTCACGCCGTTATGATTTGGTCGTATTTGACGAAGAGGGCAAGCCATGGATGGTGGTGGAGTGCAAAGCACCGCATGTCAAGCTTACGCAGGAGGTAATGGAGCAGGCAGGCCGCTATAATAAGACATTGCGTGCCCCGATAATAGGAATCACCAATGGCAAAGAAAATCGTTTCTTCAGTGTTGATTTTAATACCGAAAAAATAACAATACTTTGAGTTAAGTAATCTAATGATAATGAAAAGAATTTTACTTTTTGTTTTTTGTGCTTGTTGTACCATCACATACGCACAAATAGTAAGTCCGGGAACGGGCATAACATTGACTTTCAATGATTTGTTATACGACCCTTCTGGAACGGTCACTTCCTCCCAACCAGGAGTATATGAGGTGCATCAGGATTTGACTTTGGCGGCTAATGATACATTGTTGCTGGATGCTTCCACAATGGAAATTTATATGGATGCGGAGCTTTCTATCCAAGTGCACGGATGTGTGCGCTGTGCATCACGAGATGATAAGCTGATTGTCAGTGGCGTCACCACAGATGCGTCATCCACCCTTTTCGAACTGCGCTTTGAAGATGCTGAGGTCTCCATACTTTCCAACTTGTTGGTGGAATTTTGCCAGCAGATTTTGGTAAGCAACAGCCCGATAACTTTTGACAATTGCGAATTTCGTTATTTCAACTCACAGGTTATCAAATATATGAATTGCAATCCGATTATCCAGAATTGCTATTTTCATGATAATCAGTCAGCAGCGGTTAATTCAGGAGTTAATGTGATGGGATCTCCAATTATCAGAAATAACCAATTCTATCACAATGTTTTAAGTAATGTTAATCAGCCACAACTCAACTTGGGACCCGGTAGTGTCAACGATACCATTTTCATTGAAGATAATACTATTGTTGGCTGTTCTTCCATGTCTGGCGGCATTGTCATCGCAAACCTGATGAATGTGGGGAATACCAAGGCGGTCATTCGAGGCAATGTCATCGAAAACAACCGTTACGGTTATAATCAACAGGGAAACAATATTTATTCTATTATTGAAGATAATATTTTCAGAGACAATAACTTGGAAACAAACCCGATGAATGGTGGCAGTGGTATCAGCATTTATGGCAGTGATGAGACTTGTGCCGCCAAGTTGCGTCGGAATATTATCACGGGAAATTTATGGGGTGTTACAGCTATTTATTATCATTCTGTCGATATGGGTACAGCAGAAGATTATGGATATAACTGCATCTATGACAATGGCAATGGCGGCGAGGAATATGACTTGTACAACAATGCCAACAGCAATTTGACAGCGATTGGCAATTATTGGGGCGAGGACACAGAATCATACGCTGAGAGTGTGATTTTCCATCAGCCGGACCAGGCAAATTTAGGACTTGTGGGTTACAGTCCGGTGGTTACGTTGGCATCCGAACAATTGCCATGTTATGTGCCGGATTCAACACAGACTGCTGTGTCCGCAAATCACGAAAATTTAAGTTTAGTGCTTTATCCGAATCCCGCCTCTTCAAGTTGTTATATCAGTGCTTCTGAGCCTATTTTACAGCTTGCTATTTATAATATGTTGGGACAGAGTTTGTTGTGTAAGAATGGAGAGGGAGAAGACCAGGCCACTTTGTCGCTTGAAACTTTGCCGAAAGGCATTTATTTGCTGGAGGTACGGACAATGAAAGGTATAGTGACAAAAAAGCTACAGGTGAAATAAATTTGTTGTACTTTTGCATCAGCATAATCTTAAAATCAAAATATAGTATGAAAAAACTTTTCCTTTTTATCTTTTCCGCACTCTGCGTATTGGGTGTTCAGGCCCAAAGCTCCAACGGCGGCATCACTCCTGAAATGTTGTCCAAAATCAAGTTAAGCTACCAGAATACGCCTGAAAACAAGGCTTTGCGGAATGCCATTATCGCCAACGATATCAACAAGTTGGCAGCCAATGCCGACAATAGTACCGCCTTTGATGACCATTTTTCCAATAGGGTGAATTCCAAGGCAATCACAGACCAGAAATCTTCCGGGCGCTGCTGGATGTTCACCGGCATGAACGTGATGCGCTCCAAAGCCATTGCCAAGCACAATCTGCCTGCCGATTTCCAATTTTCACAAGCATATACTTTCTTCTGGGATCAGTTGGAGAAATCCAATCTCTTTTTGCAGGCTATTTTGGATCACAGAGCTAAGTCTATGGAAGACAAGTATGTGGAATGGCTGTTCAAGAATCCTATTGGCGACGGTGGCCAGTTCACCGGTGTGGCCGACTTGGTGACCAAATACGGTCTTGTGCCGAAAGATGTTATGCCAGAAACTTTCAGTAGCAACAGTACTTCCAGAATGTCCAATATTCTGTCGCTGAAATTGCGCGAATTCGGCCTTGAATTGCGTGATATGGCGAACAACAAGAGCACTACGGAACAGCAGTTGCAAGACCGTAAAACTGAGATGTTGAAGACCATCTACCGCATTTTGGTGATGACCATTGGCGAGCCTCCCACAGAATTCACCTGGACCCAGCGTGACGCTTCCGGAAAGGTTGTGTCCACCGACACTTACACTCCCCAGTCTTTCTTCAAAAAGTTTGTGAATGAAGACTTTACGAAGTATTACATGATCATGAATGATCCTACTCGCGAGTATTATAAAGTATATGAAATCGAGTATGACCGCCATGTGTATGATGGCAAAAACTGGGTTTACTTGAACTTGCCGATGGAAGATATCGCTCCCCTGGCCATTGCTTCCATCAAGGACAGCACCATGATGTATTTTTCCTGCGATGTGGGCAAATTCCTGGACCGTGACAAGGGTTGGTTAGATGTTAACAATTACGACTATGCTTCCCTTTTCGGTACTACTTTTAAAATGACGAAG
Source organism: uncultured Bacteroidales bacterium (assembly GCA_905233625.1). Taxonomy (GTDB): domain Bacteria; phylum Bacteroidota; class Bacteroidia; order Bacteroidales; family WCHB1-69; genus RUG11690. Next base: position 23,758 of record CAJOFJ010000019.1, on the reverse strand, counting down.
AAGCAAAGAGTGGCTACTTTTGCCAGTGGATCTTCCCATGCCATGACCCTTTGCGCTGTGGACTTGGATGAAAATGGCAAGCCCCTCAAATGGATGGTGGAGAACAGCTGGGGCAGCTCATACGGACACAATGGTTTTCTCATCATGACCAACGAGTGGTTTAACGAATATATGTTCCGCGTGGTGATTGAAGAGAAATACCTGCCGACTAAATTCTTGGTGCTTACCAAGCAGAAACCCATCATGCTGCCGCCTTGGGATCCGATGTTCGCTCCTGAGGAATAGTTTTTCCGTTACTTTTCCCATGATGGATTTTATTAACCCCTTACAAAAGCGAATGAAGTGAGCGAAGTAAGGGGTTGTTTAATACCTCAACGTCAGTTTGATACGGAAGCTGCGGCCTTGCATGGGATAGTTGCGGACGATCTCGTATTGCTCGTTGGCGATATTCAGCATCTCGGCTTTGAATCCGAGTATCACCTTGTCCTTGATGTTGAAATCGTGGCCGATAAAGATACTTTGGTCAGCGTAGGGGTCTAACTGGTTAGCTGGGGTATTCTGCCCCAAAGCATAGCGGATGCCTGACGCAATAACCGCATAACCAACTGTGAACCAGTGTGTTTCGAAGTTGATGGCGGCAGAGCCTGAATGGAAAGGTGTATAGGGGATTTGGTGCCCGTAGGTTTTGCTGTTCGGGTCGGTCATATCTGCGGCATGCTGATAAGAATAGGAGCCCATCAGGTTGACTTTCAGTTGTTTAATAATTCTATATGAAAATTGCAGATTAATTTCGCAACCCAGAATATTGACCTTGCCGTAGTTGAGCATACTCCATACGAAAAGATTGCGGCTGGGAATGGCTACAATCTTGTCTTTCACTAAGTTATAATAGACATCTGCGGAGGCGGAAAGGTCAATGCGTCCCAACCAGGAGTGCTCATACGAAAGGCCTGCATTGAATTGATTGGTCTTTTCGGGTTTTAGTTTGATATTGCCTACCTCCCTGTAATACAGGTCGTTGAATGAGGGCATCCGGAAGATGTTTTTGTACAGTAAGCGGATGGTAAAGTCATGTTTGCCAAGGGGCATAATGCTGAGTCCCGCCGAGGGCGACAGATGGTTCTCATTCTTGGGCGCTTCGCCGTATTTTACATGGTTGAAGACGTAGGTGTGCAGCAAATTGGCGGAAAAGTTGACATATTTGGAGGTGAAACTGCTGGCCAATACAGTCAGGCAGTTGAAACGTCCAGGCTCAGCAAAATCTTTCAAATTAGCATTCATGTTGTTGTAAAACAGGTCGTTAGACAAAGATAGATGCCATTGGCGGAAGGGCTTGTACAGCACGCTGTTGCTGAGGTAGTATTCCCGTTGTATATAGGTGTTTTCCAGTTTTCCCTCTAAATTGTGGTAATTCGGATCCAGATAATGCGTTTGGTCATAATTGAACTTGGCATTGCACTGATAGGCCACTTTTTCGGAGAAATGATGCTCGAAATGCAGCTGTCCGAAGGCATTATGGTTGCTGAGCCGCTGGTCGTTCTCCAGGTTATAATAGATGGTGGCTCCGGGCAAACCTCGGTTGGACCAGTAGTAATAAATTTTGAAATTCAGTTTTGATTTGGGATTGAAATGCGCGTAAAAATTGGCCTCGGTTTGAAGGGTGCGCACATCGGAGTTGCTGCGCCGCTCATGCGACACGCTGTCATGCTCTCCTAAGCCGTAGTGCAGGTCGAAAGGATAGTTACCTTTGGATTGCAAGTAGTTGATTTTCAGCGACCATGCATAGAATGAATCTTCGGGATTTTTTTTCTTCTTGATTCTGTTTTCAATCAGAAGATAAGGATTGATGAGACCGAAAGATCCGCCTGTAAAGGCAAAATGCAGGTTGACGGGCTTGTCATCCTTGAATTTGGGTTCTTCGGTGACGATGTTGATGAGGCTGGCGGAAGCAAACAGTCGGGCAGGAACAAAGATATCCTCTTCGCGCCCGATTTGCAGGGAGAGGGCTTTCACATTGTCGGTGGAAATGCGGCTGAGGTCAATTTGTCCCGTCTGGCAGTCGGAAAGAGGAATGCCGTCATAAGCCACACCTGTATGCTGCGAGCCGAGACCGCGTACCGCCACGGTCTTCATGCCGCCCACTCCGCCATAGTCCTTGATGACGATGCCCGACATAAATTTCAGTGCATCAGAAAGTTGGAGAGTGGGCAAGGCTTTAAGGTCCTGATTCCTAATGACCTGAATCGGAGCGGACGATTCATTCGGTCTTTCCTTACCCACAATTTCCACTTCCTGTAAACGTTGATGCCGAAGACTGTCTTCTTGGGCATATAAAACACTGGAAATGAGTGTTATAGTTATTATCAGTATGAGAAATTTTCTCATTATGTTCTTTTTCGCAGTCTGAAAGACTCTTTTATTATAACTTGTTCGGAATGAATATAGTATGGGCAATCTCCTGATGGAGCGTTGCTTGTACCTGCATCCCGAGGTGTTCACAACCAGGACCATTTGACAGGTTTTCTGACTCGTTTCCCTTTTTTTTGACGTCTTCCCGTCGGTTTTGGAGCCGACAGTGACCTTTGTCAAAAAGGTTGATGAAACTTACAGCAGCGGGAGCTGTACGGGATTTGCACCTGTTTCCCTCACGGATTTTCGCAGTGGAAAATCCTCATCAAATAGTCACGGCAAAAATACGAAAAATATTCAACTTGTATATGTGCATAATTTTTTCAACAAAGAATATATTTATAATGTTAAAAAATCTAAATTTGCAAAAAAATTAAAACCATAAAAAACTAAAGTTATGAAAAAAATCAGTGTAATTTTATTGAGTTTAGTAATGGGTATGATGCTGACGGTTAATGCACAAGCACCTTACAAACACAGTATTGGTGGAACTTTCGTAAACATGGAAGCCGTTTCTTACAAGACTTTCTTTAACGACAACTTGGCTTTAAGTGTGGATCTCGGTTTCAAATGGACAATTGGGGCAACTACTGGTGGAAGTGGATTATTCATGACTTTCGAGGCAAATCCGAATTTTATGTATGAGTCTGCCATTGGTTCCAAAGGCTTGTATTGGTTAGCTGGTGGTGGTGTAAGTCTGGGTATGGGTCTTCCTCAAGTTATTGGAGGTGGAGTAGTCGGAAAATTTGGTATTAATGCCATCGGTGGTATCGAATATAAATTCAATATCCCATTGACTCTGCAAGCCGACTTTAGACCTGGCTATGGTATGTTATTTTATAATACATACGGTGGAAGTTATTTTGATTGGGCTCTATGCTTCGGTGTAAGATACACTTTCAAATAATCAACAATTACATTACTATTATAAAGAAAACGCCTCGTCAAACACGAGGCGTTTTCTTTTTATTGTTTTGAGAAATCCTGTTATTCAATAATAGTCAATTCTTGCATCAGGTTTTGGGCATTGGCCATTTTGTCGATGATGAATAGCAGGTAGCGCATGTCCATGCAGATGGTACGCTGCACCTCGTTCTCGAAAGCGATGTCTCCACTCATGGCTTCCCAGTTTCCGTCGAAGGCTAAGCCGATGAGGTTACCTTGCGCATCGATAACCGGACTGCCGGAGTTGCCACCGGTGATGTCGTTGGTTGTGATGAAATTCACCACCAAATCGCCATTTTCGTTGGCATAGCGGCCATAATCATGGCTTTCCCACAGTTTGATGAGGTCTTGCGGCACGTCAAATTCCCAGTTGCCAGGTACGTACTTGGCCATCACACCATCCAGAGTGGTGATGTAGTTGTAGGTGACACCGTCAGCCGGCTTGCAATCCTGCACGCTGCCGTAAGTGAGTCGCATGGTGAAGTTGGCGTCGGGATAGAAGTTGCGGTCTTTCTGCATTTCCATCAGTCCTTCCATGTAGAGGCGGTCGGCACGGCTGCAGTTTACCTTTTCCGCTTCGTCGCTTAAAGTGATATAAGAATCCACCAACTCCTGCATTAAAGCGTATATCGGGTCTTTAGCTATAGGTTTCGGATTGTCAATCCAAGCGTATAATTTGTCGGCATTCACAAAAATGGATTTGGCGAAAGCGTTATCCACAAATGCGGTAAAATCGCCTCCTGTCTTGTCACCCACTTTTTTGATGGTGGCGGGGAGTTGTGCGGGATTGACATCCTTGTAGAAGAGGTTCAACAAAGCGATGGTCACATCACGGTCCAATGCCTGGTCGTAATCCTTGAAAAAGTCCTGAACGGAGCCTTTCATTCTTTTGACGTATGCTTTAATATCATCTTTCGAAATCGATTTGTCGCTGAAAGCATTGTTTACCGCTCTGAATTTCAGTGCGAAAGACACGGCCTCACCGCCACGCCAGCCAGCCTCGCGGTGATAAATCAAAGCTTTGGTGTATTTGGACTGATGATCCCAATAGTTGTCCATTTCATCGAAGATGCCCGCATATTTCGCATTGCGGTTTTTGTCCTGGGCAGCCCACTGGCGGAATGCTTTTTCCTGATCCAAACGTTTCTCATATACTTTGTTGCGTTTCAGCTGCTTTACCTGACCGATATAATATTTCCAGTAGTTGCTCACGCTGGCTTGTTTGGAAGCGTATTGAATGAACACGGCGGGGTCGGCATCCATGTGCTTGCGATATTGCTCCAGCTTGGTGGTACGGCAGTCCACAATGGCGGGACCTTCCAGTTCGATAACATTCTTTACTGAACCTGAGGCAGAGTAGCGGTCGGTGGAGCCGGGGTAGCCCAAAATCATGGTGTAATCACCTGGTTGTACGCCTTTTAAGGAAATGGGCAGGAAATGTTTGGACTTCATGGGAATATTCTTCTTGCTGTATTCCGCTGGTGAGCCGTCGGGAGCGGTATAGACGCGGAAGATGCAGAAGTCACCCTTGTGGCGCGGCCAGGTCCAGTTGTCGGTGTCGGCGCCGAATTTGCCGATGCCCCAGGGCGGACAAGCCACCAAGCGAACATCCTTATATACGTCGTACACAAACAGAATGTACTGGTTACCATGGTAGAAAGGAATAATTTCTACTTTAATAGCCTTGTCACCCTTGCGTTCTTTGGCCAGCTGCTTGCGGTTGGCGTCGATTTTCTCTGCACGGGCCTCTTCCGACATGTTGTCGGTAACGCCTCTCAGCACCAGTTCCGTAACATCTTCAATGTAATTCAAAAATGAAACTGTCAGACCTTCGTTGGGAAGCTCCTGGTCCTTGCTTCTGGCCCAAAAACCGTCCTTCAGGTAATCGTGTTCCACAGAGGCGTGGGTTTGTACGTAGGAAAGACCGCAGTGATGGTTGGTGAGCAGCAGACCTTCGGGAGAAATCAGTTCGCCGGTGCAGCCACCGCCGAACTGCACGATAGCATCCTTCAGGCTGGGCTGGTTGAAACTGAAAATTTGATCAGCGGTCAATTTACAGCCAAGTCGCTGCATGTCAGCCAAGTTCTGACCGTTAATAGAGTAGGGCAGCCACATGCCTTCATCGGCCCGGGCCCCAAAAACAAACATCATCGCTAAGATGATTAAAAAGTTGATTTTCTTTATCATTATAGTATAAATTTGATGGTACAAAGATACAATTTTTCTATTTCAGTCGTTTTGCTTAGATGCATCATTCCACAAAATTTTTCAAAAAGGGAATTTTTCTGATGAATTTGGTGGTGTACAGGCTTAGCACAAATACCGCAATGGCAATCAACGGGATAGTGATAGCTTGATTACATAGGTTACGGATGACAGCCCTGTTCAGCACCGTCAGCCATAGGGCGTGGGTGAGATAAATGCCAAACAAATCTTGTCGGACATATGCCACAAATTTTGCCGTTTTGCTTTCAATTTCAGGGGTGATTTCCTTTATGAAGACAAAAAGTGCGGCCGCCATCAAAACCACAAATATGCTCAAGGTATTAAGAAACATGTCATTACTTTCGCCATCGTGAATGGAAAGAATAATATTGCCCGTAACAGTTAGGAGAAAACCAAGAATGCCTAGCAAGTATATGATTTTCAGTTGTTTGGCGCTAATGGATGTTTTTGAAAGATAATAACCCAGCAGAAAATAACCCGTATGTCCCACAATGATGTTCATGTCAAAAAGCGGTGTGATTTGAGGGATTTCTATTACCATGAAAAAACTACCGGTAAGATAGACAATCCAGAGAACGAGGGCAAAACGGAGAAGTTTTTCGTCGGCGGCAATTTTGCGGAGAAATGGGATGAGCAAATAAATCCCCATGAGCATAGGAAGAAACCACAGGTGAAAGCGGGGCATGAGAAATTCGTAGCTGAAGGGGAGTCCGATAGCATCTCCAAAGAGCAGACTGCAAGATGACATGATAACGGAATATACCAGCCACCAAAAAACGTATGCCAGTAGTAATCTTGGAATTTTCTGGCTCAGAATGTTTTTGATGGGAATGTCTTTTGTAGGGTTTAGGAAAAGGGCTCCGCTGATCATCACGAAAATGGGGACGGCCCAGCGCACCAGACTGCCATTGAAGGCGGCAAGATACCAATCGAAGGAAATGAAAGCGGAGTAATACTCTCTGCAGGAGACATGGAGAAATACCACACCGAAGGTCGCCAAAATGCGGAGGATGTCCAAATATGCGATTCGTTGTGTTTCTTTTGGTATGTCAGGAGTCATTTTATTCTGTTTGTGATGTTAATCAGGATGCCGCACAGCAAAATGGGGGTGTTATAAAATGAGCCATTTCGGAAATCCTGATAATTTAGAATGCAAAAATACGACATTTCCTGAAAAAATGCTATTTTTGTCATTCAAAGTCAAAAAAAACAGAAAAATGTTACAGATTGGAACAAAAGCCCCATATTTTGAGGGCGTTGACGAAAACGGAAAGTCCGTTTCCCTGAAAGATTTCGCAGGAAAGAAATTAGTGCTTTATTTCTAACCCAAGGATAGTACACCGGGTTGCACCGCCGAGGCCTGCGACCTGCGAGCCTCGCCATGGGCTATGAGGTGTTGGGTGTAAGCAGAGACTCTGCCGCCTCACATCAGAAGTTTATTGCCAAATATGAGTTGCCTTTCCATCTCATCGCCGACACCGATCATTCTATCCTGAAAGCCTATGAGGCCTGGGGCGAGAAGAAGATGTATGGCAAGGTGACCGAAGGTACACTACGGACCACCTACGTTATTGACGAACAAGGTGTTATCATCGACGCCATCGGCAAAGTCGATACCAAAAACCACACAGCGCAGCTGTTGAAATAAAGACACGACACTTCGTAGGAAAAGTATAGATACACCTTGTTTTTATAGGGAATGTGGAGACGGGGTTGCTCCCCGTCTCTAAAATATTTCTGGCAATGGAGAGATGCGTCATGGCATGTCTCTACAGACTGTGTTAAACTATTCCTGCAAACTCTTTCAGTTTATCTTCGGTGAGGCGATAGATAGTCCAATCCTCCATGGGAACGGCGCCGATGCTCTTGTAGAAGTCGATGGAAGGCTGGTTCCAGTCGAGGCAAACCCATTCCATGCGGCCGCAGTGGCGCTCCAGTGCCAGCTTGGCCAAATGTTGCAGCAGGGCTTTTCCGTAACCGAGGCCTCGCTTCTCTGGCAGCACGAAGAGATCTTCCAGATAAAGGCCTTTTCGTCCCACAAAAGTGGAAAAATTATGGAAAAAGAGAGCGAAGCCGACGATTTTGCCATCTTCCTCCCCAAACACTACTTCCGCTTCGTGGCGCACGAAGAGAGCCTCGTGGAGACCTTCCTCGGTGGCCTCCACCTCATGGGCAAGTTTTTCATACTTAGCCAGTTTCTTGATATATTCCAGAACAGTGGCGGCCTCGTTCTCCCTCGCCGCCCGGATGGTGAATGTGGGCATGATCTTTTTTTTTAGGTGACAAGCTGAATTTCAGCTGCAAAGGTACATAAATTTCCAGTATTAGTTTCCAAGTTTAAACCCTATTGGATTTTGTGGGGATGCTTTCTTTTCTCGTAACTGGTCAAGAGCCTCGTTAATTACTTCGATTTGTATGGCCACCTCATTGTTAATCTGTTCTTGTATATCGTTGATGTCATTTTGGTCATGCAGGATTTCTTCAACATAGGCGTTTAATTGGTCAACTTTATGGGACAAATGCTCGACTTTAAAATCAAAAGATAGCATATTAGTTATAGCCTGCCGCATGGCAATAAACGCCCTCGTCACCATCACACTCATTTGAATGGCACTCGGACTCCGAAGCACCGAAGCGAGCATCACCGCACCATGTTCTGTGAAAGCGTAAGGAGGGGTGGATTTCTTCCGTTTGTTGATGGATGATATCACAAATTGTGATGTCATATTAGTAGTCAACAAGTTAGCATGTAAATCTCTCCATTCTTTGTCTGAAAGCATGAACATAAAATCTTCGGGAAACCTTTCGATATTCCTCTTTACAGCCTGATTTAACGTTCTGGTTTCCACACCGTAAATAGCGGCCAAATCGTAGTCTAACATAACTTTCACACCTCTGATTTCGAAGATTAGGTTTTCAATGGTGTTGCTGGTGATTGATAAATTTTCGTTCATAAGTTGTTGATTCTAAATATGCGATCTCAATTTGTGATGGCATACTTTAGTTTTATCACTGTTTTCAATTATATTTTGCAAAAATATAAAAATTTTATTAAACAAAAAGTTGTTTTTATGCATTACAAAAACATCGGTAAATGTACTTTCCCGTCAGGTTTTGATAATTTGTTTGCTTTCCTGCACAACAACGAACCGAAATTTTCCCGTTATACAGGAAAGCTCACTCACAAATCGTCAAAACGCTGGACGCAAGTTGCGGCGATGCCTTAGGGGCTTACGGCCTACCTGTTGCTTAGCGCTTACTGTTTATAGCTTATAATTTAAGGTCAGATTCCGATGAAGGGTCTAGCCTTTTTCTGTGTCACATGAATGTCTGAGAAGGGGCTCAAATGGCGGGGGGACAGGTCTGTGACACCTGTATTTTTTGGGGAATAAATGCATTTCAGACTTGGACATGGCTTCCTGAAGATCAGGGTGCAGATGTGATGTAAATTGAAAATCTTGGGAATTTCTAATTGAAAATCTTGGGAGTTTAAAATCACGAAAAACTATTATAACGGATTAGTACTGTTGCGATAAATTTTCAGCATCAATATTTAACATGTTGATTCAAATGTTTTTGTGCGGTTTTTTTGTTTTTTTGATTTGAATGAAAGTGCAATGATGACAGTATATTTTGTATTGGCTATGACGGCATGCCGAAGGCATGAGATGTGCCGACAGGCGCAATTAACACCATACAAGCGAAGCGCAGTTTGGTGACAATAGGGGCAATGCATCAGGTGCATATCGGAGATATGCGACATCTCTCTACCATCCAGCATAGCTTGTCGCATCTCTCCGAGATGCTTGTATAGCGTGAGTGTCTCATCCACCACACTACGCCTGACGGCTTGTGTGGTGTTAATTGCACTGCTTGCATCACACCTCTCCGAGGTTACATCTTTCTGTAATATCCTGTCCAGTGGTTAATTCCTATAGAAATTTATCGCAACAGTACTAATAACGGATTATTCGTGTTTGAGGATAGCGAGAACGAGCGGTTCCGCAACAAGAAACCCGAGGTGATGAGGATGATTCTGAGGAGCTATGCCCGCAATATTTCGAGCGAGGCGGCGGTATCGACCATCATATCGGATATACGCCAGAGCAATGAGCGCACGATGGACGTTGGGGTGGTATTGAGATTAAGCTTGGCGGTGACGACTTGATTGACGACGGGGCAAAATCGCTGAAGACGCTTCGTGACAAGATTGTGGAGAAAAGCGATGAGAAGGCACCATCGTTCTTGTTGGTGCTGACTGCTGTTGGTGGTGCATACAGGCGTGAAGACGGAGTGTATGTGGCTCCGATCAATTTGTTGAAGCCATAAGGGATTAACCGAAAGGGGAGGGCGGATGTCAGACGGAAGATGTATGGTGAATATTTATCTCAAGGAGGACAAAAAGTTTTAGGGAGCATAGTGACAGAAGAAGAAAAATTTTTATTTTTGCCAATTGTATGACACAAAATAAGGGGGAAGACGGAGGGGGTGACACATTTTCAGATCAGGAGAAAGCAGTATGGTTATAGACAATGAGATACTTGACTGTTTGACTGCCCGGGCCCAAGCATCGCCCCGGCTGCGGATGAATCTGAACTTTCATCAGAGTCTGGATGAGAAGTGCCACCGTTTTCTGAATGCCGTGGAACCGGGTGCCAACATCCCCATTCATCGCCATCCGGAGAAAGAGGAGACATTTGTTGTGTTGCGTGGTAGGATACGTGTCATCACCTACAACGACGACGGCACCATTATCGACGACATGGTCCTCAACCCATCGGAAGGCCGCTACGGCGTGAATGTAGGAAAGAATGTCTTGCACACCGTAGAAGCCCTGGAGCCGGGTTCCGTCATCTTCGAGTGCAAGGAAGGGCCGTTTGTGGAGCATGAGGTGGAGGGGATTTTGATAGTTGACAATTGATAATTGACAGTTGATAATTATGAAGGGTTTGAAAGTATGTGGGGGAGGAGGGTGGTTTGTAGCTATTTGTTTTGGTCGTGGAGGAGATGATTTTCTAATGTAGGAAGGGTTTTGTATTAAAAGAGGATAATTGATGAAGAATGCAAATAAAATTGTTATCTTAGCTTTGGGCATTTTGGGTGCAGCCATAGTATTTCTTGCTATCAGAAATGACATTCGATTTAACAAAGCGAGAAAACAAGAGGTTAGGCAAAAGGCCAGTCTGGATTCAACTGCACGCACACAAGCTGACAGTTTGACGGCAATATTGAATAATGTATCAGATCAATTGGACTCCATTCGACGTGTTCAACATGAGCATAATGATATGATGAAACGAGATGTTGATTTTATCAATTGTTTTCTTGACCAAAGTGGAAATGTTGGGCGATAAAAACTAAACTTAAAGAAGTGAACCATGTTTGACTTTCTCAATTACACATACAGCGGAGTTTTATCGATATTATCTGCTCTATTTGGTCTGTCATATCCATTGATATTGGGCTGCATTGAAAAGATTGATGTTAAGTATCACTCCACAAAATTAACAGCACGCTTTTTAGAGGAGAAAGCTTTTAAGGGTTTCAAAGTTTTGCTGATACTCAATTTGGTGTTAGCAGTTTTGTTTCCTTTTTTGATGGATGGGTGTCAGCATGCACGTTACCTGATTGCTGTACAATGTTTGGCAGCAGTAGTGTTGATCTATTTTGCCTTCCGTCTTTTCAATATGATCTTGACTTATTATGATGCGGGCAAACTGCAAACTCGTATTCTGGACGACTACGATGCTTCAGCAAAAGCAGGAAAGACAGAAAAAGAGGCAGAATATTTCACCCAATGGTCAGACTTAACATCAGTGCTTCTTGCTTCGGCAGATGAGAACTTAGTTCAATCTGTATATGAACGCTGGTATGATTATGTATCAAAAAAACTAATCTTATGCAAGGGGAGACCGCTTGAATTGGATGATTATTTCTATGATGCTGTAACAAGAATTAACGAGAACCTTTGCAAAGGGGAACGTAAGCCTATATCTGTGAATAATGGGAATTCGTTGCTTACATCATTGATTTTATACAAAAGCATAGTAACCGACAAAACATATAGAATACTTTGGAGAAATCTTCGTCTGCAATTGTATTACAACAGAGACGAGTGGATAATGGCCTACTGGAAATCAGCCTCACAGAAGTTTGAATTCTTCATGAATGAAATTTCAGAGTTTGAAATTGATGAGGAAACAAACGAGCATTACACGGAAGAGCAAGTTGAAGATAGACACAAACAACGCATAAAGTTCGAAGAGTTTCATGTGATGCTGTGTGCTATGCTGCTTCAACAGGGTAAATATGGTCTTCTTGAGCAAATGCTGTTCTATACCCAGTCGCAGCCTCCCAAATATCCATTGGTTCCGTCCGATTTAGCACATATTCTCCATTTGTTTGGTTATTTGAATGAGGACAGGCTATGGGAGGTGACTTATTATGAAGAACGATACCCAATGCCTAATATGCATGGCATAACGGGTGGTAAGATAATAGGAGCTGCCAATTCTTACTTGGCATTATTGTTCTATCGATTGTATGTTATTGATTACCCTTATGGAAGAGATTTTGTTTTCCGCACAATGGGATTGCCTGATAACCAGGCAAAATTGGCCAAGTATAAAAGGGATTTAGACGTGTTGAAGTATTGGATAGAAAGGATAAATAATAACAAAGAAGCATTGGCTTCCATACGAATAAACGATATGGATGAGATTCTTGATCCGGCCAATAACCTTGAAAATGAAGTGATACAATCGCCAGAACAAATATTAAAAGGCATACAAAGCAGTATCGACGAAAAAATCAAATACCTCAAACAGCACCAACATAATAATCCAGATAAGATTAAAAAGCTTGAAAATGAGGTAAGTGGTCGTTTGTTGATGGCAATGTCACCCTTCGGTGATATATGGGGTAAAAGGTTTGATAGGAATACATGCTATAATCTTGATTCATCAATTAGCCAATTGTATCCCAGTACTGCCTTCCAAGACAATCCTGATATAAGTCATGTTGGAATTGAAGAATGTGAGTTTGGCAGTATGTGGCACACGTTTAGTCATCTTTTTGCAAGTTCATTCTTCCAAGAACGTATGCAAGCTGATTACACAATTGATTCAGGGCTTCTTTTTGATGCATTTGACAAACTACAGGTTAACGGAAGGCACTATGCAATCGCTTTTGGTATCTCCTTGGATTATTATATGGACAGGGTTGGAGAACTGAAAAAAGAACAAGACCGCATATATAGCTACCGGGGAATGAAAATCATGCTGTTGGACTGCCCGTCGCAATATTTCTCCAGGCGCATATATATAACACTAAAGGAAGACAGACCTTACATTGAGTTCCAAGAACCTAGTGAAGAACAGAAGGTATCAATGGAGCTTGATAAATTCAATGAATATGGGTTATGGATGTCGGTTCAGAAAGTGGAAGGACACGAAGATACCATTACAGAAGAATACCTGAAGAAATTGGGTGACGAGAAAAATATGTATTCCGTTTTCCATGCTTTGTGGGCACCTAAGCTGTTCTTTAAGGAACAATATGATATGATATGTTTGAAGGTTCACTATAAGACGACGGACGAAGGGAAAACTGACGATGTGGAAACGATAAAGCCTTTTGTTAACCATCAATCGGATAAGTAATGGAAGAGTTGCTCGGTAAAACCATCGTCACATTTTTTGAAGAATGTCGAAAACGTTATTTCGATCACGAAACAGCCATCTATCAAAGGGCTGGACAAAAAAACGATTTCGATTTCATAAAGATATTCAATGAAACAGCCCAGAAAGACGAGATTATTGAACAAATCTCTTTATTAGTGAATGATAAATCGTTTAGAGAATTTGTCCTTGAACAAGTAAGAAGGGAGAAAAAAGAGGAAATAAGCAAACGGACAAGGGAGCAATTGATGGCAGAGAATGATTATGAGTTTGCCTATTGTGAAAACTCCATAGTCAAAACGAAGGAATATCTTTCTGTTTTGGATTGGGATTGGTATGTGGAAAATAATTGTCGTTCACTTTGCGATTTTTTACCGTATTTAAAAGATTGGAAATGGGTGCTACTCTCAAATCTTTTTGAATACTATAAGAAATGCCAATACGGTAAGTTCTTGGATTATTATAAAGGGTGTCCACTTGAAACTTATCTTAATTCAAAAGAGGTAGAAGGGCACATAGACGATCATTATCATCTGTTGCAATTGGATAGTGATTGGGAGTTAAAAGACTGTATGCCTCCAAGGGTTTATATACCACAACTAAACACCCACGTGCTTTTACGTCACATCCCATCGGATTTGTTGATGTTAATAGCCAGATGGCGAAAAGAAAATGTGTTTGAACTTTCAATTAGACCTGATTACAATATTTGTGGAGACGGAATCACAGAAATAGGTTGTGTGTTTGAGGAAAAAGATTTTGGAGTGAGTTATAGTGGTTCACTGACTACTATTGACAGAATAAGCAAATATTATGACAGAGATTGGGTGAATGACTGGCTGATAGTCCAGCAAGATGAAAAAGGCATTACGTTTGAAGAAGTTCTCGAGGACGGGCCTCATGATCAGGATAATTTTGTAACGCAAGTGGTTCATTTGCAATATATTGAAGCTGGTGGCAAAGAGTATATCACACATATTGACCATGAATATGTATTTTATAGCGAAAACGGAATAGAGGCAAAAAGGAACAGCCTTAAAAGCAAGGGCGAGGCAAGAACTCGCTATAAAACATTTAAGATTGATAATGCTAAAATACCATATACAACTGAAACCAGCGAAAATGTGCTGTATAAAGTTTTAATGGCGTATTTTACAAAGAGTGATCTGGTGGATGAGTTTTTTAGATTGCAAGAAAATGACTCAAAATGACAGAATTATCCAGATTTATAATTAAACCTACTATAAAAGCCATTAATGACATCCTCCACATGGAAAATTGCAATGTGGGCGGAATTGAGGGTGTGCCAGTTTCCAACAAGTTGATTGTTAATCCAGAACATATTGACTTGGAGTTTGATTCGACAATTAATGTAGTTCCTTCAGCTTCCAGTATGGAGAATCTTCCTGAACTGGAACTAAAAACAGATAATGCAATCTATAAGACCCCTTCTTATAGTGCTTCCTTTGAGGGTACAATAATAATGGATGGTCATTTGGTACAACACTTTGATGTTCGTTTTTACAAGCTTACGCAAAGCACTATTGCAGAAGGACACAACTATTATTGGCGTTTTATCTATCCAATTGATAATAATGAATGGTTTCTAAAAGTAAAAGGTCGTAACTACGCTGATGATTATGGTTCGCATCATTTTAGTAATTTGATTGTCGCAAATTTGGATGGACATGAGGTGAATGTTTATTCCAGTAATGTTGAGAACCATCATTGGATGATTGTTGAATCCACTGAAGCTATTACTTATGACGAGATGGATCGTCGTGTATTGTCTGTGACTAATGCGTTGGGTCTTGTGCTGGGGAAGCGGTATGGTGATTATTGCTTTCATGTAGCTGGAAATGTGTCGGATTTCTCTCAGATTATTGGAGTTGAAGTTATGTCTTTGAGGAAGACAAAGTATTGTCCTTATAAAATATTAAACCCACAAAAGAATCTTATAGTTGAATGGTTAAGACAGTATGATTATCAACAATATGCCTTAGAATCGATTGAAAACAACCCTGGTGAAGGGGTGAAGTGGTATTATGAAGATGAGTCAATAGTTACTATTGACGCATTTAGTAAACTGGCTCAACTGTGTTATAAATCAAATGATATACTGCTTGCTACCAGTATGTTGATAGATGGCAGTTTGATGAATATTATGTATCAGAAACCATTCTTTCATGTGACGCTGGAAACCATTACGACTACGCTGTTAAAGAATGAAGAAGACTTGCCACCAACTGTACCACAAGACCGTTATAATCAAGAAATTGTTCCAGTTTTGTTGAAAGCACTTGATGGCATAGAGAGGCTCGATGAAGAAGCAAAACGTATTTTCACAAAGCGAATATCAAACAATCTCAACAGTGCACCCAATAGCAACAAATTGGAGGCATGTTTTTCTAAATATGGATATGTGTTGACAAAAGCAGATAAGAAAGCTATAAATATGCGAAATTCGACTTTCCATGGTACTTTAAGCAGTGAGAAAAAGCCCATACAAGCGCAGCAAGATGAAATGTTTGCTGTTAGTTTAAGGCTACATAAGTTATGTTCAATTCTTTTATTGAAAGCAGCAGATTTTTCGGGGAAAGTTCTAAATAATGAGGTATTGTTTGGAATCAAGTCTGCATGTGAAGATAAAGAGCCGATTTATGTTGAGATATAAATGTATGGCAAGGGGACAGGTCAATGACAACTATAGTTTTTGGGGAAAATAAATGCACTTCGGACATGAAAATGGCAGCCTGAAGGTTGAGGTGCAGATGAGATGTAGATAGGGGCTATTGAAGTAAAAATATATAAAAAAGGTTGTACCACTACAACCTTTTCAATAGTACAATGCTGCTGAGGAAGAGGGCTGGCTGTCACCTGTGGAGTTTGCGGGTGTTTGTGACACAATAAAGAAAATAATACCTTTAACATAAAAGGGTTACTCTTTTCATTTGCGGCTACCTGGGGACTCGAACCCCACATTGGCATTCAACCACTCTATCTTAAAGCTCTCCATCTTGTTATACTACAATGCCCTGTTCGGGATAGCCGCGAACGCCAAAGTAGCCGAAATTGTATTTTTCATATGAAACACCTCCTTTTTAAGGTAGTTTATTAAACAAATTACATCAACTATAAAGCTGAATACTTGAAAAGACACTAAAGAATAATTTAGTGATATGAGGCTACAACATAGAGTATTAACAAAACAAAGAACCAATAAAGTGCACAACACGATTGCAACATACTAATCATCTTTAAAAAATGTATTTTTGTTTGTGATTTTTTTCTCCTTGATGCGATAAACAAGAAAAATTACCTTTGCAGGTATGATTAACGAACAACAATTTCTCAAACTTCTCAACGAAAATAAGCGAAGCATTATCAGTGTATGTCGCTATTACGCATCATTGAGTACCAACCTTTCTATCGAGGACATGTTTCAGGAAATTTCGCTCAATTTGTGGAAAAGTTACCCGAAATTTGTCAAACGTCCCGATTGTCAACTTTCCACTTGGGTATATCGTGTGGCATTGAATGTCTGCATCTCTCAAGTCAGAAAAAAAGACAATCTGTTGCATAAACCTATTAACGAGGAAGTTATTAGAATTACAGAAATTACAACAGAACAAGAACAGATACAACAGCTTTATCAACTCATTCACAAGTTGAACAGAGAAGAACAAGCTTTGATATACCTTTATTTGGATGACAAATCCCACAAGGAAATAGCTGATATCATGGGCCTATCAATTAGCAACGTGGGAACGAAAATACAACGTATTAAACAGAAATTAAAACAAATGAGCAATAATGAATGACAAGAATTTGACATTGTTAAAACAAAACATCATAAACGAAGCAAAGATAGATTCCGATTTATCCTTCAGACTACCTCCAAGATCATGGTTTAAGCAGCACAAAAATGGGATTTCAGGAGTCGTTTGCCTTGTTGTGGCAATTTTGCTACCTACTTTAATGGTATTGCAACTGAAACAGATTCTCCTGACGCCATACAACTTTGGTATTGTGACAGTCATAATGGTCTTGTCCTTGTACTGTCTGGTGAAAGGCATCTTTACGCTTTTGTTCCAATCCAAAGAAACCGAGTTTGGTACCAGTGTACATCAATACTTGATTACAAATGCCTATAACCGCCTGTATTTCGTTTACGAGAGAATGGTTTGGCTATGGATTCTTCTTCCTGTTCTGTTGGTTACACTACCCTCATTCATTGGAATAAAAAACAGTATGACATATTGGATTATTGCAACCAGTCTTTATATCGTAGCGCTATTGTCATTCGGCCGTCCTCAATGGCACAAAATGAAACAGCTCAAAGAAGAGATTAATCAATTAGATAATTAACAATCAAAAAACTTACAACAATGAAAAAGCAAGAAAGCATTATTCAATTGGTCATAGGCCTCATTGGCCTGGTCTTCTGTCTCGTTTTACCAAAATTGGCTTATTTGCCTAGCGTCCTTATCGGTGTATTAGCCGTCATTATGATTCGACGCATTAAATCGGCTCCATTCACTGAAGCCGAACATCAATACTTTCGCAAAGTGAATATTATTAGTTTGATTTGCTGGGTCATATTTGCCCTACTTGGCTTCTTTTTGCTTCGTGACGAGCGAATTGGAGCTGATGGGCAGTGGTTTTTGCTCTCAGCATATTTGTTCATAACAATACACGGAACATTGATGTTATTGCCGACATCGACTAGAAGATAGCATAACAAAAGCGCACCCACAAATTCTTGCAGGTGCGCTTTTTATGGTTATATTGTAGAGACGTTTCATGAAACGTCTCTACGAGAATTCCAATTAAGGATTATTTTCCTTCGCTCAACTTCTTGTACCCTTCGTAGCGCAGCTTAGCGAATTGCTCGGTCTTGGCGAAGAGTTCCTTGGCTTCTTCCGGGAAGGTCTTCATCAGGGAGTTGTAACGAACCTCACCCTGGATGAACTTCTGGAAGTCGGCCCAGTTGGGTTCCTTGCTGTCCAAGTGGAAACCGTTCTGGCCGGCTTCTTCCTCAGCGGGGTTGAAGCGCCACAGATGCCAGTAACCGCAATCCACAGCCAGCTTCTCTTCTTTCTGTGAGTGACCCATACCGATCTTGATACCGTGGTTGATACAAGGAGCATAGCAGATTACCAATGACGGTCCAGGATAAGCTTCAGCTTCCTTGATAGCTTTGAAGTACTGTGCCTGGTTGGCGCCCATAGCTACCTGTGCCACATATACATAGCCGTAGCTCTTGGCAATCATGCCGAGGTCTTTCTTGCGCACCTTCTTACCTGAAGCGGCAAATTTGGCCACAGCACCTGCGGGAGTAGCCTTGGAGGACTGTCCACCAGTGTTGGAGTAAACCTCGGTGTCAAGTACGAGCACGTTCACGTCTTCGCCGCTGGCCAATACATGGTCCAAACCGCCGAAACCGATGTCGTATGCCCAACCGTCACCACCGAAGATCCACTGTGATTTCTTCACCAAGTGGTCTTTCAGGTCCACAATCTGCTTGCAGTAGTCGCAACCGCATTTTTCGCAAGCGGCCACGATCTTGTCGGCCAACTCAGCGGTCTTGATACCACATTCGCGGTTGTCAATCCATTCCTGGAACAAAGCTTTCAATTCAGCGCTGCAGCACTCGCAGTTGGCGATAGCTTCCTTCATGATGCGTTCTACGCGGTCGCGCATCTTGCGGGTAGCGGTAGCCATACCGAGGCCGAATTCGGCGTTGTCTTCGAACAAGCTGTTAGCCCATGCAACACCCTTGCCGCTGCGGTTGTTCTTGCAGTACGGAGTAGCGGGAGCTGAACCACCATAGATGGAGGAGCAACCTGTAGCGTTGGCTACGATCATTCTTTCGCCAAACAGCTGGGTGATAGTCTTGATATAAGGAGTCTCACCGCAACCTGCGCAAGCGCCTGAGAACTCAAACAGCGGCTGTGCGAACTGGCTGTTCTTCACGCTGGCGTATTTGTCGAGGAGGTTGTCTTTGTAAGTCACTTTCTTCTGGCCATACTCCCAGTTCTTGGCTTCGTCGAGCTGGCTTTCGAAAGGTTTCATCACCAATGCTTTTTCCTTGGCGGGACATACGTCGGCGCAGTTGCCGCAACCGGTGCAGTCCATCACGGAAACCTGCATGCGGAAATGCATACCGGCAAATTCCTTCGGAGCCTTGATGTCGATGGCAGCCATGCCCTTAGGAGCTTTCTTCATTTCGTCGTCGGTCATCACCACGGGACGGATGGCAGCGTGAGGACATACCAAGGAGCACTGGTTACACTGGATACAGTTGGCAGGATTCCATTCGGGAACCACGGTAGCCACACCACGTTTCTCGTAAGCGGTGGTACCAGCGGGGAATGTACCGTCAACGATTTCCTTGAAAGCACTCACTGGCAGGTCGTTACCGCACTGAGCAACCATCGGGCGCATCACCTTGTTGATGAATTCGGGATCGTTGTCGTTGTGTTCGAAAACGAAGTCGGTAGTGCAATCCAATTTAGCCCATTCAGCGGGGATGTCAACCTTGGTGATTTCACCGCCACGGTCAACAGCTGCATAGTTCATGTTAACGATATCTTCACCCTTCTTGCCGTATGATTTAACGATGAATTTCTTCATCTGCTGTACAGCGAGGTCGTAAGGAATAACGCCTGAAATCTTGAAGAATGCGCTCTGCAGGATGGTGTTGGTACGGTTGCCCAGACCAATCTCAGCGGCAATCTTGGTAGCGTCGATGATGTACATGTTGATGTTGTTGAGAGCCAAGTATTTCTTCACGAAATCGGGAAGATGTTTCTTGGTGTCGGCTACGCTCCACGGTGAGTTGTAGAGGAAAGTACCGTTTTTCTTCAGACCACGCAGACAGTCATATTTCTTCAGGTAAGAAGGAACATGAACGGCTACGAAGTCGGGAGTACCTACCAAGTAAGGAGCCAGGATGGGCTGGTCACCGAAACGGAGGTGTGAGCAGGTGTAACCGCCTGACTTCTTGGAGTCATAGTCGAAATAAGCCTGGCTGTATTTGTTGGTGTTGTCACCGATAATCTTGATACTGTTCTTGTTAGCACCTACAGTACCGTCAGCGCCGAGGCCATAGAATTTGGCTTCGAAAGTGCCCTTCGGCAGGATGGAGATTTCCTTGCCAACCTTGAGAGAACGGTGGGTAACATCGTCGTTGATACCCACGGTGAACTGGTTCATCGGCTTGGGAGCGGCGAGGTTCTTGTAAACTGCCAGAATCTGGGCAGGAGTGGTGTCTTTTGAAGAGAGACCGAAGCGACCACCGATGATCATGGGTTTGTTCTCGGCCGGGATGTCTTTGCAGTTGGCGAATGCTTCAACCACATCCAGATACAGCGGATCGCCGTTTGCACCGGGTTCTTTCGTGCGGTCAAGGACGCAGATTCTCTTCACCGTTTCGGGAAGGACTTCGCCGAGGTATTTCACGCTGAAAGGACGATAGAGGTGAACGCTGACGAGACCGAGTTTCTTGCCTGCCTTGTTCTCCTTGTCGATGACGGTCTTGATAACGTCGGTGATGGAGCCCATAGCGATGATGATGTCGGTAGCGTCTTTAGCGCCGTAGAAGGTGAACGGAGCATATTCACGACCCGTGATTTTGCTCAGTTTCTTCATGTATTTGGCCACGATGTCGGGAAGAGCATCGTAATATTTGTTCTGCAATTCTCTGGTCTGGAAATAGATATCCGGATTCTGAGCGGTACCTCGGGTTACAGGGTGCTCGGGGTTCAGAGCGCGGTCACGGTATTCTTTCAGGGCTTTCCAGTTCACCAGTTTCTGGATTTTATCCTGATCAGCGGCTTCCACTTTCTGGATTTCGTGAGAAGTACGGAAACCGTCGAAGAAGTGCAGGAAAGGAACGCGGCCTTCGATAGCTGCCAGGTGGGCAACAGGAGCCAAGTCCATGATTTCCTGAACGGAACCGGTAGCCAACATGGCGAAACCGGTCTGGCGGGCGCTCATCACGTCGGCGTGGTCACCGAAGATAGACAGTGCCTGAGCAGCCAATGCACGTGCTGATACATGGAACACACCGGGGAGCAATTCACCGGCAATCTTGTACATGTTGGGGATCATCAGCAACAGACCCTGTGAAGCGGTGTAGGTGGTAGTCAGGGCACCAGCCTGCAGTGAACCGTGAACGGCACCGGCAGCACCGGCTTCTGATTGCATTTCGACCACTCTCACGGTCTCACCGAAAATGTTCTTTCTGCCGCCTGCACTCCACTCGTCGATGTACTCTGCCATCGGTGATGAGGGGGTAATAGGATAGATAGCGGCGACTTCGCTAAACATGTAGGCTACGTGCGCAGCCGCGCAGTTACCGTCGCATGTCATAAATTTTTTTTCTGCCATAGTTTTAATGTTGTTAAAAAAGTTTATTATGTTAAATAGTGTATTTTTTATGTTGTTAACGCAGGATTAAATTTCATTATACATATTCAAATCACTTTTGCCTAAATTGCATTTTGAGCATAATGTTTGCAAATTATCAAGATTTGCGTCCCCTCCTTTAGCACAAGGAATAATGTGATCGATATGTAAAATTACATTATGATTATTCGCAGGAGATGCACCACAAATTTTGCATCGGAATCCATCTCTCTGCATAACTATAAATCGAGTCCTATAATTAATGGATCTTGGATTATTAGTATCCTTGCCTTTTGCATGAATTTTTTCATTAACAATTACACCATTAATGTCTTCGACAAAAGCTTTGAGTGCATTATAGTAGGTTCCCCATCTTTTTTCATATGTTCCAACAGAATATTTTGATAAAGGTTTCTTCACTTCATGGTATTTAGGCTGTCTTCCAAAATGCCTCCACAAATTTTCAAGATTATCAAAGAGTTCTTCGTTGGGAATATTAATCAAAGATCTTGAGGGAATCAGATTACATTTTTTTAAAATTTCAAACCATGAGCCAAATCTTCTCGTAAGGGTAGTACAATGATATTTTCCATATTTGTTGTATTCTGCTATCGTGAGCGATTTTTTGTTTAAAAGTTTAGACACAGAGACAACATCAGATAACAATTCTTTATCTGGTGTATTTCTATGATTCTCAACTAGAACAAAATCCATATTAATAACTTTTTAAAAGGTTGATTTATCCATCATTTTTATTTTCTCATATAGCATTTTCTTGTTTCAGCATTTTTCTATTCCCGACTCCTTCCAGCACGGACATCTGCTGAATGGCAATTTCGTTCAGTTTATGCAGTCTGTCTTGCTGTGGCATTCCATCGTTGATGAATACAGCATTGATGTTTTCCATATTTGATAAGCAAATCAGCTGGTTAATGGTAGCATAGTCGCGGATGTTGCCTTTCTTTTCGGAATTTGCCTCGCGCCACTCTTTGGCAGTTATACCGAACAATGCCACATTGAGAACATCAGCCTCTTCTGCATAGATGAGAGAACTATGGTAAGAGTCTACTTCATCAGGAATAAGATTGGCCTTTACTGCATCGGTATGAATGTGATAATTGATTTTTGACAATTCACGTTTGACCGACCAACCCAAAGATTTTTGTTCTTCTTCTTTTAGCCTCTGAAACTCTTTGATGAGGTACAATTCAAATTCCACTGATACCCAGCTGGCGAACTTGAATGCTATATCTCGTTGTGCGTATGTGCCGCCTTTGACACCTGTTTTCGTAATAATCCCGATGGCGTGGGTGAGTTCAATCCATCTAGAAGGACTGAGTGTGAATGCATTACTTCCCGCTTGTCTTAAAAGGGGGTCGAATTCGAACCCTTTAAAATCAGGGTTGTTGAGCATTTCCCACATTCCAAGGTATTCAATGGTGTTTTTTAGGCGCATCCAGTTCTTCACCACATCCTTGGGCTCTATTGGATTTTTCTGCCGGGCAATGTCTGTGATGCAGATATAATCTGCATCGTCCACTTTCATTGTGCGAATTGTGGTGTCCTTAACGTTTATTTCCTGAACTTTAGTCATTGCTCGAATCTTCTCCAATAAGCGTGCAAAAGTACAAAAATTTCTTTTATATATTACATTAAAAGGATGGAAGAATTTTAAAGGGATGAAGTTTTAGTTTTTGTCTAATTTTGCTTTACTTTTTTGGCAGTAAATTGGTTTTGCAGTTGTGCCGAAGGCACAAAATCCTATTAACCCCGCACGTCAGTGTGGGGTAGGGAATCTGCCATCACATACGGCGTGTCGAAGACACGCTACAACAACGACATCATATAAAGTAGCGTGCCTTCGGCACGCAGAGGTTGATGAGATAGCCTCGTACCCCACACAACGAGTTGTGCGGGGTTAATAGAATATCGTGCTTTCAGCACGCCGATCATACCCGCGTTGGCATCACCCCACACAGTGCGCTATCGTGTATTGCACCCCAAAAGTTGGACACTAAAAAAAAGAGTCCAGCATGAAGAGAAAAACACACTCAAACGAAGAACGGCTTGAAGTGGTAGAGCGATAT
>CAJOFJ010000018.1 GCA_905233625.1 uncultured Bacteroidales bacterium | reverse complement strand
ATCATCGACCTGTAGGGATAGTGAAAAACATATCCGAGGGCTAAAATCTCTAATTTAGTTCCAACTTGCAAATATAGGGATTTTTTTCATGTGTAATGCTATTAGGAAAGTTTTTCACAGCTATCTCTAATTCAATAAAAAAATTTCCTCATCTGTGCGTTATTAAAGAAATTTGTGTAACTTTGCAGATTAATCTTACAAGTTAAACAGATAAACAAATAAACAATTCAACATAAAAACAAAACATCATGATTAGCATTAATGAAAAGAAAATCCTGGGTATCAATGGCTCAGGTAGAATCGGTAAACTGACGATTTGGCATCATTTACTGTCACGTAAGGTTGACGGTTTGGTCGTTAACGTGGGCCGTGAAGTCGGCAAGCATCTGGAAGACTACATCCAGCAGTTGTGCACGGACTCCACCTACGGCAACTTGAGTTTCTTCCTCTATGGCCGCGCCGGCAAGCAGGTGGAAGTAAAAATCATTGACCATGACAA
This sequence comes from uncultured Bacteroidales bacterium, assembly GCA_905233625.1. Taxonomy (GTDB): domain Bacteria; phylum Bacteroidota; class Bacteroidia; order Bacteroidales; family WCHB1-69; genus RUG11690. The sequence goes on along the minus strand of CAJOFJ010000018.1, from coordinate 34,286 downwards.
GAACATGATCGAAGTGGATGGTTTCCCCATCAAGCTTTTGATTACCGAACGTAATCCCCGTAACATCAACTGGAAAGCTGAAGGCGTAAGAGTTGTGGTGGACTGCACTGGTAAGTTCCTCGACCCCTCACTGCCCGACAATGAAGGAAAAGGCAGCATTTTGGGTCACCTGACCGCTGGTGCAGAGCATGTTATCGCCAGTGCACCTTTCAAAATCAAACAGAGTGATTTCAACGCTGAAAACACCCCTACCCTGATTTACGGCATCAACCACCATTGTTTCGACCCGCAGAAACACCACGTGTTGTCAGCCGCTTCATGTACCACCACCGGTTTGGCCCACATGATTAAACCTCTGTTGGATGACAAAGAGACCTGCAATGTGTTAACCGCCTCATTGTCAACAGTTCACGCAGCCACCAACACTCAGAATGTATTGGATGGCGTGCCGAAAGAAGGTGCTACCGACTTGAGAAAGAACCGTTCGGTGCTGAACAACATTATTCTTTCCACTACAGGTGCTGCTAAGACCTTGGAGAAAGTTATCCCTGAGACCTCCAACTTCGGTTTCATGGCCGACTCCATCCGTATTCCCACCCCGACCGTTTCCCTGATCGCTTTGAACATCACCTTCAACTCCCGTCTGAATGAGAATGGAGTTCCTTACATTTCAGGCGACTACATTCGCGACATCTACAGAAAAGTTTCCGAAGGCCAGCAAAAAGGTCTGTTGAAATTCTCAATGCAGCAGAATGTTTCCATGGATCTGATTGGCATGCCTGCCGCCATCGTGATTGAAGGCAAGGAAATCCACACCAGAACAGGCTTCCTGAAGGTGCCAACTGAAATTCTGGCCAGCATGGGTATGCATGACATTCCCGAAATCAACATTCCTGTCACACACGCCAAGATTATGGGCTGGTATGACAATGAATTCGGCAGCTACGTATCCTGTCTGGGCCGGTTGACAGAATACGTGATTTCAAGCATTGACTAAAGCCCAATGACCTTACGGGACCTGAAAATTGGTCAGTTTGGTGAAGTTGCACAGGTGGAGGGGAATGGTATTTGCCGGCAGCATCTGCTGGACATGGGTATCATTCCCGGCACCACCATCAAACTGGTCAAGTATGCCCCTATGGGAGACCCCATGGAGGTTATGGTTCATGGTTATTCCTTAACTTTGCGTTTGGCAGAGGCGGAAAAAATTTCAGTACAGAGAGCGGAACCTACTGACAGCACAACAAATGCTGATTCTACCCAACAAAACGATTCGCCATTTACCCATCCTGAAGCACGTGTGGCGGAATCCCTGCACGAACACAACAGTCACCCCGGCTACGGTGAGGCTGGAATATATCATGATAAAAACCACGAGCGTCCTCTGTCAGAGGATACTGTTTTAACTTTTGCACTTGCCGGACAACAAAACTGCGGCAAGACCACCCTGTTCAACCAACTGACAGGATCCAAACAACATGTCGGCAACTTCCCCGGTGTCACCGTTGACCGCAAAGACGGTGAAATACGAGGTCAGAAAAACACATTGGTCACTGATTTGCCCGGCATGTATTCCCTGTCGTCATACACTTCTGAAGAAAAGGTATCACGGAATTTCATTCTGAACGACAAGCCCAAAGCGATCATCAACATTTTGGATGCCTCCAATATCGAGCGGAATCTCTATCTGACCATGCAACTGATGGAAATGGATATTCCTATCGTGCTGGCGCTGAATATGATGGATGAAGTGCGGCACAACGGAGGAAGTATCCGTGTCAACGAGATGGAAAGAATCCTTGGCACCCCTGTAATTCCCATTTCCGCCGCCAAAAATGAAGGTATTGATGAATTGGTGGAACATGCCATTCATATCGCAAAATATCAGGAAAAACCTGTACGTCAGGACTTTTGCGAGAAAGACGACCATGGTGGAGCCGTTCACCGCTGTTTGCACAGCATTATGCACTTGGTGGAAGACCATGCCGAAAAAGCCGGTCTGCCCTTGCGTTTTGCAGCCAGCAAACTGGTGGAAGGCGACACCAATATTTTGGAGCGATTGCAACTATCTCAGAATGAGAAGGAAACCTTGGAGCACATCATTTTGCAGATGGAAGAGGAACGCGGTATGGACCGTGCTGCCGCCATGGCAGACATGCGTTACAATTTCATCCACAAACTCTGTGAGAAAACTGTTGTCAAACCCAAAGAAAGCATTGAATATCAGCGAAGTAAGAAGATAGACCGCATTCTTACAGGCAAATGGACCGCATTCCCTATTTTTGTGTTGGTCTTGTGCCTCATCATCTGGTTGTCCATTGATGTGCTGGGCGCACCGCTACAGGACTGGCTTGACCAAGGCATCCAGTGGTTGGCAGGAATCTGTGGTTCCGCTTTAGCCGCTGCCAATGTCAACGAGACCGTACAATCTTTGGTGGTGGATGGCATTTTCGGCGGTGTGGGCAGTGTGTTGAGCTTTGTGCCCATCATTATCATCCTGTTCTTCTTCTTGAGTTTGCTGGAAGACAGCGGATACATGGCCCGTGTAGCCTTTGTGACGGACAAATTGCTAAGGCATCTTGGCTTGTCGGGGCGCAGTATTGTGCCCATGCTGATAGGATTCGGCTGTTCGGTACCCGCCATCATGGCCGCCCGCACCCTACCCTCCATGCGCGACCGTCGCTTGACCATCCTGCTTACGCCTTTCATGAGTTGTAGCGCCAAAATTCCTATTTATGCCTTCTTTACCGCCTATTTCTTCCCGCATCATGGCGGATTGGTCCTTATCGGACTCTATTTGTTAGGCGTTAGCGTTGGCATTATTGTGGCCCTGGTCAATAAGCTTATCTCGAAAAAAAGGAGTACCACATCCTTCGTGATGGAAATGCCCAACTACCGCATGCCACAAGCCAAGAATGTGTTGCATCTGCTGTGGGACAAGACCAAAGACTTCCTGCAAAAGGCTTTCACCGTCATTTTTGTCGCCTCCGTCATCATCTGGTGCTTGCAGACCTTTGACTTCCACTTCAACGTGGTGGAAAACGGAGAAGGTAGTATGTTGGCCGTGATAGCCGGAGCCATTGCACCTGTTTTCAGTCCGTTAGGACTGGGCGACTGGCGTATTGTAACCGCACTGATCAGTGGTTTCATGGCCAAGGAAAGTGTCATTTCCACTATTGGCGTATTGGGCGGTATCAGCATTTTCACTATGGCCAATGTGGTCCCCATGTTGGTTTTCTGCCTTTTGTACACGCCTTGTGTAGCCAGTATCGCCGCCATACGTCGAGAATTAGGCGGTCGCTGGGCATTCTTCGTCGTGCTCTTCCAATGTGCAGTGGCATGGATTGTAGCTTGGTTTGCCAGTCTCATTACAGGCCTTATTCTTTAGCAAGTAAAATGAACTGGCAGAGCTACTTAGTTTTAACAATAGTCTTCCTCATGGTTATTGCCGCGATAGTGATTCACCGCCGTGGCAATAACCATTGTTGTGGGGACAACGCATGTGGAAAATGCAGCAAGTGCGACAATTGTCGCACTTGTGCCCAATCTACAAAAAATGAAAATTAACAGTCAGAAACAGTCCTCAGTTAACCGTTACTTCTTAACTCTCTCCACAGCTTCGCTGACGGGGATTTTTTTTTCTCCATCGAAAGCGATGATGAAAGCATCAGTGAAATAGGGTTTCACCGCTTTCAGGATTTCCTGAGCTTCTTCTAACGTGGTGGCATTACCGGAAGTATATTTCCAGAACTTTCCTTCCTGAAACTTACGCACGTCTTTCACCTTGTTGAAACGACTATCCGTAACCGAAACATTCTCGGGGATAGCGGCAATCTGCACCCTGAAACGGATATTATGCTGTACGGCAGTTGGCGCAGGTGTTTGCACGGCTGGCTTTGCCTCTGTTTGCGGAGCGGGTTTCGCCGGTTCAGCAGCAACAGCCTCCTCAGTTTTAGGCTGGGGCTTCACTGGATCAGCAGCAACGTTCTCATCAGCTTTGGGCTGTGGTTTCACGGGGTCCGCAGCCACTCCTGCATCCTGTTTGGGAGCAGGCTTAACAGGATCAGCGGCTACATCGGCATCTGCTTTGGGCTGTGGTTTTACCGGGTCGGCAGCCACATCTGCATCAGCCTTAACCTGAGGTTTCACAGGCTCTGCCGCAACCCCGGAATCAGCATTTTTTTCCGGTTCGCTGACTTTCGGCAACGGCAATGTAGGCTTGCTAGTGCCGTCTATAGCATTACGATATTCCACAAAGGCATTATATATCGACACCGCCATCATATCCTGTGAACTCGGCTTGATCATATATTCCTCTTCCTCAGCATTGGACAAAAAGCCCAACTCAATCAGAATACTGGGCATCGCCACCTTGTACAGCACCCAGAAACCGCCCGGTTTCACAGTTCTATCAACCAGATGCGTGTTGCGAACCAGATTCCGTTGCACCTTGTCGGCCAGCATGATGGAATGATTCATGTAAGCGGAAGTATGCAACGAGAAAATGACATTAGCCTCTGGCGAATTGGGATTGAAACCTTCATAATTGTTCTCGAAATTCTTTTCTTTCAAGATGGCCGCATTCTCTCTTTTCGCCACCTCCATATTGGCGCCAGACTTTTCCAGACCCATCACCCAAGTCTCCACGCCATGCGCCGATTTGTTTTCAGCGGCATTGCAATGGATGGAAATGAACAAGTCGGCATGGTTATTGTTGGCGATGACCGCGCGTTTGTACACCTCCACAAACACATCCGTTTTACGGGTATAAATCACCTGCACATCGTCATAATTATCACTGATCAGCTTGCCCAGCTTTAACGCAACATTCAGTGTAACAGTCTTTTCCTGTGATTTTCTACCCCTGCATCCCGGATCCTCTCCACCATGACCGGCATCAATCACCAGCTTGAATTTCTTTTCGGGTGTTTGTGAAAAAGCAATAGCGTTAAAAAAAGTTAAGCAGCAAAACAATAAAAAGCAATATTTTGTGTTCATAACTCAAATTATTTGACTATTTTTGTATTTTTTTAAAAGCAAATATATTACAATAAGACTAAAGAAATTTCACTTTGTATAAAAAAATATACACAATTAACTTTTCATATTTATTATGCTGTGTCATCCTACTAATAATCAGCATAATAAGCAATTGTGTATATGCGCAAGCCCCTGATACAACGACGATAGCGACCCAATCCGCTCTCGCACAAGATACAATTTTTCACTCCATCAATATTGCAAATAGCGACACACTTTCTACCGACAGTTTGACCACTGATAGTTTGTACAATCCCAAAAAAATATCCAAAAACGGATTGGAACACACGGTAACCTACGATGCCAAGGACTCCATTTTTTTCAGTCTCAAAAACAAAGTCGCCTATCTTTTCAACGACGCGTATGTGCTCTACGAGGATATGAGTTTGTACGCCTATTATATTGAAATTGATTTTGCCAACAATGAGTTGTACGCCAGTGGTGCCATCGATGAGCAAGGCAATCTTATTGGCAGTCCCGTGCTAAAACAAGGCGACGGAATTTACCGCGCACAGGAGATCAAATACAACTTTGAGACCAAGAAAGGCAAAATCACGCATGTCATCACTGAAGAAGGTGAGGGATATATTCATGGAGAGCACATCAAGAAACTGGAGGACAACACCACTTTCATCAAAAGAGGAAAGTACACAACCTGTGAATTGGACCATCCTCACTTTGAGATTTCTTTCACCAAGGCAAAAGTAATTCCCGACAAGAAAATCATCATGGGACCCGCATACGTCAGTTTCGCGGATGTTCCCACTCCTTTGGCTCTTCCTTTCGGATATTTTCCGTTGGAAAAAGGACGTCATTCCGGTTTTATCATGCCCACCTTCGGTGAGACGCAAAGCCTTGGCTTTTACTTGCAGAACATCGGCTATTACTTTGGCATCAGCGACAATTTCGATCTCTTGCTGGCAGGAGATATCTATACCAGAGGAAGTTGGGCCATCAAAGCGGAATCCAATTATGTATTCCGATACAAATGTGCCGGCAAACTCAGGGTTGAATATGGACAGAAATATATAGGAGAACGATTAATCGACTCGACTTACTACCACACCAACGATTTCAAGATATACTGGGATCACAAACAGGATTCCAAGTCCCACCCCTACACCCGCTTCTCTGCCCACGTGGATATTGTGAGCAGCTCCTACAATAAGCACAACCTCTCCAGTGTCAATGATTACTTGTCCAACCAATACACTTCCTCCATCAACTTTTCCACCAGTGCCAAGGGAATTTTCTATTTTGACGCCGCCATTTCCTATTCGCAAAACACCAGCACCCGTATGATAGATGTCAAACTTCCGACCATCAACATGTCGGTCACCCAATTCTATCCTTTCAGAAAGAAAAACAAAACGGGAGCTTTGAAATGGTACGACAACATTTCCATGAAATGGTCGACAGCGCTCACCTCACAAATCAATACTAATGACACGCTGTTCTTCAAAAAAGAGACCTGGAACAATATCGGAGTCGGCATCAGACACAATATCCCCCTCACTATTCCTATCAAAATCGCCAAACTTGTCAACTGGAACACCACTATCGATTTCAATGAGAAATGGTATTTGCAACGTTACGAACGTATTTTTGTATCCGACACTGTCAACGACGTGATAAGATATGGCACTGAAAATGTCTTTCGCAGAGGTTTTTACGCCTTGCATGATTTGAGCATGAGTACAGAACTAACCACGAAAGTATACTTCATGTATCAATTTAAAAAAGGAAAGCTATTAGCTATCCGTCACGTATTTACCCCGAATCTCAGTGTCACATACAATCCCAATCTCAACAAAAACACCACAGGCAGTTACTTCAATACATTGACGGGAGAATATGTGAATTATTCATATTACGACAATTCCATTTATGGAGGTGTGAGTGGGCATACCAGAGCTCTGGTTCAGTTAGCGCTCAACAACAATCTTGAGATCAAGGTCCACTCGCGGAAAGACACCATCACCGGCACCAAGAAAGTTGCCATTTTCGACAATCTTTCCATCTCCATGGGATACGATTTTGCTGCGGATTCATTGCGTTGGCAGCCTCTTCGCATATCAGGACGCAGCACCATTTGGAAACAACTCAACATCACCTTCGCCCTGTCATTCGACCCGTATGTTATTCAAAATGGAGTAAGAGTGAATCAAACCGAGTGGAAAGTCAACAAACGACTGCTACGTTTCTCCAATGCCAATATCAATGTCGGACTTAACCTGGTCATTAACAGAGACTTGTTCAAAGGAAAACAACAGGATGACAAGTCAATTACAGAGCAGGTCAAAAACAGCGAGTCTGTTTTGGACCAGAACTTGCACGGCATGCCGAATCACAGGCCCGATTTCAACAATCCATGGTCGCTCACTATCAACTATACATTTGCCTACACCACCAGCGACAATTATGGCTACTACATTTTTGCCGACATGGAACGGACTTCACCGAAACCATACACCCACAAATTTGTCCAGACTTTGAACATTATCGGAGAATTCAACATCACCAGAAAATGGAAAATCGGATTCACCACAGGTTATGACTTTGTTCAGAAACAAATGTCCTATACTTCAATTGACATCTACAGAGACCTGCATTGTTGGGAGATGCGATTCAATTGGATACCCTTCGGCTATCGCAAAGGATGGAGCTTCACCATCAATATCAAAGCGTCGGCATTGCAAGATGTGAAACTCAAGCTGGACAAGGACTTCCGCGACAATCTGTAAAAATTTTATCATTACACCCAAGATTTTTCCATCTGATTACGTTATCCATAATGAACAAGCAATCCGGAGAAGAGTTATTACAGCTAATTGCAGACTGTAAAAAGGGCCAACGAAGGGCCATGCATAAGCTGTTTAAGCTATACTACGGATCTTTGTTCACGGTTTGCATGCGATACGCACACTGTTACGAAGATGCGCAGGATATGGTGAATGAGGGCTTTGTGAAGATTTTCGCGGGCTTGAAAACATACCAGTCCACAGGCTCCTTCGAAGCGTGGATGAAGACCATCATGGTCAATGCGGCACTGGACTATTTGCGAAAGTACCGCAATAATATGGAGACAGTGAATTACGATGACATGCCCGACGACGTTCTACAAAATCATGACGAAAACGAGGCCCTGGCGAAACTCTCAACAGAAGAACTGATGCAATTGATACAGCAACTGCCGCAGATGAGCCGCACGGTGTTCAACCTTTATGTATTCGAGGATATGCCCCATGCCGAGATAGCCAAAGTGCTGAATATCAAAGAGGGAACTTCGCACTGGCACCTTAATTTCGCCCGGACAAAATTGAAAGAAGCAATTGGGAAAAGATGATAAATTGATTGATAATCAGACTATAAACCCGCATATTAATGTGAATTTTGATATAGCATGGATCAGTTTGACAAGATAATAAAAGACAAAATCAACAGCAAGAGTTACGATTACACTCCACAAGCATGGAAGGCGTTCAAGCAGAATAGCGGAATGCCAATGATGAGTAGCGGTGTGAAATTCACTCTCATCGTGGCCACTGCCTCTGCTATCATAGGCAGTGTATTGTATTATACATTAGTCCCGAATCATGGTCCACAAGAAAACCCCGCAATAGTATGCAATGGAGAAAATACTGACAATCAGCAAATTGACACTATTGAAGCTAACGTGACAGTAGCGACGGAAAATGTCTCAGAGCAGCTGACAGAAACGACCTGCCCCACTCCCAGTCCCTCTCATAAGCCAACCACAGATCAAACCCAATCTCAGACAACGGTTGAAAATGAAACACCCACGGAAAATACTGAACCCGCTCAACCGCAGAAGCCACAGCAAAGCGCCAAGACCATCTATTATGGCCGTCCTTTGGAGATTTTAGTGGACACCATTTCCTCTATGGACTTCCCCGGGTACAAAGCGAAACCGGCGGATATGTTGCCGTAAGCAGGTGTCAGGTTACAGGGGGTTATAGAGGAGTTAAGAGTTAAGAATTAAGAATTAAAGGGGAAATTTAAGGATGGGGGACCATTTCCTTGATTTTTCCGTATTACATTTAAGTTTTTTGTTTAATTTTGCACATTAAAATATATTAATGATGCAAAATAACCCAAAACTCGCTTTCAGCATGTCAGTAATCGGGGCCTTGTTTTTTGTTTTCGGCTTCGTCACCTGGCTCAACAGCATTTTGATGCCATATTTGGAACTCACATGCAACCTGAACAAATTCCAGGCATCCTTTGTTCCATTCGCCTTTTATATCGCATATTTTGTCACCGCAATACCTTCTTCGCTTGTACTCAAGAAGACGGGATTCAGCAACGGCATGGCTTTAGGATTGATAATCATGGCCATAGGTGCAGTTCTTTTCATTCCAGCGGCCATGAGTCGTACCTATATAGTCTTTTTGATCGCCCTGTTCATCATGGGCATCGGCCTGTCGCTGTTACAAACCGCCTCCAATCCTTATGTCACGGTATTGGGGCCTGTAGAGTCGGCAGCCCGACGCATGAGCATCATGGGCATTTGCAACAAGCTGGCCGGCATTATCGGTGTACTGATTTTAGCCAATACGCTTTTCTCCACCACTGACGGTCTGGTTGACCAAATCAAAGCGATGGACATGGCTGATCCCGGACGCGAAATATTACTGCAGCAGTTGTCTAACAAGGTAATCGTGCCCTATCTCATCATCACCGCTATATTGATGGCGTTGGTAATGTTTGTAAAAATTGCAAAACTACCTGAAATTCAAGAGGAAGAAGAGCTAACTGAAGGGGAGACTTCTCGCCCATCCATTTTCTCGTATCCCTATTTATGGTTAGGTGTCTTAGCTATTTTCTTTTACGTGGGAGCCGAAGTTATTGCCATCGATTATCTAAAAACCTACGGAGCCTCTTTAGGACTTCCTGAAAATGTCACTAACATGCTGCCCGCCTACGCATTGGTAGCCTTGATTGTCGGATATCTTTTGGGCATCATCACAGTTCCCAAATTCCTCTCACAACGTATGGCTTTGATTATCCAATTGTTACTGGCTGTCGTTTTGGTCGTAGTAGCTTTATGCACCAGTGGCATTGTGTCAGTAATTGCCATCATTTGCCTCAGTTTCGCCCATGCTATCATGTGGCCTGCCATCTGGCCGCTTTCTATTCATGACTTAGGCAAATACACCAAGCTGGGTTCAGCCTTCCTGATTATGGCCATTGCCGGTGGTGCCATTTTACCTTTGATATATGGCAAACTGGCTATCAGCTTTAATCCACAAGTAGCTTATTCACTGTTATTTGTATGCTATGCTTATATTCTGTTCTTCGCCACTGTGGGGTGCAAGATAGGAAGTAGGGAATAGTTAATAGTTTACAATTAAATTAATTTTTTGCAAGAGAAAATTGGACTTATTTCAGAACTACTTATGGATTCTAATTTTATACGATAAATAAATTGTGAAACGTTTTTTTTTCATAGTTTGTCTTTTTTTGTGTGTTTATGCGCTCCCTGCGCAAGACACTCCATTCCCCTACCATGTGCGGATTGACACAATCGTGGGCGATTGTTATAACAATTGCGGGGTTGTTGTCACCCTCTTGGATCAACAAGGACAAACAATTGCCGTGAATGACTCTCTTCACCATCCAGTCGACTCCGTTCAATACAACCTTTTTCAAATTCAATATCACTACAAAAACCAAAATCACAATAGTGTTTTCTATAGCGACAATCATATCATAACCATGGATATGGGCACCTATGATATAGGGGTCTCAGGGTATATCAAAATCCAAAACGGAAGTTCAAACACTTATATTTTTGTTGATACCACCATCAACGGAATTAACGTACTTAGCACATATACACCCTTCGATGCTTCAATACTGGCCAATATTGCTCAGAACAATGACATTATAAATCAAAACGGGAATACGATAATACGCGAATACAGCGGCAACCGTTATGCTTTTTCCTGTGGTGAATTAGGACGCGTTCAGATGAAACTGAGGTATGGTCATTTTCCCTATACAGTAGATGTCATTTTAGATAATGACACATTACAGCATATTGTTTTTAATGACCGCCAACATCAGGGCACTGATTCACTTTATGCGGATTACAGGGACTATTACACCTTTGACAGTCTGCCTGCAGGCAATTACCGAATTGTTGCGTATGATGCTTGTTCCTATACTATTGTATTCCATCATACCGTCGAACAGAACATCATTCATACCAACAACCTATATTATTTCCAAAGAAATGAGAATCAATCGGACTACAACATTTTCCGATTCGCAGTAGATTTCCATCGTACTGCCATGATCAATAATTATCAGTATGAATATATTGATGAGCACTACCAATATCGATTTATAAATCCCAATAATAATGGAACTTATGATACCACAGCATGGCACCCTGTACCAGGCGACATGATGAATTCAGGACAAAACGGAAGAATATTCGACACCATTTATTGGGCCCAACGTTATTGCGACTTATACGGTCTTTCCATCATATTTCAAGTAAGGGATTTATGCGCAGGGGACACCAACTCATTCATTTTCACGCCCAAGAATGTGAACACAACAAACTTTGAATTGTTGAGCCATACCAGTTTAACGGCATTGTCGGACATTAACTATGACACTTGCGCCATATTTTATGATGCGGTAATTCACAGGACCGACAATTACAGTATCCGATATTTACCATACTACAGTTCGTTCTCTACCAGCAACATGGATAACATGTACTTTTTCACCATGCCACTCTATTGGGTTTACAGGGATTCTCTTACGCATCAAATTATCAAAACAGATACTATAGATGCTCTTACTAACACAACCGTGCTCACCTATCAGGATGTGGAGAATATCTATGGGCATTACCACCACATCCAACTTCCCATTATAAGAACCTTATATGATGCTCAAGGATGTGTATTATACAGTCATTACGACACTTTGGTTTTCCACAACGACACCACACCGGACCGTTATCCCAGTAGTTGGCACATTAACACCAACTACAATGGTAGCTACTATAACTCATGTTGCCACAGTGAGCGAGTAATCAATGTTTATGAAGAAAACACGCCCTTTCCACAATTCCGGGATAGTGTGATTATCCGACTGATTCAAAGTCCTTTATATAATAAATATAACTTTACAGCCACCTATCTCCATGGAGAATGGCATATTGTCAAAGATGACAGCATGAGCAATGATGCCCATATCACCACTAACGAAATGTCTCTTCAGCTACGCGAGAACTGTTTATCGGGAGGACGCTATGTTTTCGTTTGTGAAACCATGTGTGGAATTGACACGCTTACGATTCAAATTGATGGCATTTATCACTATAACTGGGAATGGTCAGAAGCGTCAGCATATCGCATCTATCAAGAATGTAACAGTTTATTTGTCAAACCAATAGCTGGACGGTATACCCAGACCACAACCCTTATCAACGCTGACATCAGTAATGACGAACCGATCGCCACATCATACGTTAACAATCCTCTTTTCACTATTGTGAAGGGGGAAGTCAATGGATACTATCCCACTTCAGTTTCGCTAAATGGCACGTTTGTGTTTACCATACCCGGAGAATATGTCATTAAAATGAATTTTTCAGCATGCGGAGTTGAATATTTCCATTATGACACCATACAATTTGTCAGAACCCGTATTGATTTTGACAAGATTTACGCTGTGGTATGTGATTCTTCCGCACATATAGGCAGCGTGTTTGCACGAGCCATAAACGGATCATTACCATATACTTACACACTCTACAGTGCTCCTGACCTGAATGGATCCTATTTAGGAAGCAACCAAACAGGAATTTTTCACAATATTCCCATGGAGCTGGGACAAGAGCTGTCTGTCAATGTGACCGATTCGTGTGAAAACAGCTATTATGTCAATGTGGTTGCTATGAGCGTTTCTCAAAGTCAATTGCTATGGTTTGAGGGCGGTCAACCCGATCCTGGCGTATGTGAAGGTGACACCTTGCATCTGTCCGCACTTCCCTTGGGCGATAATATCAGTTATTCATGGCATGGGCCCAACAACTTCAGCAGCAACTCTCAAAATAGCAGTTTTTATGTGTCACAAAGCTGTCCAAACGGTTATTTTGTGGTAGAACTACTGAATACAGGCTGCCAGTTTCCTGTTAAAGACAGCATTTATCTGAATGTACTTCCTCCCCCTCGAGTCATTCTCAGCGCACCCGACACCGTTTGTGCAGGGGAAGTTATTCCGTTATCCGTCACCCATGAAGGACATGGTTACATCCATTATGATATATATCAGTCGTATTTATCTGAACGGGAGTTTCAGAACTATGTTGGTACTGAACAGGACAGCATCATACTGAACTACACTATTCTTGCCGACAATTTGTTTTGGGCCGCCAATATTCGAGATGATTATTGCACATACAAGCGCTCTTGCGATAGTATTCATGTATATATCAGACCCAACTCTATGATAAACGACTCAACTCATATTGAGGCAGAAGACCAAGTTATCTGCTACCGTCACAACCTTCAACTTTCCGCACAAGCTGATTTAACCCCTCCATATATTCTCAATTGGTATAACAATCCCTATCAAAGTCTGTTGTTGTATCAAGACACTCTAACAACAGAACAGGAATGGTCCAATTACACTATCCCAGCACTCACCCAAGACACCACCTTATACGTTTTAGCCTATAACTACAGCTATTGCCCCGCCCGTTATGGACTTATCGCGAAATGGGAAAACATGTGCAACGGAACCAGTCAAATACAACAAGGGACCGGCATCAGGTTGTTTGATTCAGGAGGATGGGCAAATAATTATCAGAACAATGAGAATCTGACACATAGTTTCATCTGTAACTCTGCGAGATGGATAATGCTGAGATTCAACAGTTTTCAATTAATGATTGGTGATAGTTTGTATATTTATTCGGGAACCGGCACCAATCCGTCGCAGCTGATAGCTGTCTATACCGACACAGTGCTACCTCCCCAACTAGTCCTCGATGGAACTGCAGTTACCTTGCAATTTATATCCAACAGTCTCAACACCAACAGAGGTTGGAGTGTGGACATTCTTACCCATGTTGAAATGAAGGCCATTCATGCGGATGTGATACGATATAAAGACACTGTAATCATACAAACCTGCCAATCTGACCAGCCTTTTTCCCATGGTGTTTTCAATTCGATAGATGTGTCACAGGAGGGAATTCTGCATCTCGACACCATGTTTTATTCCCAGATGGGATGTGACAGCAGTATTCACCTGTCATTACAGGTTCTGCCAAAATCATACAATCTTATTGACACCACAATATGTGAAGGTGCTGAGATACGTATAGGGCACACTTCCTATAGCGAAGAAGGTAGCTATCAGAGCATTATTGAAGCTGCTAACGGCTGTGACAGTGTTGTAACCCTGAACTTGCAAGTCATTGAAGGCTATGCAGAAATCACCGCCTCCAACGAGGATTTCTGCGAACAGTATATGACGATTTTGTCATTTCATGGAGAAGGAATTGACTACCACTGGAATACAGGCGAACAGACACAAAATATCATTGTCACAAATCCAGGAATTTATTATGTCACCACAACCATTGAAGGATGCGTGGTAACAGGTGTCTATACCATTGCCAAATGTGATTTCATTTTATATCTGCCCAATACCATAACTCCGGATGGCGGGGATGGACTCAACGATTATTTTAGCATCATAGAACAACAAAAGCTCCTCATACAAGATTTTGAAATTTACATATATGCACGCTGGGGTGGATTGGTTTTTTATTCCAACGACAAAAATTTCAAATGGTATGGGGATTACAACGGATATACCTATCATAACAACATGTACAGTTATGTTATCTTCTGCACAGACAGATACGGAGAAAAGCATGTTGTTAAGGGCAGTGTGCTGGTGAAATAAGCACAGGGATAGAGACGGTGCACGCACCATCTCAACCCCTGTTAAATAAATGCGGAATATGATTGATTACAATTTCACCACTTTCTTGCTGACAATCGTGCCATTATCCATCAGAATGGACAGATAATACACCCCAGCGGGCCAGTCCTTACAATTGATGGCCGTAGCGATATGATTCAACGGGATTTCGGTCACTAACTTTCCCATGGCGTCAAACACACTCACAGACGTCATATTATCGCCTCTCAACACAATGCGGTCCACTGCTGGATTGGGATACAGCATGATTGAAGCTTCCACAGAGGGGGAAGAAATATCATCGGGAGCGTTCACCACAAAACGGTGCGGGTCGGCAGCCCCGATATATGGATGATGCTCTCTCCTACCCGACTGATCCTTGGCAAAAAGGTAATAATCAACGGTGTCCAAGTTCTGCAAACCAGAAATCGTCGCTTCAAAAGAGCTGCCCCCAACAGAAGTCAACGCCGTATTCTGCCAAACAGAATTATTAATTCTATAATAAACTAATAAAGAATCAGATATAAGTGTTTGTTCACTTAAAGCTTTAATATCAGCAGTTAATGACACACTACCATTCTGGACTTCCTGATTGCCCAGTAAAGGATAGTGTTTGATATACAACATTCCCTTATCGGCCAACTCGTGTGTACGGCAATGCAGTGCATCGGTATTTTCCCACTGCGGATTACTGGACTGCAAAATCGGCACAATCGTATAACCAGGCATTGCTTGCTGATATACCTCTATGGCATCATCATCCCACTGGGTGCCAGCAATGGGGACGAAAACATGGTCATTGAGTATCAATGAATTAGTATATGGTGTGGCATACCATTCTATTCCTGGTTCAAAAACTCTGTACACCTGATAATGATTGCCCCAAGGAGTTGTTGCATTGGCAAAAACAGCTGCCGCAGCCTCATAATCATTATAACGGGAATCGGTAACAGGGACCTGAGCCACCAACACTTTGTCCACGTCGAGAAACTTGCCCCAGCAGTCAATATGATAAATGTAGTCATGCATTGGATCTTCAATAAACAAATAATTATTGACTCCCAAATAATTCTGTGCTATCTGACGCAAGGAAGCAACGGTTTCGTTCGGATTCTCAGTAATGACTAACTGCGTAGAAGCCGCGGTTCCATAACCATCAGTCATATAATTACCACCCGTATGTATCATCGGCATTTCGTAGCGGGGCATATCCAAATGCGGCACAATGTACTGTAAAGCGGCATCGTCATGCGGACGTTGTGGACGATTATAGGTGAAATCGATGATCGCCACCTGGTCATTGCCATCAATAATGAACCATGGACCGTAATCGCGGGTCCAATACGAGTCATGAGGCGCATTCCAAGTCTCCACATTGGATACATTCACTCCATTCTGAGCAAAAAATGAGAGAGCTAGATTTCCTTGATTAGCATTATTTACCAGAACTTTCACCTGAGTTACCTGTGACAATTGAGCCACCAAGCTTACAGGGATTCCCAGAGGGTAGGAAATCAAGACGCCACCCATTGGCTGGAATTCGGCCAAAGCGTTGACTGGACCTTGCGGAGCTGTAGTGGCATTACGAATTGCCTTTTCCGGCAAGGTATGCATCAGCAATTGTTCTTCAGCAGTTAAATAATGCGGAAACGCAGGATGGAGATCATAATGTTCTGATTGAGCGAAAACAAGACTAATGGCAAACAACAGCAAAGCGATGGAAGCAATGATTTTTCTCATTTTTTCAAAATTTTTCAGGCGGCAAAAATACAAAAATTTCGTATCTTTGCGCTCTATTAAATCAAGCAATATCTCTACTATGGCATTAATCAAATCAATTTCAGGAATCCGGGGAACCATCGGTGGAAAAGCCGGCGACAACCTCACCCCTATCGACATTATCCAATTCACCACAGCTTTTGTTATGTTTCTGCGGAAAGATGATCCGCAAAAGAAATTGACCTTGATAGTCGGCCGCGATGCCCGTATTTCCGGTGACAAAATCAACCATCTGGTATGCAGCACCTTACAATTTATGGGTGTGGATGTTGTCGATTTAGGACTTTCCACCACCCCGACAGTAGAAATGGCTGTGATACAGCAACATGCCGATGCGGGCATCATCATTACCGCCAGCCACAACCCCATGCAGTGGAATGCCCTGAAGCTGCTCAACAGCAAAGGCGAGTTCATTTCAGGAGCGGAAGGTAAAGAATTGCTTGAAATCATTGACAAACAGGATTTTACATACGCTGATATCCAGCATTTGGGCAGCTATAAGCTCTACGAAAATGCCATTCAGGACCATGTGGAGGCTATTATGAAACTGCCGTTAGTGGACGCCAAGGCCATTGCTGCCGCCGACCTTTCGGTCATTGTGGACTGTGTAAACTCTACTGGTGGCATTGCTTTACAACCCTTATTCGAGAAATTGGGTGTCCACAAAGTGAAATTCCTCTATGGCGAACCCACCGGCATTTTCCCGCATAATCCGGAGCCCATTCCGGAGCATCTGTCAGAGATTTCCAACGAAATGAAACGACACTCTTACGATGTGGGATTTGTGGTGGATCCAGATGTAGACCGTTTAGCCATAGTCAAAGAAGACGGGGAAATGTTTGTGGAAGAATATACTTTGGTAGCTGTGGCTGATTATATTTTGCAGCATACGAAAGGCAATACGGTCTCTAACTTATCCTCTACCAGAGCTTTGCGAGATGTAAGCCGGAAACATGGAGTGGAATATAACGCCTCTGCCGTAGGTGAAGTCAATGTGGTAACCAAAATGAAGGAAACCCACGCTGTGATTGGTGGCGAAGGCAACGGTGGTGTGATTTACCCCGAGCTGCACTACGGCCGCGACGCACTGGTCGGTATCGCATTGTTCCTCAGCTATATGGCCACGAGCAAGAAGAGTTGTTCTGAAATCCGCTTGCAATATCCCGCCTATTTTATCTCCAAGAACAAAATTGAATTGCAGCCGACCATGAATGTGAAGCACATCCTGGACAGTATCGCCGAAGCATATAAACAATACGAGGTAAACAGGATAGATGGTGTGAAGATTGACTTTGACAATGGCTGGGTACACTTAAGAACCTCCAATACTGAGCCCATCATCCGCATATACGCCGAGGCTGGCACCGAAGCCCAGGCCGAACACCTGGCTCAGAAAATCATGATGGATATCAGGGAGGCGATGAAGGGATAAACAGCAACATCCTCAGCTTGAATCAATTTGAAAACAAGCATATATTAATGAGAAAAAAATTTCTTTTCACCCTTTGGGCATGTTGCCTTTTCTTAGCGGGCACGGCACAAACAGAGACCCTATATTCTCCCGATGGATATATAAAACTAATGGTCGACTGTTCAGCGAACCAGTTACAATATTCTGTCCATAACACCCATCCCTATATTGACAGTTTAGGAAATGCCTTTATAATGCCTTCTGAAATTGGAATAGAATTGGATAACGGCACCATACTCGGACGTAATCCGAAAGTGACGAAAAGAGAACGGAAATCCGTAAATCAGGAAGTCACCGCGCATTTTTACAAAAAAGCGAAAATCCAAGACCGATATAACGAATTGATTATCAGTTTTAAAGGAAATTTCAAGGTAATATTCCGAGTTTACAACTCCGGCATTGCTTACCGTTTTGTAACAAATAGGAAAGATTCCCTTGTCATAAAGCACGAGATAGCGGAATTTAATTTTCCTGCCAATGGTATTTCAAATCTGGAACCCAAGGCCTTAATTCCGTATGTCAACCGACAAGCAGCCAAAAACGGCGACTTTTCCGAACAACTATGTACCTCGTTTGAAAACACCTACGTAGATACGTTTCTACACAATATGGCTAACGACCGACTTGCTTTCCTACCCATGATGGTGAAGGTGTTCTTCATGCCCCGTTGGGAAAGCAACCTGAATAATTGGCATGTACGTACGGCCGTTATCACCGAGGCCGACCTGCATGACTATCCGGGCATGTATCTCAAACATACCAAAGGCAATTCGATGATTGGCTATTTTGCACCACTGCCGAAAACTTGGGAGCAAGGCGGACACAATAACCTGCAATATGTGGTGAAAGAGCGCGAAAACTACATTGCCAAAACTGCCGGCACAAGGGCCTTCCCCTGGCGTGTGATTGCTATCGCCACGGAGGATAAGGATTTGGCCAACAACGACCTTGTCTATCTGCTGTCCGAGCCAAGCAAAGTAGCTGATATTTCGTGGATTAAGCCTGGCAAGGTGGCATGGGACTGGTGGAATAACTGGAATATCTGGGGCGTGGATTTCAAGGCGGGCATCAACAATGAGACATACAAATACTATATTGATTTCGCCGCCGAAAAAGGTATTGAATATGTTATTTTGGATGAAGGCTGGGCAGTGAACAAGCAGGCCGACCTCTTCCAAGTGGTGCCCGAAATTGATTTGCCGATGTTGGTGAAATATGCTGAATCAAAGGGCGTTGGCATTGTGCTGTGGGCAGGATATGCCGCCATGGACAAAGACATGGAGCGTGTCTGTAAGCACTATTCCGAGATGGGCGTGAAGGGCTTCAAGGTTGATTTCATGGACCGCGACGACCAGATTGTGGTGAACTTCTACGAACGGATGGCCGCCATGGCTGCCAAATACCAGCTCTTCATAGACTTCCACGGGGCTTACAAACCCACGGGACTGAGCCGCACCTACCCGAATGTGCTGAACTATGAGGGTGTGTTCGGATTGGAGCAGTGCAAATGGGTGGACAGCAAAACGGATATGGTGAAGTATGAAGTCACCATTCCATTCATCCGAATGCTGGCCGGTCCGATGGACTTCACGCAGGGGGCCATGCGCAACGCCGCCTACTGGTGCTATTTCCCGAGCTGGAACGAACCGATGAGTCAGGGTACACGCTGCCGCCAATTGGCTGAGTACGTGATTTTTGACGCACCCTTCGCCATGCTGTGCGATGCACCTACGGCGTACATGCAAGAGCCAGAATGCACCGACTTCATCGCCAAAGTGCCCACCGTCTGGGACGAAACCCGCATTTTGGACGGCAAAGTCGGGAAATATATCGTTACCGCCAAACGCAAAGGCAATACTTGGTATATCGGCACCATCACCGACTGGGACGCCCGCACCATCGAGATTAACCTCAAGGAATTGGGCATCACCTCTGGCACAATGACAATGTTTGTGGATGGTCCCAACGCCAAGCGCAAAGGTGTTGACTATCAGAAGAAAACGATGGCAGTTCCCGCTGACGGCAAGCTGAGCTTGGAGTTGGCACCGGGAGGCGGAGCGGCGGTGACAATTGACAATTAAGAATTAAGAACTAAGAACTAAGAATTAAGAATTAAGAACTAAGAATTAAGAATTAAGAATTAAGAACGATGTTGGTGTATTGATTTATTGATACAAACATATAAGCTAGATAAATATGAATTTCATATCGGGGTATAATTTGGATTATGAGAGGGAGTGCCGAAGGCACGATATCCTATTAACCCCGCACAAGCACGATAGTGCGCAGTGTGGGGTGATGCGGATGAATGCAGAGTATGCGTGCCAAAGGCACGCTACTATGACACCCAATGTTGATTAGAAAATCACATCTGTAATAATTCAAAATTCAAAGTTCAAAATTCAACTTATGAAATTACAGCTATTCAAAATCAGGAACCGCAAAGGCATGACCGCCGAAATCACCAATTTCGGGGGGCGCATTGTCGGTCTGTGGATTCCTGACAAGAATGGCGAAATGCGTGATGTGGTGCTGGGTTTTGAAAAACTGGAGGATTATCTGCCCGAAAAGCACCGCTCTGACTTTGGGGCAGTGATTGGCAGATATGCTAACCGACTGAATAACGGACAGATAACGATAGATGGCCATACGTATCAATTGCCGCAGAACGATGGTAAGAACTGCCTGCACGGCGGTCCCGACGGCTGGCAGTACCGGATGTTCAATGTGGAGTCCGTGAGCGATAACCAACTGGTACTGAGCCACGTCAGCGAGGACGGCGACAGCGGATTCCCTGGCAACGTGTGCGCCCGTGTCACCTACACCATGACAGATAACAATACTCTGGATATTGAATACGAGGCGGTTACGGACAAGCCGACGGTCATCAACATGACCAACCACAGCTACTTCAATCTCAACGGCGATGCCTCCACCGACATCCTCAACCACTTGTTGACCATTGATGCTGACCGCTATACGCCTATCGGCGAGAGCTTTATCCCCACGGGCGAGTTGTCTTCCGTGGACAGAACCCCGATGGATTTCCGGCAAGCGAAAGCAATTGGTCGTGATATTGATGCCAATTTTGAGCAGCTGCGCATCGGTCGCGGCTACGACCACAACTGGGTACTGAACACGAAGGGCAACGATTCCCGTCCCTGTGCCCGATTGGAAAGTCCCGTCACGGGCATTGCAATGGAAGTCTTCACCACAGAGCCGGGAATGCAAGTCTATACCGGCAACTTCCTCGATGGCAGCGTCACTGGCAAGAACGGCATTGCCTACCAACAACGCTCTGCTGTCTGCCTCGAAACCCAAAAGTTCCCCGACTCACCCAACCAGCACTGGCCAGAATCCAATGCCTTCCTGCGGCCTGGCGACACATACAAAAGTAGAACAAAATACAGATTTCAATAATGAACAACAATCCAAATACTGAGCAAAGCTTCTTCGCCCCCGGGCGGGTAAACCTGATTGGCGACCACACTGACTACAACGGAGGTCTGGTGTTGCCTGTGGCACTGAGCATGGGCACCTACCTGACCATCAGCCAGCGTGACGACCAGCTTTGCCGCTTCAGCTCGGACAATGACCAAGCTGTTTTCGAATTGGATGAAGCAGGCATGAGCCAACACCATCACTGCTGGGTGGACTATCCCTTAGGGGTTATCAAAGAATTCACCGACCGTGGCTATCACTTCCAGGGCTACAATTTCCATTTCCGTGGCAATATGCCCATTGGCGCCGCCCTATCCTCTTCCGCCTCCATCGAGATGGTTACCGCATTAGCCCTCAACAGTCTGAACAACAAACCATTCACCCTCTTGGACTTGGTCAAAATGGCCCAGCATGCGGAGAACAGCTTTGTGGGCATGAACTGCGGCATCATGGACCAGTTCGCCGCCGGTTTCGGCAAAGACGGCCATGCCATTGCTCTGGATTGTAACACCCTGGAATATGAATATGTTCCCTTGGCATCGGAGGACTTCCGCTTTGTCATCTGCAACAGCAAAAAGAAAAGAGGTCTTGTGGATTCGGCTTATAACCAGCGGCGGCAGGAATGTGAAGAGGCCCTGCGCATATTGCAAAAGCTTGTCCCCATTGAGCATCTCTGCCAACTCAACACGAAGCAGTTCGATGAACTCTCGTCACAAGTGACCGAGCAGTTTTCAGACACTGTACTCCGAAGAGCTCGCCACACCATCAGCGAAAACGAGCGGGTGAAAGAGGCTGTGCATGCCCTCAGAAACCACGACATGTCCCGCTTCGGTCAGTTGATGAACGCCTCGCACGCCTCGCTCCGCGACGACTACGAGGTAAGCTGTCCCGAACTGGACTTTTTAGTGGAGCAGGCCCAGCAATTCGAAGGCGTGCTCGGCAGCCGCATGACCGGTGCCGGCTTCGGTGGCTGCACTGTCACCCTCATCGCCGAAAAGCAGATAGAGAGTTTTATCAAAGAACTTGGGGAAAAATACAAGGAGAGATTTGGACAGGAAATGGAGGGGTATGTCAGTTGAAAAATGAAAACTGAAAACTGAAAGTTGAAAGTTAAGAATTCAGAATTCAAAATTCAAAATCCATAATCTTCTAACCTTCTCACCCTCTAACCTTCTAAACATTAAACACTAAACAATAAACAACAACTACTATCCCCTATCTACTAATCACTAATCCCTAATCACTAACCACTAACCACTAATCACTAAACACCATGAATCCAGCATTTCACACCATCGACATCATCATTTTCATCGCTTACCTGATTATCATTGTGGGGTTGGGGCTATGGATTGCCCGAAAGAAAAGGCCGAGCCAGTCGGAAGAAGACTATTTCCTGGCGGGAAAATCACTGCCCTGGTGGGCCATTGGTGCCTCGCTGATTGCTGCCAACATCTCCGCAGAGCAGTTCATTGGCATGTCCGGCACTAGTTTTGCTAGTGGACTGGCAGTTGCCTCCTACGAATTTATGGCGGCCATCACCCTCATCATCGTCGCCAAGTTCTTCTTGCCCGTTTTCATCCGCCAAGGCATCTATACCATACCTGAATTTGTGGAGAAGCGCTATTCGCGACATCTCCGCACTATCTTGGCGGTCTTCTGGATTGCCCTCTTCGTCTTCGTCAACCTCACCTCCGTCCTATACCTTGGCGGCAAGGCCATCGACACCATCATCGGCATGGGCGACGGCAAACTCATCGTCCCCTCCATCATCGGGCTGGCCATTATCGCCGCCTGCTATTCGCTGCGGGGCGGCCTTTCGTCAGTGGCCTGGACCGACATACTGCAGGTGTTCCTGCTGATGGCCGGCGGAGTCATCACCACCATCGTGGCCTTCCAGTATGTCAGTCCCGACGGCAGCCTGTCACAAGGTGTGCGTCATGTGGCGGATGTAGCCGGCGACCGATTCCACCTTATCCTCAAACACGACAACCCCGAATTCCATAATCTTCCTGGCATTGTGATGCTTATCGGAGGACTATGGGTCGCCAACATTTATTATTGGGGCTTCAACCAGTACATCATCCAGCGTGCTTTTGCTGCCAAATCTCTTCCTGAAGCACAAAAAGGTTTGGCCTTCGCCGCCTTCCTCAAGTTGCTCATTCCCTTTATCGTGGTCATTCCGGGCATCATTGCCTATGTCATGTTCACCGAAGGCCGCTACGGTGCTGTAGAAGCCTTCACTTTGGGTAACGGCGCCCTCAATAACGACAACGCCTATCCCTGGCTCATCAGCAGCTTTGTCCCCATCGGTCTGAAAGGCTTGGTGCTGGCCGCCTTAGCCGCTGCCATCATCTCCTCTTTGGCATCCATGCTCAACTCGGCTTCCACCATTTTCACCATGGATGTTTTCAAGCCGTACATTGCACCTAAAATCGAACAAAAAGGTGACAAAAAAGTCAATCTGGTCAATGTTGGTCGTATCTCTGCCGCTGTTTTCTTGTTGATCGCCTGCTTTGTCGCCCCCATGTTAGGCAGTGTGGGACAGATGTTCCAATACATTCAGGAATACACCGGACTGGTCAGTCCCGGCATTCTGGCATTGTTCCTTTTAGGTCTTTTCTGGAAGAAAACCAACAACAAAGGAGCGGTCACCGGCGTCATTCTATCTATTCCCATTGCATTGGCACTCAAGTTTTTGCCCATCGACATGCCCTTCCTGGACCAGATGTTCTACACCTGCATACTCACCATGGCCATCATTGTGATGGTGAGTTTAGCCACCTGCCCCACCGATGATGACAAAAAAGCCATTCCGCTCATCGCCAACTATTTCAAAACCGAACGTAGTTTCCACCTCTGCGCCTACGCCATCTGCATTATCTTGGTGGTGATTTATGCGGTGTTCTGGTAGTTGAAAACTGAAAACTGAGAACTGAAAATTAACTTTCAACTTTCAATTATTAAAACCCTACTTTCACCCCGAAGTGAATCTTTCCTGTTTTAAATGAAATAGGGCTATTTTGCTGATGACCAAGGGCATAACTCAAGTAAAACATACCCGCTTTGGTATCAAATGAAAGTCCGAGGCCAAAACCGAAAGGAAAATCATGATGATAATTGTCCGGCACTTGACGTTCATACCACGCCCCGTTGAAGAAAGCATTGATATATGCACGTTTGGCAAACAGAAAACGCAACTCTGTCAAAGCAATAGCATACGAGGAACAATACAGAGCCTGTTCATCAAATCCCTGGAGCGAATTCATCCCTCCTATACGATATAACTCATTCATATAATGATTCTTACCGAACATTATTCCTCCATTCACACCCAATACCATCACCCAACGTTTGTGCAGCGGAATATAGCCCGTCAGATTTGCCTGCAAACGATACTTGGTACTGCTCATATCCATACCCACGTACAACGACTCGTCGGCTTTGGCATTTTTTACAACTTTTCTTCGTCCCGCACTGGCATTAATCAAAAAAGAAACCCCTTTTCTTGGATTATAAATATAATCCAACTTTCTGATATTGAATTCAATGCCATACATTGACTTATTATAATCCATCAAACCTGAAGATGGAGACATTGCTGAAATCGCCAGAACACGTGAAGTTGTATAATCGAAATAAACTTTGACATAGCTATTACCCATAAAAGAATATTGCAGACCTATCAAGTAATTCATATTCAGGTATGTAGTATCTTTTTTATCCAGCAAAAACTGGCCATCCACACCAAAGGGTGTACGAAAAAGATAGGGGAAATTCAGCAAAACGGTCAAATTTTGTGAATAACGCTCTGTGCTGCGCCATTGAAGGGCTATGCGCTCCCCTATTTTGAACAGATTGCGTAAATCGAGACTCAATTCACCATTCAATGACACCTTGCCCGTACGTTCATCCACAGGAACCAAACCGATATAACCGTCAAACTGACTGCATTTCCGCTTATCAAGGTAAAGATACAGATAGCATTTGTCATTAACGAACTCGATGGACGAAGGCGCCGTTTCAGTCACAAAAGGCAATTCTGAAATTTTGGAAGGTATCTCTGATACTACGGCCTCTTTGAAACTTTTTTTTCGACGCCAACCCAAATAAGGATAAAGGTAACTTCTTGACAATTTGGCATTTCCATTAACAATAATACTATCAAACTCCACATATTCATGCCGATCTACCACCAAGCGGGCAGTAGCATGTTTCTCTCCCATTTCAAGGCTATCCAAACGAACTTCCGCAAAAGGGAAGCCATTGTTTTCAAAATAGGATACCACTTGTTTGGAGAACTTCGGATAATCTTCCAAAACAAGCAAATTATGGCGGCAGTATGACAACGTATTGGACTGACGTAACAACTGGTAAGTGGTTGAATCCATAGACAAGACGGCAGCATAATGCAATTTTTTCCCTTTATTTTGACCAAATACTGAAACAAGGCCAAAAGCAAGGAATATTAGCAAAAATGTCAACTTATTTATTTTCAACAACTTATTATTCTTTTTATGTATTGATATAATATAAAACTACAAACAACGTTTTTTATTATCTTTGCAAAATTAAAAAAAAAGACGATATGAAAAAACTAATGATTGTAATTACCCTGTTTTTTGCAGGCCTTTTAATGTTCTCGGCATGTGACACTCAGCACAAATGCGCTGCTTACGGACACTATACCGAGGTGGTGAATGTGGATGACAACAGCAACCAGCTCTAAGCCAAAGGATGGTGTCCAGTGAAAAAAAATCAGGTTTCATCAGCAAAGGAAGTCTGCTTGCAGGCTTGCTGATGGCTCTTTTTTTTGTCTCACGGGCACAGGACGTGGCCGACTCTACCGAACATGTGGTCACGGCCAAGGAGTGGAATTTTAATTTTGAAATCAACACTTCAGGAGCGGGGCTATGGTTTCAGCACGGATGGACACCGGACTATTACAACAAACACTTTGTGGAAGTGGGGTGTGTATACAACCGGCATCCAAAAGCGGTGCGAGTCAAAAGCGCCCTGTACAATGGGGCGACATCTTTCTGTTACGGGAAGCTGTGCGACCTTTTTTTCCTTCGGGCAGGCTATGGATACCAGCGCACCATTCACCACAAACCATACTGGGGAGGTGTTAGCATACGCTATTCTCTTTCCGCGGGACTATCGCTGGGACTGGTATTTCCCACATACTTACGAGTAGTGAATCCCTATGGAGTGGTTACCGTGAAACGATATGATCCCGAGGAAATTGACGCATCGGATATATTGGGACACGCCCCTTTCTGGACCAATTTGGCACACATCAGCTATCCGCGTCCAGGTTTTTACGGCAAAACCGGTTTTGTGTTCGATTTCAGTAAGAAAGACCAGACCATCCATGCTTTGGAAATTGGTGTTTGCTTCGACATGATATTCCCCTTCGTACAGCAGATGGCTTTCAACAAAGCAAAACCTTTCTACCTCGCCGGGTATTTGTCGTATAATGTGGGGGTGAAGAAGAGGATATTTGAGTGATTAGGTGGCAGGTAGTAGAAAATTAAGAATTAAGAATTAAGAACTAAGAACTAAAAACAAAGAATTATAAACAAAGAACTATAAACAATTCAACAATTCAACATTCTTAACTCTTAATTCATAGTTTTTAACTTAATTAGCACATTAAACAAATCAACATAAAACAATAAAATTATGACAAGAGACACACAGATTTTTGATCTCATTCAAAAAGAGAGAAGCCGTCAGACGAACGGTATCGAATTAATCGCTTCAGAGAACTTTGTAAGCGAGCAAGTGATGGAAGCCATGGGTTCTGTGATGACCAACAAATACGCTGAAGGTTATCCTGGAAAACGTTACTATGGCGGTTGCCAGATTGTGGACCAAAGCGAGACCATCGCCATCGAGCGTGCAAAACAGCTTTATGGTGCTTGCTGGGCTAACGTGCAACCCCACAGTGGTGCCCAGGCCAACATGGCTGTATTTTTGGCATGCCTCAACAGCGGCGACACCTTCATGGGTATGGACCTGAACCACGGTGGTCACCTCTCACACGGTAGCCCTGTCAACTTCAGCGGTATCAACTACAAAGTGGTAGGTTACCAAGTGAAGGAAGAGACTGGCATTGTGGATTATGAGGACATGGAAAAGAAAGCTCTCGAGTTCCGTCCGAAACTGATCATCGGCGGTGGTTCAGCATACAGCCGTGATTGGGATTGGGCCAAGATGCGCGAGATCGCTGACAAAATCGGTGCCATCCTGATGGGCGACATCAGCCACCCCAGCGGTCTTATTGCCAAGGGTTACCTGAACAATGCAGTGAAATACTGCCACATCGTGACTACCACCACACACAAGACCCTCCGTGGACCTCGTGGCGGTCTGATCCTGTTGGGTAAAGACTTCGACAATCCATGGGGCAAAACTACTCCGAAAGGCGAAATCAAGAAGATGAGCGCCCTGCTCGACAGCGCCGTATTCCCCGGCACACAGGGTGGTCCCCTCGAACATGTGATTGCTGCCAAGGCTGTGGCTTTCGGCGAAGCACTGACCGATGACTACGACCGCTACATCCAGCAGGTGATGAAAAACGCCAAGACTATGTGCGCCGCCTTCATCGACAAGGGTTACAAGGTTATCAGCAATGGTACCGACAACCACCTGATGCTCATCGACCTCCGTACCAAATTCCCCGAAATGACCGGTAAGGAAGCTGAGAACGCATTGGTATCCGCAGACATCACCGTGAACAAGAACATGGTGCCTTTCGACAGCCGTAGCGCATTCAAGACCAGCGGTTTGCGTGTTGGTACGCCAGCTATCACCACCCGCGGCCTAAAAGAAAACGAAATGGGCGAAATCGTGGAACTGATTGACGATGTATTGAGCCATATCAACGACACTACTGTTGTTGACAAAGTCAGAGCTAAAGTCAACAGCATGATGTCCAACCGTCCTTTGTTCGCCTGGTAACATTTGAAAATATCTGAATCACAGGACTTTGCCCCTGAAACAACAGACTGAACAAGTCAACAAATGTTTCAAGGCAAAGTCCAGTGATTTTCAACACTAAAACTGTCAATCGTGGAAATCAACATTAGAGCCATCAAGCAACGTTTCGGCATCATCGGTTTTGATCCCGAATTGGACCATGCTATCAGCATTGCTGTGCAGGTAGCACCCACGGATTTGCCAGTGTTGATTACCGGCGAAAGCGGTGTGGGCAAGGAAAATTTCCCGAAAATCATCCACGAGTACAGTCCCCGCAAACACGGTCAGTACATTGCCGTCAATTGCGGCGCCATTCCGGAAGGAACCATCGACTCCGAACTTTTCGGTCATGTCAAAGGAGCTTTTACGGGGGCCACTGAAGACCATACTGGTTATTTCGAATCGGCTAACAATGGCACCATCTTCCTTGACGAAGTCGGGGATCTGCCCTTGGCTACCCAAGTACGCCTGCTTCGTGTACTGGAGACCGGCGAATTCTTGCGAGTTGGCTCAGCAAAAGTGCAAAAAACCAATGTCAGGGTGGTCTCCGCCACCAATGTTGACTTAGTCAACCACATCGCCAATGGCAAGTTCAGAAAGGACTTATACTTCCGACTGAACACCATCCCTATCGCCGTACCGGCCTTGCGCCAACGGAAGGAAGACATTTTCCTCTTGTTCACCAAGTTTGCCTCCGACTTTGCCGAGAAATACCACTTCCCGCAAATCACTTTGACGGAAGGAGCCAAAGAGGCACTCTCCAAATACGACTGGCCTGGCAACATACGCCAGTTGAAAAACGTGACCGAACAAATGTCACTGATAGAACAAAAAAGGCAGATTGACGAAGTGACCATCACCAAGTACCTGACCAGCCCTATTCCTTCCCGACTGCCTGCCCTGCTGCCTTCCGAAAACAGCCATCACGAGCAATTTGAGCGTGAGCTGATATTCAAGTTCCTGTCGGACATGAAACGCGAGGTGGGCGAGCTGAGAGAGTTGGTGCATCATGTCATCGCCGGGGATTTGAAACCCGCTGAATTACAGCAAGATTTCCAGCACATACACCCTGTCAAGACTCCACCGGTCATGTATGACCTGCCGGAAGACGACACCACCATCTCCATCAGTAAGGAAGACATCGACAAATCAGAGCCCTTCCAAGAATCGGAGATTATTGAAGAAGCACATTATTCCTTGGTGGATAACGAGAAGGAAATGATTATCAAAGCTTTGCAAAAGCACAACAACAAACGCGCCGCTGCGGCCCAAGAGCTGGGCATCTCGGAAAGAACGCTGTACCGGAAAATCAAAGAGATGGGAATTTGAAAGTTGAAAACTGACAATTAAGAATTCAAAGTTCAAAATTCAAAATACAAAATTCAAGAATGTAGGGCTGTCACATTGTGGCAGCCGAAACGGATGCAAAAGAATAGCTCAAAATTCAAATGATAATGAATCTCAGATCAATTAGGAATACAATAATGAATTTTGAATCTTGAATTTTGAATTAAAAAAAGCTGAGCATGTATAAACACGGAAGATTCTTGCATTGGATTAACATCACTCTGATAGTGTTGGTTCTAACACTTTCGGGCTGCCGCTTGACAGTGTCGTTGACCGGCGGTAACATTGATCCGCGGGCCAAAACCGTGTACGTACAGACATTTACCAACAATTCCTCTTTGGTTAACCCCACACTCAGCCAAGATTTTACCACTGCCCTAAAAAATCGTATTCAGAATCAAACTCCGCTTACCATCATCAACGATGGCACAGGCGATTACAGCTTAGAGGGTGAAATTATCAATTACACTATCACTCCTATCGCCATTCAGGGCAATGATGCAGCCGCCATGAACAGACTGACAATCTCCGTAAGAGTGAGATTCTCCAATAGTTTTGACGACACGCAAGATTTTGACCAGACTTTCTCACGTTATGCCGACTATAACAGCTCGCTCAATTTCACCTCTGTGGAAAGTTCATTGGTCACCGAAATCAACGATGCATTGACAGAGGACATCTTCAACAAAGCATTTGTCAATTGGTAAATATGGAAAATATCATCATCGACAACTACATTGGCACAGGACTTTCGACCAACGATCCTGAAAAATTGTTGACCTACTATCACCAACAATATCCATGCTCTAATGTGCTCACATTGCTCTATCTCAAGATGTTGGAAGAAGAGCATCTGAAAGAATATGAGAAAAACAAATCCGAACTGCTGTTATCGGTTTATAACCGTAACAAATTCCATCTTTACCAATTAAGCCGGCAAAATCACACCAGCCATCTGTTTGCCGAAGAAAAGAAAACGGAACAAACTGTAATCTCCACAACTCCTTCCGTTCAGGAAGAAATCCCCAACACACCCGACACCACCGTCATTGAGGAAGTCCGTAAACTGGTAAAACAGCCGACAGATATATCCTCAGAAAAAACTGCCGAAAAAAACAAAGAAGACTATGAAATGGTGGTGTCCAAGACCTTTGAAGCTCCGACCATCAATCTGGAGGGAGACCAATCAGTTGTAATTGATTCATTGATTGCAAAATTCGGTGGCAATCCTTCCACAATTAAGAAAGCTTCTCTCATTCATGAACCGCTTGCCAACTATTCAGAAGGCAGCTTAGATGAAGACGAAGAAATTGTAAGTCTAACATTAGCAATGATTTACGCAGAGCAAGGCTATCCTGGAAAGGCCACCAAGATGCTTCAAAAATTAAGCTTGATTTTTCCAGAAAAAAATAGTATTTTTGCAAGTCATATTGAATCGATCAAAAACGGAAAATATAATCAAATAAATTAGAAAGAAATGTTGACATTAGTAGTTGTATTAGTTGTTATCGCCTGTATTATTCTGGCCTTTATCGTATTGATTCAGAACTCCAAAGGTGGCGGTTTGGCTTCCAACTTCGCAGGTTCCAACCAGATCATGGGTGTAAGAAAAACCACTGACTTTCTGGAGAAGGCCACATGGGGACTGGCAGCATTCATCATGGTACTGTGCTTTGTTTGCGCTTTCCTGGTGAAGAACGAGTTCAAAGCCAACGACCCCTACGCAGGCACTCAGACCGAGCAGGTGGACGATACCACTGAAGAATAACAACTCAATTAAGGGTTTAACTTAAAAAGAGGATTTCAACATCCTCTTTTTTTTTGAAAAATGAAAGGCAAAAACTGGTTTTATTATCTCTTGCTGGTGAGCTCCGCCGCACTGTGGGGCAGCTCTTTCATTTTCACCAAACGGCTGCTGGAGTATGCCGACCCTGTGGTCATCATCTGCTCGCGCGTGATGATTGCGGGACCGTTTTTTCTGTTGCTTTGCCTCCTGTTTTTCCGCAAGGACATGCGCATTGCCCGCAAGGACCTCCCTACCCTCTTTGCCTTCAGCTGTTTCGAGCCCTTTCTGTATTTCATCTTTGAAACTTACAGTCTCACCCGCTGCGATGCGTCCGTTGTGTCCATCATTGTGGCCACCATCCCCATCGCCACGGCGTTTCTCTCCATTTTCTATTTCAAAGAAAACTTTACCAAACTGAATCTCTTCGGTGTTTTTGTGTCGTTCTCGGGTATCTTCCTGATGCTGTTTCCGGCTTTTATGAACGCCTCTGTCAGCGCATCTGGCGTATTGTTGGCCTTTGGTGCCGTTTTATCCTCCGTCGGCTACATGTTTTTCCTGCGCAAACTTCCTGAGCACTACAACCCGGTCATCATCATCACCTATCAAAACCTGATCGGCCTCGCCTTATTCACCCCGCTGATGCTGCTGATCACCGACCATTCGACGCTGGGCAGCCAGCTGGGCGCCCTTTTCAGTCCCCCGCAATTGTACTACCTTGCCAGCCTCGCCATCCTCTGTTCCGCCTTGGCTTTCATGTTCTATCTGCAGGGCATGCGCCATTTCGGCGTGGGCAAAGCCAATACCTTCACCAATCTCATACCCATCGTCACCGCCATCTTGTCGTTTTTCCTACTTCAGGAACAATTTCCCCTATACAAAATTCTGGGCATCATCATCGTTATTGTAGGCATTTTTCTGGTACAGAAGAAAACTTCGAAGCAGTAATATTCCCTACTGTTATGAATCAGATTTTAATTTAAGTAATTCTTCATTGATTGCCTTGATATGAGTGGCATTCCAACCTGCCACGTCATGTAGTATAATGGCTTTTAATGGATTGCCTTTGTTATAAAACTTCAATACATTAAAAAACAATAAATCGAAGCAGCCATGAATAAAGGTAAGAACTGTTTTTTTGAGCTTTGATAAACATATTCAAATGTATTATCCTCTAGAAAACAATGCAAAAATACAATATTTTCTCATACTTTTCCCTTCCCGCCTCCAACCATCAGCCTTGTCCCCGCACGTAGAGTAATGGCATCGCCTCTCGAACTTTTTGGATTTTGCGGGAAATACGTTCATCAGTTGGCAGAGAGTCATCTTTTCTTGCTTATAACAAATTTATCTTCTCTCGTATAGTTTCAATAATTTCTTCACATTTTTCATCACTTAAATTGACACCAAAATTGATATTTCGTCCTTTGTGACGCAACAGCTGAATTCGTTCTTCGATTTTCCCTGAAATACTAAAGTGAACAAGTAATTGCTCATATTGAGAAAGTTCAAATAATCCAACATCCTTAACATTGCTCCACGGAATTTTTTTAGATTTACCAATAATTCGGCCCTTGTTGACTATATATAAAAAGTGTGCATCATACTGGATTATTTCTTCTCCTTTGATTTGCCATAACACCTCGCCTATAAAGTATAGAATGATAGGACATAAGATTACACAACCTCCTATTAGCCACACTATTATTTCAAAATAATCAATAACATTATATCTATTATGATTTATAAGTGTGTGCTCTATAAAATATGAAATATAGGAAAATAAAAGGAAACTAAAAAACGCACCTAAAACAGACATAAATATTACCGACCTGCATTTTGGATGACTTCTTGATAATATACGCTGATTCATTTCAAATTGTTTGACAATGCAAAGATAATATAAATTTTCATTCCTCATTTCATTGATAATATAAATTTGAAAAACAGACTGAAAAATATATTTTTGAATATTTTGTAATTTATATTCAAATTAATTTGTATATTTGCATCATGATTTCAGGTTTTGTTAATTAAATCTGGATTTAAAATCGACTTTGTTAAAATTAAAGCACTATGGGACAGACTAGAAGGACTGAGTATTATCTTGATTTGCGCACAGACTACGGATTCAAGCGTGTATTTGGAGAAAACCCTGAGATATTGAAGAACCTGCTCAATGAATTCCTCCATGAGGTTATAGGAAGAAAGATTACCGATGTCGTTTACCTGCAGACTGAGGTACTTGGATTCTCGAATAAGGAGAAGAGAATTATCTTCGACCTGTATTGTGAGGACCAGATTATGAACAGGATGATTGTGGAGATGCAACGAGCTGAACAGGAGTATTATGAGAGCCGAATGTTGTACTATATGGGGAGGAGCATCAGCAAGAGTGTGAAGCGAGGAGACCTGAAGTACAGAATGCAGAAGACTATTTCGTTGCACCTGCTTGATTAC
>CAJOFJ010000017.1 GCA_905233625.1 uncultured Bacteroidales bacterium | reverse complement strand
GCTTTTCGGTCCGTTGTGTCCGCGATTAGAGCAGACCGCCAAAGCGGTCTGTCAAGCAAAACCCGCCGAAAGGCGGGCGAAAATTTCAGGCTCTTTGACCAACAAATTCCGCCGGAATTCCGGGCGTTACGATTCTTGGAAGCATGCAAAATATTCATCGGGCAACCCACTTGCATCTGTTGCGTTCGCGATAAATAGGGAATTTGTTTAATTTTGTAGAGACGCACGGCCGTGCGTCTCTACAAAATTTTAAAAATATTCAGACATGAAAATTGAGGAAATTTTAAACATCGAATCTACCAACAATGATTCCATTATCTTGTTTAAGGAGGGTATATTTCTTCGTGCATACGAACAAAGTGCAATGCGTTTTACAGAATATATTGCTAATTTCAAGGTGTTCAAAAAACATTATAAAATTGTGAATGCTGATGTGTGCTATTTGGGTTTCCCATATTCCAACTTTAAGGTGCTTTTTGAAAAACATCATATCGTGAAATTTGCTGAAACAGAACGGTCTGTCATGGTGTACGCTTGCCCTTCTAAGCAGAATTATGAGGAATGGAAGAGTAAGATTCATTTGCCGACAGTGGAGGATGTCAGTCCGCAAGTGTTGTTTCGTCCGGATGTGAAACCTAAGGATTTAAAAAATCTTCAGATTTACAAGAGTGGATATGATATATGTGCGAGAGGTGTCTCATATCTCGGTTGTCATATCAAACCATGGGGTGTTTTTTTTGTCAAAACGTACGAAAAATAATTTGGAACGACTTGTGAGGGAACTTAATGCGACAGATTTTACCCGGCTTCATCAAGATCAGATAAGATTGGAAAGGTCACGCTGTGATTCTTATTTCGGGCAACAAAGCCATTATGATATTTTCAGATATTGTTACGATAACATGTTACGTCTGCCAGATGTGTTTTTTGAAATAGATGCTTTGGTACATTTGTGAATTTTGCAATGGCAAAAACTGCGCTTCAGTGCGTTTCCGCATACTGAAATGATGCTGCAAATATACAACAGAAAACACATCCGACAGGCATTTTCTATAAAAATTTTTTGTTACTTTGAATCAATTAGTTAGGAAATTAGACTTAAAATATTAACAAACAATAGTTAAAACTAAGGTTTGATTTTTGGAGTTTTCGCCTCGTTCGATGTGCGTAGGTTATGTTGGAGGTTCCGCCTGTCGCTTCGCTCCATGCGGATATGCTTTAGACGTGAAAAACCTGCTTTGTGGTAAAAATAGCAAAAAAAAATGTTTTGTCATTAAAAAAAATTTTTTTTATTTTTGCATTTTGTAAGAGATAACGAAAAAGACAAATTAACAAAAACAAATTAAAATGAGAAAGTATTTCATTTTGGGAGCGGCATTTGTCGTTTCCATGGCGATGTTATTTACATCGTGCAAAAAAGAGGAAGTGAACAACAATGGCAACAACAGCGGCAACACAGAGAATCCGGGAGGAGGTTCTGGTGGAGGCTCAGACTCTGGAGGTGGAGGTACTGTTGCCGGTTATGTGGACTTGGGTCTTCCCAGCGGCACCAAGTGGAATTCTGCCAATGAAACCGGAGGATACAATGGCTTCTATACCTACGATGAGGCTGTCAACGCTTTTGGTGACAAATTGCCAACCAAGGAACAATTTGAAGAACTTAAAGAAAATTGTACGTGGGTATGGCAAGATAATGGTGGCTATAAGGTAACAGGTCAAAATGGCAATTCCATAGTTCTGCCCGCTTCGGGCTGCCGCGATTGCAATGGCGATGTGAGCACCGTGGGGACGCTCGGCTACTATTGGTCGTCCACACCCGGCGATTCAGAGAGCGCATGGTGCCTCATCTTCCATTCTTCGGGAGTGTACAGGTACTACAGCAGCCGTTGCGGCGGTTTCGCCGTTCGTCTCGTCCAAGATTAAAGCTTGCGCGCGCAAGAGCGCAAGCACAAGACATTAAGAATTTGTTTGGCTGTTCGGGCGATAGACCGACAGCCAAACTTTTCAAGACGTTACACGGCGGTCACAATCCTTACTCCGGCGCAATCAACCTCCGCGCCGCGAACATACCCCCGTGTCTATCATTTCCCCAGGGCGTTGCCCTGGGCTGCCAGCTAGCAGGTCTTCAGCCTGCATACAATGGCAATATGCAATAACTGTTAATTCGCCTCATCCACACTTATCGGATAGTTTCCCTTGTAAATCAGACCGTTCTTGCCGTCGATGGCAATTTCGTCGAAGAGCTTGAACTCGTTGCCATTGATGGAGCAGGTCTTCTCCACATCATTGACCATCAACGCATCGCAGTTGACTACGCAAATCTTGCCCAAAGAGGAAGCGGTTACTGCAGCATGCGAGGTGGCACCACCACGAGCGGTCAACAGTCCGTCGCACTCGAAAATAAGCTCGATGTCGTCGGGAACCGTGTCGGGACGAACCAATACCATGTGTTTGTCGTTGCCGGGCGTGTTCTTGATGTGCTCTATATCGTCCTTGTCAAACACGATAATGCCATTGAGCACGCCGGCGCCAATACCGATACCGCTGCCCACCTTGTTCATTTCTTCTCTTGGCACGGCAAAGATCTCCACACCACTTTCGGTGCCAACCGCCATATTTCTGGTCTGCAAAATATACAAACCGTCGGCATCGGCTGTCTCGAAGGTGAATTCTATCTCCTGGTGGATGAAACCGTCGTTCTCAATCATGCGCTTGGTCACTTCCTTCAGCTTGTTGAAGATGTCAGGATAGTGGCTTTCGAGTGAGAACGGCGCTTTCTGGTAGCTGCGTTCGCGCTGTGCCTCGCTGATAGGCAGGGTGTTGACCAAACCGCCCACAATATCCTCGCCCTGACTCAGGAACGAGAAGTCACCGTTCAGGTTGATGGCCGAGCGGTTGCTCTTGATGTCACGGGTAAACAATACGCCTGAGCCGGACTCGTAGTGGATGTTACCCAGCACCATCTTCTGCACGATGACGGCAGTGCCCCATTCGTTGGCGATGTGCATGTGCTCGCGATATACTTTGGCACGTGGAGAGTTCCAGGATTCAAAGACCGTGGTGATGGCTATCTTCAGCTGCATGAAAGGATCTTCCTCGAAATGAATGTTGTGGTCGATTAGCAATTGCTTGTAGGCAAAGGCAATTTCACGCATGTTTTCGGGTGTGAAACCGATTTTCTGCGCCACATTGTATTTCTTCTTGTAATTGAGAATGATTTGGTCGAAGTCATCACGCTCCAAGCCGTAGGACATACCCCAGGTCTGTAACAAACGGCGGTAGCAGTCCCAAGAGGTCCAGCCGTAGTTTTCCTGCTTGCTTAGCTCTTCAGTGATTTCATCATTCAAGCCCACATTCAGGAAGGTGTTCATGGCACCGGGCATTGATATGGCTGAACCGGAACGCACACTCAACAAGAGGGGATTGTGCGGATCGCCAAATTTACATCCCGTAATTTCCTCAATCTTAGCCAGATGCGATTTTATCATCTGGTCCAGTTCATTGTTGATGGGTTCCACTTTCAGGATAGACTTGATACGGCGGAAAACCTCCGTGGTAATGATAAATCCAGGCGGAACGGGGTAATCATTCAGGTATAATTTTTTCAGATAATAGGCCTTGGAGCCCAAGAATACCTGGTTGTCAATCTGAGGAGTTTCCTGATACAGTGGACTGATGGCCATGTTCTGGTCGTAGGTCATAATGTTCCGCGCTTCTTCCGCAGTCAGCACATTCACCTGCTTACGCAGATTGTTCAGGATTTCGCCCATAAAGTTATCCAGTTGCTGGATGATAAAGGCGGATGACAGTAACTCACGGTAGAAAATCTCGGACTTCTGGGCAATGATTTTCTTCATCTCTGTCTTGTCCGTGATTTCGGGGTATTGTTGCGGAATGATGACCTTCAGCAGGATGTCGTAAGGACGGATGAAGTAGTTGTTGATGATTTCCTTGATGCTGCCTTCCATAAACTGGAAAATATTGATATACTGATCAATAGTGAAGCA
This sequence comes from uncultured Bacteroidales bacterium, assembly GCA_905233625.1. Taxonomy (GTDB): domain Bacteria; phylum Bacteroidota; class Bacteroidia; order Bacteroidales; family WCHB1-69; genus RUG11690. The sequence goes on along the minus strand of CAJOFJ010000017.1, from coordinate 34,302 downwards.
TCCTGAAGTTAAACTGTATTCCATCATCTTCAGGTTGGAGTCGAAGCTCTGGTCGTGGATGCCGTCGAGGCTCAGACCGTCGCGCAGCAGCTGGAGCATGTCGCAGATTTCCTTGAAAATCTTGAGGGTGAAGAACTCGGTGTTGAGACCCATGATGATACGCTTCACCAAGACGGAAGCGATGCGTTCCAGACGGAAGGTGATGCCCAGAGCATCGAATTTCACTTCCTTGTAATAGCCGTACATGGAAGGAATACCGAAGGCGATATGGCGCTTGTAGAAGACATTTTCCCAACCTTCGCTTTTCTTCTCGTCGAAGATGATGTCGTTGAGTTTCTTCATCAAGGAGAAGATGTGCTTCAAAGTCTCCACCGGCTCGTCCTTCTCGAGCAGCATCTCCAGTTTGTCAATATCTTCTTTATCAACGAAATAGTATTTCTTCAGAATATTGATAATATCGGTGGAATCGAAGATGTATTTCTCTTTCAGCAATTGATATAATTCAATAATCAGACTCACTCGCTTGATGTCAGTCTCGTTGTCATGCTCCACAACTTTCATCAGCTCTTCCACTTCGTCTTTCTTCTTCTCTATCAGCATTTCAACGGTGAGATTATTCTTCTCAAGCAGCTGTGTCAGCACGTCATGCACGCCTTGCACCCAGATGCCGTCCGGATCCACCAAAGAATAGACATTCTGCGGCAAAATCTTTTCCAAATGTTTCTTATTCAAGTCTTTCCAGAAATAAATCACATCCAAGGTAATTTGGATATGCGAATTGTTGCCTTCGGTATGGATTTGTTTTCTCAAGAAATGAATGAGCTTGTCGTTACGGTGCGAGAGTTCGTCTATCTTGGTGGAAACGTCACGCAGTACGCCTTCGGCGCCGATTTCGTTGAAATAGACGGGGAAGATTCTTGCCAACTGCTTGGTTTGCTTGTAGATAGGTGATATTCTGGCATTCAGCAGCTTGGTGATATCTTTCTGGAAGAAGTCGGTATCGAAGATGAATATACCGCCCACACGCAGGTTGATAATCAGGGCGGCTAACAGTCGCTGCATGGTCTCGGGATCGTACTCAATCAACTCCAACCAAACACGTATGTTTTTGACGTGGCATGGATTAACCTTCAGCTCCCAGTCGTTGGTCATGTAGGTAATACCTGGGGTGACGAAGCCGAAATCGATAATCTTTCTTTCTAAATAATGAATGAGAGTGGTATTCTTTGTATTGATGATTTCCTTTCCCAAGGTGAGAATGGAATCCAGAATCATGTTGATGTGGCTCTCTTTGAAGTCGGTGAACTGGGAGAACAGCTCGTTCATGGACTCGATGCACTGTTCCTCGTCCAGCTCGGTACTGATGCGCTTGATAACTTTGTTGAGCTCAATGAGCAGGTATTCGCGGTGGTATTTCACACCGGGCAGGTGCAGCAGATAGAAGATGTAGCAGAACTGCTCGCTGGCTTTCTCGAAGATGTCGATTTCTTTCTTGTACGCCTCAATGATATCAGCAAAGGTGAAAGCGTATCTGGCCAGTTCATCGAAAGTGCTTGCCGCGTCAATTTTCTCATAATAGTCAGCATACAAGGCTTTGCCTAACTGGTTCAGCTGCTGGCTGTAGTCCTTTGACATCTTGGCACGGTTTTTCTCGTACCAAGCCTCAATCTGAGTGCTTTCCTCCCAAAACTGAACATTGCCGCGTAGCAATTTCCGCATAAATTCCACTGTCGTGGAGGCTGTGGTCTCGTTTTCAGCGGCTTTGCGCAGTTTTTTTTTGAAATGGCCCACATTATAGAAATAGCTGAAGCTGTTGGCTTCAAGATTTTGATCCAGAATGGTCAGATAATCAGTGAGGAAATGGGTGCCCTCCAGGGTGTCGTAGGCATTGTTAAAGAAATCCAAAAAGGTGTAAATCAGCTGTTTGCATAAATCATCGGCCAACTGTTTCTGTAGCAATTCCTGATAGAGGTCGAAGATGATTTGCAGCGCTTTTTCCTTGTTTTCTTCCGGCAGTTCCTTGTAAAGCCAGAAATCGGAGATGGTTACACTAACTAATTGGTTTACAATTTCTTTCTTATTGGAAAACGGGTGATGATACTCGTAGAAAAAGTCGGTGATACGTTTGTGAATGCCCCAGTAGTTGTCGGACAGCGACATGAACCATTGGTGATGTTCAGGAATGGTGTAGGGGATATTCTGTGTACGAGAGAGATTGGCCTCTAACGCCTGTGATTTAATCATTTCATTCATAGTGGTAGATGTATTTTATGAGATCTATAATTCTTGATGAATAGCCATATTCGTTGTCGTACCATACAAGCAACTGGACAAAATTGCCCCCGATGACTTTGGTAGCCATGGCGTCGAAAATGGCGGAGTGGGGGTTGTTGGTGATGTCGCTGCTGACGATAGGATCCTCGGTATATTCGAGATAGGGCTTCAAGTCGCCATTGGCATGGCGCAGGAAAGCGTCCTTGATGTCACGGGTGGTGACCTGCGAGTGCAGTTCGGCGGTCAGTTCCACGAAAGAGCAGTCCACAATGGGGATGCGGGTGGCAAAACCGTCGAAGATGTTGGCCATCTCAGGGATGACTAACTTGGTGGTTTTCACGGCACTGGAGGTCGTCGGGATGATATTGGCCAAAGCTGACCGTGCACGGCGATAGTCGGAGTGGTAGCCGTCCTGCAGGTTTTGATTGTTGGTGGTGGGGTGCACGGTGTTCATGAAACCGCGTACCATACCGAACTCGTCGTTGATGACCTTCAGGGCAATGGCGATGCAGTTGGTGGTACAGGATGCATTGGAGATAATGCGGTCCTCCTCCTGTATGGTGTTGTGGTTTACACCCATAACGATGGTGCGGTTGATACTGTCGTCATCGGGAGGACAACTCAGGATAACCCTTTGCACCGTGCCGCCGAGATGGGGTTGCAGCAGGGGAGCGGTTTTAAAACGACCTGACGAGTCGATAACCACCTCTACGCCAGTTCGGTCCCAGGGAATGTCTGCAGGGTGCATCTGGTTGGTCACAAGGATTTTGCGTCCGTTGACAATCAGATGGTCGTTGTCGAAGTCTATATCCGCGTTGAAGCGGCCATGGATGCTGTCGTATTTCAGCAGATGCGCCATCAGCCGCGTATCCATTTTATCGTTGATGTGAGTGATTTCAATGTCGGGTTCACCCTCGGCCAAACGAAATACCATTTTCCCGATTCTTCCAAATCCGTTGATGCCGATTTTAGTTGCCATTTGCAGTGTTTTGTAATAGTTTTTGAATTGATGGAAACAATCTGCAAAGTTAGAAAAAATATTTTATATATGCAAATATAATTATCGTTTATGCGTTAAGGCGTTAAGACATGCACGAAGTGCATTCGTCAAGACGAAATTTTTTCAGCTGCCGCAATTTATATACGCCTCCACGAACGAGCGAAGCGAGCGTCTTAACGTCTCCACGCCTCCACGAAATAAATTCCATAAAGTTCGACATTTGCTAATTAGAAAAATTTCTTTATCTTTGCCGTGAATTTTATATTTAACTTAAACTATGTGATTATGAATTTCATTCTCTATCTGCTTCTCGGCGCAGTGGCTGGCTGGCTAGCTGGTCAGATCATGCGTGGCGGCGGCTTTGGCCTGCTGTGGAATATCATCATCGGTATTATCGGCGGTTTCATCGGTGGCTGGCTGATGAGTCTGCTGAATATTCAGGCAGGTTCGGGCTTAGTATGGGAACTTCTCGTTTCCGTCATCGGTGCCGTCGTGCTGCTTTTCGTTGTTTCTTTATTCAAAAAGAAATAATAATAGAGTACCGGTTTTTTAATAAACAGGCGCGCTTTCGGTGCGCCTGTTTATTTTTTTCTGTATTTTTGTCACAAAATGGTCGCTTTTTTCGACTTATAGAAAAACACGTCTGTTTTGGATCAGTTTGAAAGCACATATCACCAATATTATCCATTGCTTTGGGCAGTGGCGATGAAGCTTCTGGCGGATGAGGATGCGACCGCGGATGTATTACAGGATGTTTTCACCGCCTATTTCAGCCAAAGCCAGAAGAGCCAGATCCGTCAGCCCAAAAGTTGGCTGTTGCGGGTTACCTTGAACAAATGCGCGGATTGCACGGCATACCAGAAGCGTCATGCAGATATATCAGCGGCAGATGTGCCAGAACCGGAGGCGGAAACTGTTGATTATGCGAATGATAAACGTAAAATAATTCAGCAGGCATTGTCTCAGCTGTCTCCCCAGGATCGTCAGATGGCAGTGCTCTATAGTGAGGGCTTTTCTTACAAGGAAATGTCGGATATTGTGGGTGTCCGCTTTCCCTCGGTGGGGAAAACCTTATCCAGAGTAATCAATAAATTATACGGAATATTAAAATCTTATGGCTATGAAACATTTGAGTGACAGTGAAATACAGGCTTATATCGATGGAGAATTGTCGCCTCGTCAAGCCAATAGGGTGGAGCAACATCTGCAACTATGCTCTGATTGCGCTGCCCGAGTGGAGGAGCAGCGTGCCAAAATTAAGCTGGTGCGTTCGGCTTGGGGTTCGCTTTCTTGTCCCGAAATCAAACCTTTCCGTTTCCCGACTCAGACCACAAGTGCTAATGTGAAAACAGCCCCCGCTTCACCACTGAATCGTAACAGATGGCTCAGAATAGCATCTTCTGTCGCCGCGGTTATGGTCTTGGTTCTGGCCATCGCCCTTGTGATCCGTCAAAATACGATTGGTGAAATCACGGATATAACCGGTAATCAGATTATTGTGCGATATGAGATTGAGGATGAATTTGACGCTAATTGTCCCATTACCGAGCAGAATTATGTTTTTAGAGTTTATCAACAATAAAATAATATAATCATGAAAAAACACATTTTTATCGGAATTGTCTTCATGGCAGCAATAGTATTCTTTCAAGCTAAAGGATATTCGCAGACTCTGCTGGATACATACAAAAACGGTGCGGTGAAATTGATTCCCGAGACCAATTATGCACAAGATAATGACTGGAATCAGGTATTCCGTTCCTATTATGATAAAATGTATGACACCTATGTCGGTAAAAGAAAGTATGTTACAGTGTTGTCAGACGGTTCTGTGGTAGTAAGTCATTCTTACGAGGATTACTATACACTATTTGATAAAGACGGAAAATTCGTGCGTGAATTCAGCATAAAAACGGGAAAGAATAAGAAGCTGCAGAAACCCATTGCAGGAGCATTGAATGACAAGGTTTTGTACACGAAGGCGGACAATTTGGGAAAGATACATTTTATTGATTTGCAAGGAAATATCAAGAAAATAGTGAACATTAAATACAGCGTGTATGATATTCTGCCCCTTCCGGGCGATCGCTTGTTGGTAACGGGTTTTGTTGTGGGAAAAAAGTGTAGGGATATCGTGTCTATTGTGGATTATAATACAGGTGATCAAAAAGTTATATATAGCTATTGGTTTCAAGATGGCAGATATTCAGCATCATCAGCAGGTGAGGATGTGCCCTTCTTCTATAGAAAAAAATTAGAGAATGGCAGTGAATTTATGATTGGCTATCATCCGGTGGATGCTGTAATGCCTATTTGGCTTAGACAGGGATCCATAAGAGTACGCGTTGCGATTGTCAAACAGAAAATTGTGGTGGCCGCCCCCTCTGTGAATCAGGTGATTACATACGATTTGAACGGTGTTGAATTAAACAGGATGAATATTCCTTTTGGCAAGAATGAATTGTCGGCAGAAGAACAGAAGGAAATTCTGCGGAAACAGATTGAAGATTTAAAGAAAACAACCGATCCTACTATCCTTCCACATGTTTCAACGAATGTCGAATCAGAAGAATACAAAAAGGTGATATTGCCAGAGTTGGTGAAGAAAATGGAGAAAGATATGGCTTTGATTACCGAACCCGTGACCATGCCAGTATTTACTACAATTATCAAAGATTCGGAGGACAACCTGTTGTTTTTCGAGATTCCGGAAACGAAGGGCGGTAATAAGTTCAATGTGTGGGTCTATCAAGATGGTGGTAATTTTATCTGCCAAAGTAGCTTTGTATGTGATGATTACGACTTGGTTATTAAAGCCGACCAGATGGCGTTTCACAATGGATACCTCTATAGCGTACAAGACAAAAAAGGCGCAAAGGGCATCCCCATGCGCCTGGTGAAATTCAGATTGTCTAAATAATAAAAGTTGTTTACAGCAGCTCCACACTACGTTTCACGAAGTCGCTGAGTTTCTCGCCCGTCAGAATATTCTGCGACAGCATAGCCAAATCGATTAACTGCTTGGTCAGCGCCACCTTCTTGTCCTCGTCGGTTTCACCCAAAATACGACCAGCAAGAGGGTGGTTGCCGTTTACTACCAAATTGTAGTGCTCGAAGTTGCCGAAACTGGGCTGCCCTGAAATCTTGCTCATATCCTGATAACGGCGCATGAACTCGTTCTGGGTAATCATCACTGGCAGGTCGCTCTCACTGAGACTTTCCACCTGTACGGTGAATTTTTCTTTCTCCACATTGCCTTCAAACAGTCCTTTTAGCTTTTCTGTCTCCTCACTCGAAAGTTTTGAGGGGTGAGCGTCTTCCTTCTCAATCAGTTTGTCGATTATGTCGGCATCCACACGGGTGAATCGGCTCTTTTCGAGTTTTTGCTCCAGCATATTGATGAAATGCGTATCCAGGAAACCGTCCATCAGCAACACATCGTAGCCGTTTTCCTTGGCGGAAGAAATATACAGGTGCTGGGTGTTAACATCTGAGGCATAAAGATATACGAGCGTGTCGTTTTTGTCTTTCTGCAAGGTCTCAATCTTGGTTTTGTATTCATCCAAGGTGAAATATTTGCCATCGGTGTTCTTCAGCAGGAAGAACTTCTGGGCTTTTTCATAAAATTTCTCGTCAGTGATGGAACCATATTCGATAAATACCTTGATATCATCCCATTTCTTCTCAAAATCCTCACGGTCGTTCTTGAACATTTCCTCCAGCTTCTCAGCCACTTTTTTGGTGATGTGATTGGAGATTTTCTTCACGTTGGCATCGGACTGCAGATAGGAACGTGACACATTCAGCGGGATGTCCGGTGAATCAATCACACCGTGCAGTAGCATCATGAATTCGGGGATGATACCATCGAGCTGGTCGGTGATAAACACCTGATTGCAATACAGTTGCACTTTGTTTTTCTGTAATTCAATCTGATTTCTCACCTTCGGGAAATACAGTACACCCGTGAGGTTGAAGGGGTAATCCACGTTCAAGTGAATTTGGAACAAAGGCTCCTCAAATACCATGGGGTAGAGTTCGTGGTAGAATTTCTTGTAGTCCTCGTCGGTCAATGCGGAGGGTTGCTGTTTCCATATCGGGTTGGTATTGTTGATGATACGGGGCACTTCCACCTCTTCCTCTTTGTCCTTGCCTTCGGGTTTCTCCCATTTCTTCTCTATACCGCAGCGGATAGGCACGGGCAGGAAGCGGCAGTACTTGTGCAGCAAGCCCACAACACGGTTCTCTTCCAAGAATTCGGCAGAGTCGTCGGCAATATGCAGGATGATTTCGGTACCACGGTCAGCCTTGTCGATATGCTTCATCGTGAATTCAGTAGAACCGTCACAGGTCCAGTGCACAGCGGGCATATCGTCCTGGTACGACTTGGTCTTGATTTCCACCAAGTTGGAAACCATAAAGGCTGAGTAGAAGCCCAGTCCGAAGTGGCCGATAATGTTGGCGGCGTCGGTGCCTTTGTATTTCTCCACAAACTCCTCTGCGCTGGAGAAGGCGATTTGGTTGATGTATTTCTTCACCTCTTCTTCGGACATACCGATACCGCGGTCGATGACGCTGAGGGTTTTGGCATCCTTGTCCACCTTCACCTCGATGGTCATGTCGCCCAGTTCCACATTGGCCTTGCCGAGGCTCACCAGGGTTTTCATCTTCTGTGAAGCGTCTATGGCGTTGGAAATCAATTCCCTAAGGAATATTTCTTGGTCTGAATACAAAAATTTCTTGATAACGGGGAAAATGTTTTCCGTTTTGACATTGATTTTTCCTGTAGACATAATGTATTGTTTTTTATTGATTTTAATCTGAAATTTGATGCCAGGTTAAAAGCAAAATTTGTGCCAAAAGTGGGGACTGCCAAAATGTCAGTTTCTTTTCCGTTCCTTTTCCCTTGATGGAAAAGGAACCAAAAGATCAAGCCGACGGTAAGTGCAGTTTCTTTTCCGTTACTTTTCCCTTAGATGAAAAAGTAATTTTTTTAATTTTGCAGAGTGATTTTAATAATATAATGTTTTATGAGAAAGACCGTATTACTGCTATTCATACTTGTCACCATTATGGTACATTTGCAAGCCCAAACCGTGAGTTACACCTACCGTCCGTTCTCCGCTGAAGGTTGCACCGTGAGTTACACGCCCACCTTTATCGGTGATACAGCATACATCGTGGTCAGTGTGCAGTCTGACAGACTTGTGTTCAGCGACAATCCGACTATGATGGTTCGCTTCTTCAATACCGACCAAATACTGCAACTTGAGGGTAAGAAGTTGGATGCCACCTCCAGCGAAGGGGCTGTTATGGTTGGCTATGTCTTTGTCCCTATTTCGGAAGTGAAAGCAATGGCTATGTTCAAGGTTTCCGAGCAGGAAATGGAAATGTTCAAATCGGGCGTGGAAAGAATCCGTCTATCCACCTTGCCGATAACGCACGACCGAACTTTCAATTCTGATAAGATTGGAATGTCGCTTTACCAGAATTATCAGTCAGAAAAACGAAAAGCCCGGGACTTTTAATTATGCTAACTCCAGACCAAGATTACACCCAAGAACTTACCTGCATATACAAGGACGAAACCTATTCCGTCCGAGACAATGGTGCTGTGTTCCGTCATTCAAGGGAAGGCAAGCGGATGAGGAAGGAAGATAACCGATGGACATTCGGAAAACAGAATCCGCAGAACGGTTATATGTATATCGGTCAAGCCCGTATCCACCAAATCGTTGCAACCGCTTTTCACGGAGAGCCAACCGACAAGAATTTGGTCGTTGACCACAAGGATAGCAACAAATGCAATAACCGTCCAGAGAATCTGCATTGGGTCACTCGGTTGGAGAACGCATTGAACAATCCGACAACACGCTGGAAGATAGAAATGCTATGCGGGAGCATAGAAGCGTTTCTGGAAGACCCTTCCATTCTTAATGACTGCGTTGACAAAGACCCTAATTTCTCGTGGATGCGAACCGTCAGCAAAGAAGAGGGACAACGAACATTGAAGAATATGGAGAAATGGGCAAAGAAAAGGCAAATTCCTACAGGCAAAGGAGCACTGGGCGAATGGGTATTTCAAAACGATACGGAAGAAACCGAAGAATTGCAAGAATGGCGACAATCCAATATGCAACGCTATCTACAGGTTGAAAAGCAGTCGCAAGAATTGGAACAGGAAAATTTACAAAGAGCAATCCCTTCTGTGCCTCCAGTGGAAGAACTCGATACAACACCTTCCCTCACGCCCAATGCAAGACAAAGACAATGGAAAACCGAAACAGAGTTTCCTTGCTGCCCCGCCAAACCTGATGCCACATTGGAAGACTATTTTGCAAACCTTCGTTCAGGTGAGATTTTTACAAGAAACACATTCCACGAAACCATAGTGATTGACTATGCCAAAGTCAATGAGAGTATATTGGTATTCAGCAAATCAACCCAAGAACATCCCATAAAACCTTGGTGTTTGTGCCGTATCGTAAAGGAGGAAGATATGTTTGTCCACGAAAATCTTGGCTCTTTCTTTGAAGAACAAGGTGCAAGAAAGCAATTCACATTGCAGCAAGGACTTGAGTGGACTGGTGGAGATTCCATTGACGACTATTGCTGAAATTGTTTTAATCATCAATCTTTTTTTCTCCTTTCGCGGCGGTCAGGTGATGTGCTTCGGGGCATGCGACATCCTCGCCGCGAGGAGGGGTGGAGGTGTTGCACATGACCCCATACTGCGCTCACTTTGTTCGCTTGTAAGGGGTTAATAAGATATTGTGTCTTCGACACATTTACCAAGTCCTGACACTATATGCATTAGCCATGCCGACGGTCAAACAGGATTAGGCTTGGCAAGCCTCGTCTCTGCAATACTCCATGCAACTGCGAGGACGCAATTGCCTCCATACTTCCTCCGTGTGTTGGCCATGCCGACATGCGGTGCGGAAGCGGTGTGAATGGACGGCCTCATACAGCGGCGTACAAAAGCGCGTAAGCGTCCAGTTTACTTTTGCCGCCGCTGTCAGAGGGCGGACAGAGTGGGTGGCATTCATGTCGGCAAAGATCTTTTGCATACTTTTCCATCTGTGGAAAAGTATGAAGAAATTTTCGTATTTTTGCAGGCTAATTTTTAAATAGAATGGATAAGAATACGATTATTGGATTGCTCTTGATTTTCGCGCTTTTCATGGGGTTCAGTTTTTACACCTCGCAGAAGAATGCCAAACATCGTGAGCAGGTTGAGAAGGAGAGAATGGAGCAGGAGCTGAAAGCTCGGGAGGATTCCATTGCCAACGCAGTAGCCATGTCAATGGCTGACCAGCAGTACATGAATGACACAAGCACGGTGGCGACAGCAGCCGGTACTCCGGCAGCAGAGATACAGAAGAAACTGCCGCTTTACGCAGTGGCTTTCCGGATGCCGGCAGATGCCCAAAACGGCGATTTCACCGTGGAGACCAACAAGGCGATTTACTCTTTCGCCCGTAAAGGCGGTTATCTCAAGAGAATTGAGATGAAGGAGGCCTACAAATTCGCCCCAAAAGATTCGGCAAAACCACATGTGGTGCTGTTTGACGGCGACGCCAACAGTATCAACATCGACCTGATGCTGAAAAACCAGGCTACGGTGCATTCCAAAGACCTGACCTTCAGCAGTGAAACGCCTAACCTGGTGGTGACCAAGGACAGCACCACGCTTTCGCTGAAAGTATATCCCGCTGGAGCGGTTCAAAGTGGTGACTCCACCGCGGCCCCCGTCAGCGATAGCTACATTGAATATTTATATACCTTTTATCCTAACGAGTATCATTTTGGCTACAAAATTAATTTCGTCAACATGGCGGATTACCTGTATGCCAACAATCTGTCCTATACGCTGGACTGGAATGCCCAATTGAGTTGCCAGGAGCGTAACTATCAGATAGAAAGAGATATGAGTACGGTCTATTACATGGACAATGTAGATGACGTGGACAATCTTGATGAGCGCAAAAGCGACAAGAAGGATTTTTCCTCACCTTTGAAATGGGTGGGCTTCAAACAACAGTTCTTCACTTCCACTTTGATTGCCCAGTCAGGTGAATTCAGCACAGCGGCATTGGAAGTGACTACTCCCGCCAAGAACGAGACCCAGTTGCTGAAGACCATGGAAGCCCAATTGGATTTCTCTGTCAGCGACCTCAATAGCGGTTCTTTCGATATGATGATGTACATGGGGCCCAGCCAATACAAACTGTTGAAAGAGTATGATTTGAAGCTGGAACGCCAGGTGCCGCTTGGTTGGGGGTTCTTCCTCTTGCAGTGGTGCAACCGCTACGTGATCATTCCTATCTTCAACTGGCTGGAGAGTTACGGTATCAACTACGGCATTATCATTCTGATTTTGTCCTTGTTTATCAAACTGGTAGTGACTCCCGTCAACTACAAGACCTATTTGTCCTCCGCCAAAATGAGAGCCCTGAAGCCTGAGGTTGATGCCATCAGCAAGCGCTATCCCAAGGCCGACCAGAACCAGGATGAGATGATGAAGAAACAGCAGGCTACCATGGCCTTGTACAAGAGTGCCAAAGCCAGTCCCATGGCGGGCTGTCTGCCGGCTTTGATTCAGATGCCAATCCTGATCGCTATGTACCGTTTCTTCCCATCGGCATACGAGTTGCGCCAGAAATCGTTCCTTTGGGCCGACGACCTTTCGTCTTACGACTCCATTCTGGATTTAAGCTTTAACATTCCGCTGTACGGTAACCATGTGAGTTTATTCACCCTGTTGATGACCATTTCGACCATCGCATACACTTACATGAACAACAAGCTGATGTCTCCGGCCACGGGCAACAGCGACCAGCAGAAGATGATGAAATGGATGATGTACATCATGCCCATCATGTTCCTCTTCATGTTCAACAGTTTTTCTTCAGGTTTGACGTATTACTACCTGTTAATCAACCTGATAACCTTTGCCCAGAATGGTATTTTCATGCTGACGGTGAAACAGGACAAACTGCGTGCACAATTGCTGGAAAACATGAAACAACCTGTGAAAAAATCGAAATGGCAGCTGCGCATGGAAGAGATGGTTAAACAGCAGCAGCAACTGGCTAAGCAGCAGGGTCGTAAATAAACGTCAGAAAATATTTTCAAAAAATTGACGTTAGTTATATAGAAAAATATTATATTTGCAGAATCATTCACCTTATATTAATATTAACGAAAAAGATTAGAGATGGAAAATTTAGAAAAAAATGAAGTTTTGTCAAGAGCAGTTAGAGCAGGGAAGCGTACCTACTTTTTCGATGTTAAGACCACTAAAAATGAAGAGAAGTATCTGACCATTACCGAGAGCAAGCGTAAATTCAACGCTGACAATGGTACTTTCTTCTATGAAAAACATAAATTGTTCCTGTACAAGGAAGATTTCACCAAATTCCAGAACGCATTGGCCGCTGTATTGGAGTTCATTGAAACGGGCAAGATTCCTGATGATGTTTTGTTCGACACCAACGAGCCCAAGACTGATGACATTAATTTTGAAGATCTGGAGGCCTAATGGGAAAGATTATTGCTGTCGTTAACCAAAAGGGAGGGGTAGGGAAGACCACGACCGCGGTCAATCTGGCCGCCTCGCTGGCCGTGTTGGAGCATAAGACCCTGCTGATTGATGCCGACCCGCAAGCCAACGCGACTTCGGGTGTCGGTATAGATCCGGAAGAGGTCCAGAACAGCGTTTACGACTGTATGTTAGGCAACAAGTTCGCCCCGGAGGTCATTTTGCACACCGACACGCCCAATATGGACATTATGCCGGCTACCATCGACCTGGTGGGCGCCGAGCTGGAGATGATTTCTTTTGACCGCCGTGAATACCGTATGCGCGACGCCCTGACGGCAATAAAGGACGAATACGAGTTCATCCTCATTGACTGTGCCCCTTCTTTGGGACTGATTACACTGAACGCGTTGGTGGCCGCTGACTCGGTCATTATTCCTGTACAGTGCGAATACTATGCCCTCGAAGGCTTGGGCAAACTGCTCAACACCGTCCGTCTGGTACAGGCCAATATGAATCCTTCACTCAATATCGAAGGTATCCTTTTGACCATGTACACCGCTCGACTGAAACACAATAACGCAGTGGTTGAAGATGTTAGACAGCACTGCAAGGGCATCGTTTTTGACACTATCATTGTACGAAATGTGCGTTTGAGTGAAGCTCCGAGCTACGGCAAACCTATTGTGCTGTACGATGTGCAATCCAAAGGCAATATCAACTACCTGAACCTCGCCAAAGAAGTGCTGGTAAATAATGGTTTCACTTTTAATGAATCAGCAAATGAGTAAATTAGCAAATTAGCAAATGATATGATGAACTGATTTACTATTCAATTCACTAATTTACTAATTTGCTAATTAACTAATTAACTAATCGAATTTATGGATAAAGACGCTAAAAAGTTAGGCAAAGGCTTGGGGGCATTGCTGGGAGGAAGTAATCTGCCTATCGCTCCCAATTCTGCCGCCCGTATCAAGCAGGATTCGGTCGGCACCATTCGCATTGAATCCATCGAGGTCAATCCAAACCAGCCCCGTACCAAGTTTGACGAGGAAGCTTTGAAAGAATTGGCCGAGTCCATCAAGACATATGGACTGATACAGCCTATCACAGTGCGGCCTATTGCCAATGGTAAATACCAACTGATTTCTGGCGAACGACGTTTGCGCGCATGCAAATTGGCTGGCTTGCAGGAAGTTCCTACATACGTGCGCACGGTCGATGATATGCAGTCAATTCAAATGGCGTTAGTGGAAAATATTCAGCGCGAAGACCTTAACGCATTGGAAATTGCCTTGTCGTATCAACGATTGATGGATGAATTTGGTTTTACCCAGGACGAAGTCAGCGCAAAAGTCGGCAAAAACCGTAGTACGATTACCAATTACATGCGACTGCTGAAGTTGTCATTGCCGGCACAAATCGCTGTGCGTGACAATGTGATCAGCATGGGTCATGCAAGAGCATTGGTGGCTGTGGAAAATGAAAAACTACAGGAGAAATTGCTGAAACAGGTGATTGATGGAGGATTGTCTGTCCGTCAGACCGAAAGCTTGGTAAAGAAGCATTCAAGTGAGTTCAAACCCGCGAAGACGAAAATCAAAATTACCCTCTCCGACGAAGTCAACCAGTTCATGTCTTCCTTCTCCAAAAAGTTAAACGCAAAGGTGGCCGTCCAAAAGGATTTGTCTGGGAAAGGCAAAATCACCATTCCGTTCACCTCTGACGAGGACTTAAAGCAAATCATTAGCAAACTAATGTAAAATTCCTTAGTTCTGCTATTTATGAAAAATATAATTTTATCATTTGTGTTCTTGCTGAGTCTGTATGGCTGGTCCGTACAGGCTCAGTCTGTTGATTCAGTACAAGTGTCAGAAACCGGGGTTTTCAATGGAGATACAACTGTCCGCGATTCCGCATCTCAGCGGAAACCTCTCCTTGTAACCTCTGCTCGTAATACCAAAGGTATAAAAATCAGGTCTGAAAAGCCCGTAGAGCACGTGTCAGCGAGCGATTCCGTTTTGCGTAAAAAACATAGTCCCACTGTGGCGGGACTATTGTCCCTCATTCCTGGCGCGGGGCAGATCTATAACAAAAAATATTGGAAACTGCCCATCGTATATGGCGCACTGGGAATTTCCTGTTATTTTGTCTATGATTTCTCTCACCAGATGGTGCAATATAAAAATGAATTCATTAATCGACGCGATGGGAATACGGATAAAATAAATCCCCAATTTGCGATTTATACCGATGAGAATATCCTTGCTATGCGAAGTCTGTATCGCAGAAGGATGGAAATTGCTGTTGCAATTACAGCAGTTCTTTATATTTTGAATATTGTCGATGCTGTGGTGGATGCTCATCTGTACTATTTTGATATTTCTGATGATTTGTCATTGAGAGTTACTCCCCAGATAGAACAAAATAGCTATATGGCCAGCCAGTACAACAGGAACTCGTTTAATTATGGGGTCAATTTAAGCTTAAATTTCAAATAATGGCTAAATTTGCGATTTTAGGATATGGTAAAATGGGCAAAGAAGTGGAAAAAATACTTTTGGCCCATCAGGAAGAGATTGTAGCGCGTATAGATAATGTGGATGACTGGCAACAGCAATGGGACCAATTTCTCACAGCCGATATGGCCATAGAGTTTTCCATGCCTTCGGTGGCTGTTGACAATTTCAAGAAATGTTTTGATAATCACATTCCTTTGGTGGCTGGTACCACGGGTTGGTATAGCCGTCAAGAGGAAGTGTTGAACTATTGTCGTAAAAACTCCGGGAATTTCATCTTCGGTTCTAATTTCAGTATCGGAGTCAATGTGTTTTTCAAACTGAACGAGCTGTTAGCTAAAATCATGAAAGACCAAGGGGCTTTTCATGTATCTATAGAGGAGACTCATCATATTACCAAAAAAGATGCCCCCAGTGGAACAGCGATTCATTTGGCTGAAATTATTGAAAATCAATATGATAACAAAATTGATGTGCCAATTGAATCATTCCGTTTGACCGATGTTCCCGGCATTCATAAAGTTACATATCAATCTGACAATGAAACTATTGAACTGACCCATACTGCCAAGAATAGGGTTGAGTTGGCCCAAGGTGCTGTCAAAGCCGCTCTATGGCTTCTCCAACACCCTGGCATCTACGATTTCAAAGATATTGCACTAACAATTTAGAATTAAGAATTAACAATTAATTATCATGACATTATCAACGACTGCCGTATATATCTGTCTACTCATCTCCTTTTTGGGGCTGCATGTGGGCTTGTGGGGAATTTTCAAGAAAGCAGGTGTCAATCCTTTGTTGTCTTTGATTCCAATGGGTGACTATTGGTTCTGGCTGCGAAATGTACTGTCCCGCCCATGGTGGTGGATGCTGCTGATTATTTTCCCATTCATCGGTATATTTATGTTTTTCATGATGGTATGGAAAACCATAAGGCTTTTTGGCAAAACAAGTTACATTCCGCTGATTTTAGGCACAGCTTTCTTTTTTGTATATCTGCCATACTTGGGATTCTCAAAAAAAGAGCATTTCACTCATCTGGAAGACCTGCCGCCTTTCCACAAGAGCAAAGCGAGAGAGTGGGGCGATGCCCTGATTTTCGCAGTAGCTGCCGCCTATATCATCCGTATGTTTCTGGTGGAGTTTTATGCCATCCCGACCTCTTCCATGGAGAGTACTTTGATGGTGGGCGACTATCTGGCCGTTGGCAAAATGGATTATGGCGCACGTGTGCCCATGACACCCATTGCATTTCCCTTTGTGCATCACACCATGCCCTTGACCCAAAGCACCAAATCCTATACAGAATGCATCAAGTTGCCATATATGAAATTCCCGGCCATCCGTCCTTTGCGTCGCAACGATGTAGTGGTGTTCAACTATCCCGACGGTGATACGGTAGCCATTGAACGGCAAAGTGAAAGCTATTATGCTATCGTGCGCGAGTTCGAGGCCATGCTCAATCCCAAGACTCCCCGCAAGACCATGGAAAACTTGTATTATCGCTATTCCCCTGACAGAGTGATGTATTACCAGTCCAAATATGGCGGAACATATTATCCAGGCAAGGGTAGGGAAGTGGTAAAAAAAGAATATAAAGTGGTGGCCCGCCCAGTGGATAAACGCGAAAACTATGTGAAACGCTGTGTGGCAATGCCAGGAGATGTATTGCAAGTGATTAATGGTGAGCTGTTTATCAATGGCGAGCCGTCTTACAAGCCTGAAAGAATGCAATACTCCTATTTCGTGACGGATCCTACAGGTCTGGGGTTAAGTGCAAAAAAACGCAAATCGTTGAATATCAATGAAGAAGATGTTCAAAAGATAGACCAGAACACTACTGTTTATTGGTTGAATGAAGAGCAGAAAACTCAGATTGAAAAGATGGGAATGATAGTGGAAAAGATTGTGGACAAAGAAGATACGTATGACATGAGCATCTTCCCGCATGATAGTCGCTATCATTGGAACAAGGATAACTTCGGCCCGATTGTCATTCCTCAGAAAGGACAAACTGTTGAGATTAACGATTCAACCATCGTTTTGTATGACAAAATCATCAAGAATTATGAGTTGAACGACTTGCAGGTGAAGGATGGCAAAGTGTATATCAATGGCCAAGTGTCTGACAATTATACTTTCCAGATGGACTATTACTTCATGATGGGTGACAACCGTCATAACTCAGCAGACTCCCGTTTTTGGGGCTTTGTGCCTGAAAATCATATTGTTGGCAGAACCCTGTTTGTATGGTTGTCCTTGGATAAATTCAAAACCATCGGTGAGGGTAAGATTCGCTGGAACAAGATGTTTAAGAAAATCAAATAAGATAAACACATAGAATTCAGAACCCAAAATTCAGGATTCAACAATTTGAACTTTGGATTTTGAAATTTGAATTAAAAATTTAAACCCTGTGCTCTAAAATATATCAAAACTAATTGGCACATTGAATATTTTTGTATTTTTGCACACTCAAAAGAGAAATGTATAACTTAAAATAAGAAAAACTATGAAAAAAGTATGTTTAATTATGGCAGTGGTAATGATGGGTTTTGTAGCTCTCGTTTCCGCTCAGAAGCCTTTTGCAGGCACCATCAAAATGCACACTCACATTGAGGGAACAGACGATCCGAATATCACTTCTCAAGGTGAAAATGATTATAGCATCATGATATTCGGCAACTATACTAAAACAGTGGTTAGTCAGGAGGGTTTTGGAGTGATTAACATTACCAATGGCGATGCTAAAAATGCCGTAACCATTTTGGATATTATGGGCATGGGTAAATATTATATTGAAATGTCAGCAGAGAAAATCCAGGAAGCTCAGAAAAATATCAAATATGAATACAATAAAACCGGTGAAAAAATGACTATTGCCGGTTATGAATGCGAAAAAGTAGTGGTCACAGAGACTGATATGGAAACAGACGAAAGCAAGTCCTTCGTGGTTTATATTTCATCAGCCCTTAATACTGGCGAAAACATTAATTTCACGGAAACACCGGGATTGGCTGGCTATCCATTGAGAACCGAAGTGAAACGGGATGTTGAAGGAACTGAAATCACAATAGTTACAGAAGCAACAGAGGTTATTCCAAGCAAAAAAATCAAACAAGTTGATTTTATGATGCCTGCTGACGCGCAAGATATTCATTCCAATCCCGAAATGATGAAGATGCTGGGCTTGAGTGAAGATGAAGACGAAGAATAATTGAAATAGATAATCAAACAAAAAAAAAGCGCTTGAAAAAGCGCTTTTTTTTTGTTTTAAAGATTTAATTTGTGACCCATCTTCTCTTGCTTGGTCTTCAGGTAGTACCGATTGATATCGTTCGGCTCGATGATGATGGGAACTGTTTCCACAATATCGATACCATAGCCGTTCAGGCCAACCCGTTTGGCGGGATTGTTGGTGATAAGACGTATTTTCTTTGCTTTCTGATCGTTCAATATCTGTGCGCCAATGCCATAGTCGCGCTCATCGGCCTTGAAACCTAATTCGAGATTGGCTTCCACAGTGTCGCGGCCTAATTCCTGCAAGTGGTAGGCTTTCAGCTTGTTGACCAGGCCGATGCCACGGCCTTCCTGACTCATATACAGCACCATGCCTTTGCCTTCTTTCTCCACCATTTCCATAGAGCGATGCAGTTGTGCGCCGCAGTCGCATTTGCATGAACCGAAAATGTCGCCAGTGGCACAGGATGAGTGTACCCTGACCAATACCGGTTCGCCTTCTTCCCAGTCGCCTTTCTTTAACACCAGGTGAGTGCTGTTGTTATTGAGTTGGGTATAGGCTATCAGTCTGAAGTTGCCCCACTGGGTGGGTAGATTCACTTCTTGCTCCTTACGGATAAGTTTTTCGTTTTTAATACGATAGGCAATCAAATCCTGAATGGTGATGATTTTGATATCGTGTTTGGCCGCCACTTCCATCAGTTGGGGAAGACGAGCCATAGTGCCGTCGGGATTGATAATCTCGATAAGGGCTCCTACAGGTTGTAAGCCTGCAAGACGTGTTAAATCAACGGTGGCTTCGGTATGGCCGGCACGAACCAGCACCCCGCCATCACGGGCACGCAAAGGATTGACATGTCCTGGTCGCCCGAAATGCTCTGGTTTCGAGTTCGGATCGGCCAAAGCCTTGATTGTGAATGCTCTGTCATGCATGGATACCCCCGTGGTACAGCCCTGTCCCAGTAAATCTACCGTTACCGTGAACGGGGTGCCATGCAGGGAAGTATTGAAAGCATTATCCACTTGCATTTCAAGATTCAGCTTCTTGCACTTTTCCTCTGACATTGGAGCGCATAATACACCGCGTCCATAGCTGAGCATGAAATTGACTTTCTCGGGGGTAATATGTTCCGCTGCAATGATGAAATCACCCTCGTTTTCGCGATCTTCATCATCCACTACAATGAGGAATTTTCCTTGTTTGAAATCCTCAATTGCTTCTTCTATCGTATTCAGTTTTATCTCCATTCTGTTTTATAAAAATTAAGCGCTTTTATGTCCCATCGATGAGATGCCGACGATGTAACAACATTCTTATTGTATCGGATGCCGATTCTGAAAGTGCCTTGCGGTACAGGCGTCAATGCATTACTGTTTTCAAAGTTATTAGGTGGGAAATTGGTAAGATTATACACATACCATTCATTCATGTCAATTTCTCCTCCTTGATAGCTGGTGGAGTAATAAACCTGATGGAACAAGGGATCGGTAATATTGAGACGATGCTCGATTTTCAGGAAGCAGTTGGCATCGTTGATGTTGATTTCCGGAGAGATGAGCCAGTCGTCACAAGTGTTTCCTTCATCAACACCCGGATGATACAAAAAGTGGTCACCATATTTCCATGCGTCAGCAGTGTTTTGAATCCAGCCACCGGAAGTTAGTGAATTGGCGTCAACAGCCACTTTGTTTACTAATACTTCTACCTCCTGTGGAATATGTTCCGATTCCTTTATGTCTTCTGCTGTACGCAGCGTAAACTGGTATTTGTTTGAGTATACGGACAAAATACCGGTCAGGTCGTATTCTTTGGTGGCGTCAATAATGATATTTCTGAATTTGGCGTAGTTTGAAGTTCTGACACTAATGGTAAAATTCTCCAATTGACGATTGCAGATGACATCGTCGGTGGAAAGCTGTAAACCATGACAAGAGGAAACAAAACGAGCTTTCTTAATGGTACACAGGCAGTTGAACTTCTCATCGGTAATGTCTGCATCGGAATAAAGCTCACAAATTCCGCCACAAGGTGACAGTTCAATAATATTGTCCAAGCTCGGAAGACCATCTTTGGTGAGATAATTTTTCAACATCAGGTAATTGATACGTCCGATACTGTTCTGGTATATCCATCCAATTTGGTATTTATTGTGATAATCGCCCACCACCAAACCATCGCAGTTGATGTAAACAATCTGTCCCACAGGATATTCGTTAAAGAGGCTATTCTGTTCAATGGGAATTTCGATGCCACCGGTTTTGTCCTGAACCGTAAGATATTTGTAGCAATTTCCTCCTTCATCAGAGCTAACTACAACAGCCTTGACAATGAATCGTTGTCCACTGTAATCACAAATAGAATCTACTATATCTGCGTTCAGTGAGGTATGTCGCTCCTTGATATCCGCAATAGTTTTATTGGCTTTTTTGCCGGTATAAACTGGAGTTTGGAATTCAGGGGCCTCCCATTTTTTACAAGAAACAAAAGCAAGTAACAAGGCAAGCATTAAAATGGTGATACTATATATTTTTTTCATAGTCATAAAAGATTTTATCGTTCGACAATTGATACCGCTTCAAAAGAACTAATAATCCATTGTGAATTGGCCTTTCCTTGGGAGCCAGCCATATCCCGGTATCTGAAACCTATTCTTAAATTACTGGAATTTAATGCATTAGCTGGAATTGTTACAGTAGAAACTAACTGAACTGTATTGTAAGAGATGCCATCCAAAGGAATCCAATTGGCGTTTGCTACATCTCCGCCTGTATAGTCGGTGGAATAACAAACCTGACAGTTAGCTGTGCCAATTAATCCATGGGTGAAAGATATGGTCAAATTGTTATAAGCGGAGGTATTTATGGCAGGTGTAACCAACCAGCTGTCAGTATTGCCTGCACCACTGACAACTCGCACTGCATTGCCAGGAATATAGGTCCAGGGGTTACCCTCAATGGCTTGTGTGATCCATCCGTTTTCTAACGGATTGGAATGAATATCCATACTACATAAGATGTCTTCACTGACAGCAATTCCGATATCTTTCAAGGAACGGATTACAACTTGATTCTTCGCATTATTACGTCCGAGAAGGGCAACCATGTCAAATTTTCCTCTGGGCGTAGCCTGACTGGCAAAATTAGCGTAGTAGCTTGTGTATAGTATGATGCTTGTGCCATCCTCAAACTTGATGATTCTGGACTGCTGATCAGAAGAGGTGCCAGAGGCAAATAACTGCCCGGGGTCTTCGAAACGGACATTTTTCAGACGGACCAGTCTGCTATACATATTATCTTGGAGTTGGTTGGCAGATGTCAGCTCAATAGAGGGCTCGGGATTGGGGCCAGGAAGGCCATCTTTGAAAATATACTTGTATAATTTGTTTGAGCTGATACCTTGCATGCCATCGTTCTCCCACCAACCTAACTGAAGAAGTTTGCGGTAATCTCCCAATACCAGACCATCACATTTTATATAAACATGTTGTCCCAATGGGAAATTGTTATACAGCGGATTGCTATTGATTTTCACTTGTATACCGGCAGTGCCGTCGTCAATGGTGATATATTTGTAGCAATTGCCTTCTTGGTCGCTGGAGATAACCGTTCCCTGAATCACCATGTCATGCGGAAGCGTATCGTAGGAGTCTATTGATCCGGGCACATGGTAGGTCAACAATTGGGCGATGGTATGGGTTGCCTGTCCATCATAGACAGCAACAGGCGCCACATCCAATTCGCGACGACAGGAGGCGAACAAAAACAGGACCGCTGCCATCAGTATAACTACATTAGATTTATTTATTCTGTTCATGTTATTGTTTGTTTTTGCTAATTGAATGAATTAAAATCAAGAACTAGTTGAACTGGAAGTTAAGACTGGCAAAGAATGTAGTACCGAATGCGTAATAATACTTGTTGGGGAATTTGTCGGGGTTATATTCGGTATAATCATAACGAGACTGCTCCCATGCGGTGGTAACCAGGTTTTTGTTATTCGTGATATTGGTCACACCGATATTGAAACCAAGGTTATAACGCTGTTTGATTCTCCATGATTTGCTGATGGAAGCGTCCAAGGTGAATTGACCTTTCATACGGGTTTGGCTGGCCATAGCGATAAAGGCGGGATCATCTGCAGAAAGGCTTCCTCTGGCGTATGAAGTTCTTCTTTCAGGATTCAAGTCGCAATAAATCTTGTCGAAATAATTGAGATTGATATTTACCCACCAGTACTTGTGATTGAATTTAAGGCCAATGGTAGCTGCGGCCTGTGGTGAACCGGCCACATGATAGTTCTTCCAATACACCGTACGGTTGATATCTCCTTCAAAGTCAGTGCCGTTTTCAGCGTTGATGGTTACGTTGGCACGGTCAGAATAGCGATAGTCGCCATAGTTTCCGGCTAATATCAATGTAAACATGCTGCCCAATTTGATTTCGGCGCCCAATTCCACACCAAAGTGGCGTTGATCAATGCCTGTCATCGAATAGTTGACCATACATTGCATGCCGTCGTGGTAGAAACTTATCAGTTTGGTCATGTCATTCAGTTGGGCAAAATAAGCAGTCAAGCGCATGGTAATGATGGGATATTTCATGATATAGGACAAGTCAACAGAACCGATTTTTTCGGTGGTGAGATTATCCACAGCTTTGTTTCTGATACGGGGAGCGACAAAAGAGTTGAGCGCACCTGGAGCGTCGGCTTGATACACGCCATTCAGAACAAGGTAGTTGCGTCCATTGATTTTGTATGTCAAACCACCTTTGAAAGCATATTCAAAGAAGGACAGGACTTTAGACCGGCCTTTTGAGTCATCCTGGAATCGACCATTTTTCATGTGGCCTACACGACAGAATTCGGTTCCGCCGATAAATGCTCCCAAGTTGAAATCCACCTTGTTATAGGTGAACAGGAACTGAGCCCATGCCTTCTCTATCATAATATGATAGTCGTAGTCATAACCGAAAACATCGCCCACATGCAATTCCTTGTCTTTATTGTCCAAATCATTATACTGCACATTGGCATCATCCGGAAAATCGCCTTCGGAATACTTGTCCACATCCAGCCAGTATGAGCCGCCTAACAAATCGTTGATGGTCTTGTAGTTACGTTGTTTAATACCTCGCAATTCAACACCATAGACCAATTTCACATGTTCGTTAATAGTGTACAAGGCATTGGTAACACCTCCCACCAAAACGTGGTCGTAAACACGGTTCTCAAGCATGTACTGGGCACGTTTGCCTTGAATGGCTGCCAGCTGGTTTATCTCGTACATTTTGTCCCAATTGATTTGGCGTACATTGGCGTCGTTTTGCCATGCATTCAGCACATCGTAATAAGTGGAAGCTGTGTCGCCGTTTTCTATCTGATAACTAGGTAGATATCTGTAGTAGTCGGGCCTTGGGTCCTTGGCATCGTACCAATTGAGTGCGGTGCTGCTGTTGCGTCCGAAAGAGGCTGCCAGCGTAGTGGTCATTTTCAATTTGGAATCAGGAGTGTAATAGTGGGTAAGCATGATTACCGGTTCGTGCACGGTTCTTACACGCGAATTGCGTTTTTTGCCCTGATACCAGCCCCAGTTGGGATTATAGTAATGACTTCCCGTAATATCATAAGCTTCCTGCACAGAGGAGGCCTGCATTCCGCGAACAGTGGGAGCCCCAAAAGCTGTCAAGTTCAGAGCATGAGCCGTGTTGAATTTTTTCTCCACCGACAGGAAGTAGCTGAATCCGTTGTAGGTCACTCCATCCACATAATTTAATCCGCTACCGAAACGGGTTGACAAACTGGCCGCTACTGACCAGCCGTTTTTCAACACACCTGTAGCGTAGGTGAACATGAGTCGGTTGGTGTAGTTTCTGTTGTTCAGTGAATAGGTTACGCGTATCTGCTTGCGATACGAGGATGCCCGGGTTGAGTAATTATTGGCGCCACCGATATTACCGAAGTTGAATGTACAAGCATTCATTCCGGTAACGATTTCAGGATAACGCATCACATGGTTCAATCCACCCCATTGTGAATAAGTGGCACGGCCCGTAACCAGACTGTTGAACTGGAAATTGTTGATACACAGATTCTGGAAACGATTGTCATATCCTCTTGCCTTGAAATAAGCAATGCTGAAATTAAATGACGTGTTGTTGTCGTAAACATCTCTTGATGAGTGCAGCAGTCCTGGAACGTAGTTGTCACTTCCCGCATCATCCAGACCGTCATCTGGCAGATCGTATGATTCTGCAAAGGAATTGTCATCCGTTGCAATTACAGTATCCTGTTTTTCGCGATGTTTTTTTTGCTTTTTCGTTCCAGACTCTTGTGAAAACACTATCATACAAGATGTTAGAAACAGGGCAATAAAGAATAGATGTTTTTTCATAGACCTTGTTTTAGTCATCAAAATAAAAAAACAAAAATATAAAAAAACTATTTGATACGAGCGAAATAATTTTAGTTTTTCAATGAAAAAATAATGTATCTTTGCATTTTAAATATATGGTAAAAATTATGAGACATAAAATCCCTACACTGATTGCCATTTTAATGTTCGCTGGCATGTTTGTATTCGCTCAAAGCGAAAAAAAAGAGGCTGTCATTGCCTTCTACAACTTGGAGAATCTTTTTGACACAGAAGATGATCCGCTCACCAACGATGCTGAATTTTTGCCGGATGGAGCAAATCAATGGACTCCGGAAAGATACCAAAATAAACTCAAGAATATGTCTTCCGTAATTTGCCTGATTGGTAAAGAAAACGGTGGGGTAGTGGTGATCGGCGTTTCTGAGATCGAGAACCGCAAAGTGTTGGAGGATTTGGTGGCTACGGATAATCTCAAACCATTGAATCTGGCAGTCGCTCATCACGACTCTCCAGACCGTCGTGGTGTGGATGTGGCATTCCTGTATAGTAAGGAACGCTTTCAATTACTTGATACAAAAGCGTTTCCTGTAATTACAGATGATACAAGTTTTCGTACGCGTGATCTTTTCCTGATGAGTGGTGTGGTTGACAAAACCGACACCATACATTGCATCGTCATGCACTGGCCTTCCAAAATCGGCGGGGAAAAACGCAGTATGCCCAAGCGTATTGCCGCAGCGGAAGCTGCTCGTCGCATTGCTGACTCGCTTTTTGCCGCCAATATCAATGCCAATATTATTTTCATGGGCGACTTCAATGACAATCCTACCGCCAAGAGCGTGAAGGAGTACCTGCGTCCTCAAGTGAAAATCAAGGATGTTCAGAAAGGGGATCTTTTCAACCCGATGTGGAAAATGTATCAGGATGGTATAGGAACATACGCATACAGAGACAATTGGGATGTTATCGACCAAATGATAATTTCGTATAACTTGATTAATCCTGTAAGGAATAATAGCTATAAATATGTGACTACCAAGGTGTTTCGTAGAAATTTCATGTTGACTCAGACAGGATCCTACACAGGTTATCCGCTCAGAACTTTTGCCGGAGGAGCTTATCAGGGCGGTTATAGCGACCATTTCCCAGTATATATTGTTTTTTCAAAATAAATAATTGCAATACAATAAGTTATGGATAAAAAACTGGTTATCATCCCGACCTACAACGAAAAGGAAAATATAGAGAAAATCATCAGGACAGTCTTTGGTCTTGGCGATTATCATATTCTGATTATTGAAGATAATTCACCGGATGGCACAGCTGATATTGTGAAAAATCTGATAGGGGAGTACCCGGAACGACTTTTCATTGAGGAAAGAAAAGGCAAATTGGGCTTGGGAACTGCCTATATTCATGGTTTCAAATGGGCTTTGGCACATAATTACGACTTTGTTTTCGAAATGGATGCCGATTTTTCGCATAATCCAGAAGATCTTGCCCGCTTATATGCAGCCTGTGTGGAACAAAATGCGGATTTGGCCATTGGCTCGCGCTATTGCAAAGGTGTAAACGTCATCAATTGGCCTATGTCGCGTCTTTTAATGTCATATTATGGCTCTGCATACGTGCGCATTGTGTTAGGCATTCCTGTACATGATACAACAGCCGGTTTCAAATGCTACAGAGCGAGTACGTTGAAAGCCATTGATTTTGACAAAATTCACCATGTTGGCTACGGATTTCAGATAGAAATGAAATTTAATGTTTATAAGCTGGGCTTTAAGATTGTTGAAGTTCCGATTATCTTCAAGGACCGTACAGAAGGTACTTCAAAAATGTCGGGCGGCATCTTCAAGGAGGCGATTTTCGGTGTTATCGGACTGAAAATACGCTCATTGTTCAGAAAATGGGAAAGACTGAGTAATTAGCCAATTAACAAATTAGTTAGTTTGCTAATTAGAATTCAAAATTCAGAATTCAGAACTCAAGAAAAGTTAAGGCCATAAACATTAAACTCTAAACATTAAACTCTAAACTCTAAACCATAACCAATCGCAATTATCAACTGTTAATTCATTTGTGGGGAAGGGATGTTATTTAACATAATATAAATTATAAGAAAGAAATATCGCTTGAAATGAACCATAGATTTGGGGTTATTTTGCTGATTTTCGTATTGTTGTGCATGATTTTCCCATTACATGCACAAGATGATTACACAACGCAAAATTCAGCAGAAAATTGTGCGAAAGAATCTGTAGCGAATTCTGCGCAAAAAAATTCAGCAACCAAACGTACGAACAATCATCCGCAGCAAATTTTCTATTTCAAAATTGACGACAATATTTCACGCCCGTCGCAGCGAAAATTGGAAAAAGCCATTGAGCAAGCCAAAGCTCAACAAGCTGACATTTTGTTTATGGAATTGAACACGTTTGGTGGCGAGCTGGATGCCGCTGACAAAATGCGCATGGCTTTGCTGGAATGTCCTATACCGACCATCGTATTCATCAATAAAAATGCCGCATCCGCTGGTGCGCTGATTTCCATTGCCTGTGACTCTATTTATATGGCACCAGGAAGTTCCATTGGTGCGGCTTCGGTTGTGGACCAAACCGGACATATTATGCCTGACAAATACCAGTCGTATATGCGCTCACTGATGCGTTCTACGGCTGAGATGAATGGTCGCGACCCCGATATTGCCCAGGCTATGGTTGATCCGGATGTTTTTATTTCTGGTGTCTCAGATTCTGGTAAAGTGCTGACTTTCACAACCTCAGAAGCTATAGCGCATGGTTTTTGCAATGCTGAAGTCAAAGATGTGGAAGAAGCGTTACAACAAGCCAATATTCAATCATATAATATTGATTATCAAGAAGAAACATGGATTGATAAAATTATTTCCTTTTTAATAAACCCCATAGTCAGTGGTATTCTCATCATGTTTATCATTGGTGGCATCTATTTTGAGATGCAGGCCCCGGGCATTGGTTTTGCCTTGCTGGTTTCGGTGTTGGCCGCACTACTCTATTTTGCACCCCATTATTTGGAAGGTCTGGCTGCTCACTGGGAAATCCTGCTGTTTATTGTCGGTTTAGGCTTGTTGCTACTGGAAATATTTGTTGTGCCAGGCTTCGGCGTGACTGGCATTTCGGGAATCATTTTGATGCTCGCCTCGCTTATCTTGACTATGATTTTCAACATAGGTTTTGACTTCAGTTTTTCCGCACCTGAATTATTCGTCAAATATATGTTTCTGGTGTTTGCCGCCTGTTTTGCAGGTTTCTTCCTCTCACTGTGGCTGGGCAAGAGACTTATTAATGCCGATACACGCTATGGCTCTCTGGCACTAAAGACAAAAATGGACACCGATGAGGGTTATGTGGCTCAGGATATGCATCTTGCGAAGTATGTGGGCAAACAAGGAATCGCTTCTACACTTATGCGCCCTGTCGGAAAAATTGAAATTGATGGCGAATATTTTGATGCTACCTCCGAAGTGGGATTTATTGAAAAAAACGATCCCATAGAGGTGACCCGCTTTGAGAATGCCCAACTTTTCGTGAAAAGAATTCAAAATTCATAATTAAAAAGGTTCTAACCCCTATCCCATAATCACTATTCCCTAATTAAATGAAAAAAAATATACCCAATTACATCACCTGTATGAATATCATTTGCGGGGCAATCTCCATGGTGATGTCTTTGCATTTCGGTTTTTTGAAATTAGCCGCATTATTTATTATATTGGCAGCCTTTTTTGATTTTTTTGATGGGTTTACCGCTCGTTTGCTTAAGGTACAATCGCCTATGGGCGTGGATTTGGACTCATTGGCCGATGTTTTCTCTTTTGGAGGTGCCCCGGCCATGATTATTTATGTGTGGTTGGAACAATGCTTGCAGAATTTGCCCCCGCAGTTGGTCAGTAATTTCTGGATAAGCATACTTCCCTATCTTGCCTTTCTGATTCCCGCATTTTCCGCGTTCCGATTGGCCAAGTTCAACCATGATGAGCGTCAGCGCACAGATTTTCTGGGCCTCCCTACCCCAGCCAACGCCCTATTTATCGGCTTTCTGCCGCTTTCGGCTGACAGACTGCCGTTTGTGAGCAATTTTTGGGCAGTTTTGGTGTTGATGTTGATATTCTGTTTCCTTTTGGTTAGCGAGTTGCCCATGTTCTCACTCAAGTTCAAAAGCTTCAAGTGGAAAGGCAACGAAGTGCGCTATTTGTTTATTATCCTGGCAATTATACTTTTCGCCTTCTTCCGTTTAGGCTCTTTCCCAATTATCATTTTGTCATATCTTTTAATCTCGATAACCATCTTTGCCATTCATAAAATCCAACTCTTATGAAATACTCCTCTTTGGCTCTATATTGCGGCTCATCTGCAGGGAATAATCCCAATTTCAGGACATTGGCAGCTGATTTTGGTCGGCGTTGCGCGGAAAAAAATCTAACAATTTATTATGGAGGTGCCTCTATAGGTTTGATGGCGGAAGCGGCCAACGCTGCACGTGCTAAGGGCGGACGAGTGGTAGGTATCGCTCCGGATTTTTTCTCCAATAGAAGTGTCATCGATACCAGTCTGGAAGAACTGATTATAGTGAATTCTATGAGTGAGCGCAAGCAGCTGATGGAATCATCTGCGGATGGATTTGTCATTCTCCCTGGATCGTATGGTACGATGGATGAATTCTTTGAGATGATGACTGATGCTCAGTTGGGCTTGCACAGCAAGCCCGTTGCCATTGTAAATGCCGAGGGATATTATGATCATTTGGTTGCCCAGTTGGAACGTTTCAGAGTGGATGGTTTCCTTCGTCCATTTCATTATAATTTGCTGATTGTTGCCAACGACTTGGATGAGTTGTTTGAAAAACTTGACCGCTACGAAAACAGCAACGATCCTGAGTGGTTAAAGCTGATAAAGAAATAGTTAAACAAAAACAGCCGCCTATCAGGCGGCTGTTTTTGTTTAAATTATGTAATAAATGTTATTCACCAACTTTCACCAGTTCCACATCGAAAACGAGGGGTGAGAACGGCGGAATAACAGGGCTGCTGCCTCTTTCGCCGTAGGCCAGCTTGGAAGGAATCAGCAAAACAGCTTTCTCGCCTTCACTCATCATGGCAATACCTTCGTCCCAACC
Source organism: uncultured Bacteroidales bacterium (assembly GCA_905233625.1). Classification (GTDB taxonomy): domain Bacteria; phylum Bacteroidota; class Bacteroidia; order Bacteroidales; family WCHB1-69; genus RUG11690. Next base: position 4,188 of record CAJOFJ010000017.1, on the reverse strand, counting down.
GGGAATCACCTGGCCTTGACCCAACTTGAATTCGATGGGTTCACCACGGTCCACAGAGCTGTCAAATTTGCTGCCATCCAACAACTTGCCCGTATAATGTACAGCCACTTTCTGTCCAGCAACTGCCTTTGCACCTTTGCCGGCTTTCTTAGAGATAAAATACAAACCACTGGCAGTTGGAGCCACTTTGATTTTATTTTTGGCAATATAGTCCTGCATCAATGAATCCTCAACGGCTCTGGCTTGCTCCATATATGCGTTATACTGCTCTTCCTGGGCTTTCATCAGGGCTTCCACCTCTGCTTTGGGCATCAATTCCGTCATTTTGAAAGTGAAATACAATTCCTTGCTGTCGAAAGGATTTTCTCCACCCATATAATGGAAGAATGTGTCAGCATCCAAAATAAAAGTGGCACTATCGCCCACATGCATCATACGGATAGCTGTGTAAACATCACCTTTATAAATAGACTCCTGCACCAATTCCTGAATTGGTATTGTGGGAACAAGAACAGAGTCCTCTAAAGCTAATTGATAGATCAAACTTACAGCATCTCCCGTCTGTGCCTGTACGGAATCCTTGTTCAGGACATAGAATTTGTAGTAGATACCAGACTCTTTGTCTTTTTTGAAGCCTTTGTACTTGCTGCATGAAGTGAAATTAAAGACACATGCTACAGCCAAAACAGCCAACACGATTTTTGAAATTGTTCTTTTCATTTTTGATTTTTTAATTTAAATAATTATAGATTAATGATTTAGGATTTCAATATGCATAATCAGAGCTTCTCTTCCTTTGATTTTTTGTCCATCACCGCCGGCGCCGTATGCCAAGTGTGAAGGCACCACCATGCGGACTTTGGCACCTAGCGACACCAGCTGGGCGATTTCATGCAAGGCAGGAATCTCTTCGGTTTTTAATACTCTGAAGGTTTTAATTCCTTCAGTATCAGAATTATATAACTCCTTGCCAGACAGAAGCGACATCGTATATTTCATGGAAACACTATCTCCTTCCACAAAATGAGGGCCACTCCCCTGCTCTATTATTTCATAACATAAGCCCGTACCGCTTGTCACCATATTCCAATGATGGCGCTTGATAACCAGATCAATTTCTTCCTGTTCCAATGAAATAATCTTCTGATTTCCAATAATATAAGGGTCAGTTTGCTCCTCTACATTATTCGTAGAATTTTGTACCGTCACTACGCCTGTCGCCTTTTGTCTACAAGATGACATGACACAGAACAAAACGCACAAAATGCTGTATATAAGTATTTTAATATAAACTCCCTTCATATTCCACCAATACTTTTTCAAAATGTGCTATGGCATCTTCCAAGGAACCGTAAAAATCGGCGGCAGCGGCATTGCGGTGCCCTCCACCGTTAAAATGCTTACGGGCAAAAAGGTTGACATCAAATTCTCCTTTGGAGCGGAAGGATACATGGATACGATTACTTCTGTCGGAAAAGAAAGCGGTGAAAATAATCCCGTTAATGGACAGGCCATAATTGACGAAACCCTCGGTATCTCCCGTTTTGTAATGATTATTCTTTAAATCTTCCGCTGTGAGATAAGTAAATGAAGTGGCCTTTTCGGGCATCACTTTCATACGCTGACTGAGCAGTAAACCCAACAGGCGCATACGACTTTCAGAGTAATTGTCATACACTCTCCGGTGAATATCTTCTCCGTCTACACCTTTTTTAATCAGTTGATAAACAGTTGAATAGGTTTTAGGATAATTGCATGCATAGGTCAGCGAACCCGTGTCGGTGATGATACCCACGTACAAGCATTGGGCGATTGCGAGCGATAATTTTGCAATTCCGAATTTCAGTTTTTTATATAGAAAATCATATACCAACTCAGAGGCAGAGGTGGTTTTCGTGCAGGAATACATCACATCGCAGTCAATATCCGGAGAAACATGGTGGTCAATCAAGATCTTGAAGGCTTTGGATTTAATAATTTGCGGTTCCAGTTCCTTGCCTGCCCGATGCGGGGCATTCATATCCACAACAAACAATAAATCAGCTTCTTTCAAAATTTTCTTGGCCAAACTTCCATGCCCTTGTTCCACCACAATATGCTCACTACCAGGCATCCAAGCCAAAAAATCCGGAAAATTGTTAGGGATAATCACGTGAACTTCTTTTCCCTCATTTTCCATGAAATTATACAATGCCAACGAAGAACCGATGGCATCTCCATCGGGATTATAATGTGTGACAATGGCTATTTTCTTTGCCTGTTCAATGGCCGCGCGGGCTTTTTCTATTTCAAGCTTATTCAAGAGTTCAAATTTTTAATCTGCAAAATTACAACATTTTTTGAATTGACAGGATATTTTGTTCACATATTTGCACTTATTTTACTACTTTTGCATCGTAAAAAAGCAATATTATGTCATTCCAAAACAAACGTCCGTTGATTCTAGCCCTGTTAGGCATTGCCATTTTATGTGTTTCATTGGCTTTTGTATTGCTAATCCCCTCGCGCCATGCCTCGTTAGAATCTGCTTCAGGATACGATAAAAAATTGAATCAAAACACGGTACAGAATCCTGATTCGATGATGGAGATTCCTATTTACACGATACAACGCAAGGGTCGAAGAGTGATGCACACGGGCTATACGGTGGATTTCAATCCCGAATGGCACATTCCCAACTGGGTGGCCTACGAACTTACTGAGGAAGAGTTAGAAGGAGATGTTCCACGAGCGCAGAATTTTCAGCCCGATCCGCAGCTAAGCGACTGTACTCCAAGTACTTTTGATTATTCCCGTTCGGGTTACGATCGTGGTCACATGGCACCTGCTGTCAATATGAAATGGGATGAGCAAGCCATGAATGAGAGTTTTTATACCTCTAATATATGTCCGCAGAATCATAATCTGAACTCAGGCGTATGGCAACAGTTGGAGGAACGCGTCAATCTTTGGGCATGTTCGTACGGCAATATTTATATTGTATGTGGTCCCATTATGGGCAAGGAGTATGAAACTATCGGTCGTGGGAAAGTAGCTGTGCCGAATGCTTTTTTCAAGGTTTTACTGTGCCGGATTAATGATGAATGGCAAGCCATTGGTTTTTATTTCAAGAATGAGGCGGGCACTCGCCCTTTGCGCACTTATGCTCGTAGTATCGACGAGATTGAGCGGATAACCGGCATTGATTTCTTTCATCTGTTAGACGACAGGATTGAGGACAAGATTGAAGCGAAGTACCAGTTGGAGGCGTGGGGGCTGTAATAATTGACAGTTGATTGTAATACTACCCTGCCCTTCGGGCACCCCTTCTAAAAGAATGGGAATTCAAAATTCAAGGTTCAATATTCATATTTAGGGACGCATCGCATGCGTCCGAATCAAGAGGTTCTGACATAAAAAAGAAGGCGGCCAAATTTGGTCGCCCTCCTTGTTTATAAACAGGTGTTATACAATTGTTTACGCATTCTTGATAGCGGCCTGGGCTGCAGCCAAGCGAGCTACGGGCACGCGGAACGGCGAGCATGACACGTAAGTCATACCGGCTTTGTAGAAGAATTCTACAGAAGCGGGATCACCACCGTGCTCACCGCAAACACCGCACTTCAGGTTGGCGCGGGTGCTACGACCACGTTCCACACCTAATTTCACCAACTGGCCAACGCCTTCCTGATCCAAAGTGTTGAACGGGTCGGCGGGGATGATCTTCTCATCAACATAGGTATGAACGATAGCGTTCACATCGTCACGGCTGAAACCGAAGGTCATCTGAGTCAAGTCGTTGGTACCGAAGGAGAAGAATTCTGCCACCTGGGCAATCTTGTCAGCCACGAGGGTAGCTCTCGGAATCTCGATCATGGTTCCGAAGAGATAGTTGATGGTAACACCAAACTGAGCCTCGATTTCAGCTTTCACGCGGTTGGCGATAGCTTTCTGGTGCTCCAACTCCTTCACATTGATGGTGAGGGGAACCATGATTTCCAAACGGGGATCGTGGCCTTCCTTCATCAATTCGGCGGTAGCTTGGAACAAAGCGCGGAACTGAGTTTCAGTGATTTCGGGATAAACAATACCCAGACGAACACCACGGAGACCCATCATCGGGTTCACTTCGTGCAATGCCTCGATACGTTTCACCAATTCCTCTTCGCTCATGCCACGTTCTTTGGCCAAAGCTTCGATTTTTGCTTT
>CAJOFJ010000016.1 GCA_905233625.1 uncultured Bacteroidales bacterium | reverse complement strand
CTCTTTTCCTCGCGCCCCGTTCCGTTCGTTTTGGGATTGCAAAAGTACTACCTTTTTTTTATCTGGCAATACCTTTGCTAACTTTTTTTGCATTTTTTTCTTATCTCACTGATTATCAATGAGAAAAAATTTATTTAGGGGTCATTTTTTATAAAAAATGGGGCAAAAAAATGCCTTTTTTTGGACTTTTTTGGGTAATTTTGGGAGCGGTTTTGGAAACTTTTCTGAAAATTTCGCACAAAAGCGTGTTTTAAAACGCAATTTTGAACCCCAAAATTCGCATCAAAATATCCCTCCGGAGATACAAAATGAACACAAATGTGGTACGATACCCCTCCTCCGGACGCATTCAATGCGTCCCTACAGGCGGCTGCCACGATGTGACAGCCCTACGGCATCCATCCAAAATCCATTATCCACTCTCCTGTAATCCACTCAAAACTCATCGCTCACAACTCATCGCTCATCGCTCACAGCTCACAGCTCATCGCTCATCACCCCTCCCCCTCCCCTCAAACAAAAAAATCCACCCCCTCATCGGAAGTGGATTTTCTTCAATCAATAATACTATATTATTTATTGCGTTCCTTCTCTTTGCTTTTCACCAGCTGCTTCTTGATAGCCTCGATGGCCTGGTCGGTGGCCTCCTCAAAAGTCTTGGCCACTTTCGATGCCATGGCGTCATTGCCTCTGATCTTCACCCGAATGTCCACCTCTTTATTTTCAGGTTTATCTGTATTATCCAATTTCAAGGTTACCTCGGAACCGATGATGCCATCGTGCAGCTTTGAAAGTTTTTCCAGTTTGTCCGTGATGAAAGCCTCTAATTTTTGATCGGCTTTGAATTTGATTGCAGAAATCGTTACATTCATAATGAACCTCCTTTTTTATGCCCTTGGATGGGCTTGTTGATAAATGGATTTTAATTTCTCTATTGAATTATGGGTATATACCTGGGTAGCCGCCAAACTGCTGTGGCCGAGAATTTCCTTGATGGCGTTGATGTCGGCCCCGTTGTTCAGCATGTGGGTGGCAAAAGTGTGCCGCAACACATGCGGACTCCGTTTGTCGATGGTGGTGACCACATCCAGATATTTCCTTACAATATTATATATAGCCTTCGGATACAATTTTCTATTTTTTGACGTAACAAATATACAACTATTTTTGTTGAGTTCGCCAAATTCCTGCTCATAAATCGCCAAATATTTTTCAATTGCCTCAATAGCAACATGATTCAATGGAATGATCCGAGCACCTTCACCGTCCGCTCGTAAAAGTCAATGTCGGCCAATTTGATATTCAGCAGTTCCGACAGACGCATTCCGGTGGAATAAAACAGCTCCATAATCGCCCGGTCACGGCGGCCTTCGAAACCTTCGTCAAACATGTCGGAGGTGAAAAGGCGGTCCATATCCCGTTCCTCCACAAAATGCGGCAAGCGTTTGGACATCTTCGGCGACACCACTTGCCTCATGATGTTATCCTCCACCTTGCCCATTTTGTGCTGATAATTGTAAAAGGATTTCAAGCAACTGATTTTCCGGTTGATACTGCGAGTGGTGATCCCTTCTTCCATTAACGTTAGCATCCAAGTGCGAACCACAACAGCATCCGCATAAAGTAAATTATCAAGTTGGAAATTTTGTTCGACATACTGTACAAACTGCTCTAAATCAGTCTGATAAGCTACAATAGTATTCGGCGACATACGCTTCTCGTAGCGCAAATAATCCAAATATGATGTCACAGATGCCGTATTCACGTTTTTTCCTCAATATATACATTAACGCAAAAATACGAAAATATTATGTGCTTTTGCGAATATGCCAAAGCTATTTGTCCACATGAAAATGTTGAAGGTTTTTGAAAGAATATTCAACAATTATTCATAAAAATCATGTAACTTTGCATTTTCATTAAAAAAAAGTTGCTATGAACTTGAAAGTCAGACTTATTATCATGAACTTCCTCGAATTTGCCGTTTGGGGAGCGTATTTAACATGTATGGGCAATTATCTTGGAAGAGTTGGCATGGGTCATGAAATACCCTGGTTTTATGCTATTCAAGGCTTTGTTTCCATTTTTATGCCTACATTGCTGGGTATTGTCGGTGACAAGTGGATACAACCTCAGCGTCTGTTGGGTTTGTGCCATCTGATTGCAGGAGCCACCATGTTGAGTTTGTTCTATATGGGTCATCAGGCAGCTATGAATGGTGTTATGCCGGATAAGGCCTCTTTCATCGCCCTTTATACTATCAGTGTGGCATTTTATATGCCTACACTGGCTCTCTCCAACACTACCGCATTCACCATACTGAAGGACAATAGTATGGATACTGTCAAGGCTTTTCCACCAATTCGTGTGTTTGGCACCATCGGTTTCATCGCCACTATGTGGTTTGTGAACTGCGCCTTTATCAACGATGGTTCATTCGGTTTTACTTTGGGTGACAACGCTGGAAAGTTTCAGTACACTTATTATCAGTTTTTTGTGTCGGGAATTTTAAGTATTGTACTCTCTTTATATTGCTTTACCTTGCCACAGTGCAAGCTGGTGAAGAAAGAAGCGACTTCTCTTTCTGAAACATTGGGCCTCAATGCTTTCAAATTGTTCAAAAGCAAGAAAATGGCATTGTTTTTCATTTTTTCCATGTTACTTGGCATGTCCCTGCAGGTAACCAATGGTTTTGCTACACCATTCTTAACACATTTTAAGAGCGATCCTAATCTGACCCATACTTTTGCCGCCAACAATGCGACTATGTTGATTTCCCTTTCGCAGATTGCCGAGGCGTTCTGTATATTGTTGATACCTTTCTTTTTACGTAAATATGGTATCAAAATTGTGATGTTGATTGCTATGTTCGCTTGGGTACTACGTTTCGCCTTCTTTGGATTGGGTGGTCCGGCAATGCCAGGAGTATTGCTCTTTGTTCTTTCCTGCCTCGTTTATGGGGTGGCTTTCGACTTTTTCAATGTTTCAGGAGCAATGTTTGTGGATAATGAATGTGATCCGAATGTAAAAGCCTCAGCACAAGGACTCTTTATGTTAATGACGAATGGTTTAGGAGCTACAATAGGGATGTTGGTCGCAGGAAAAGTTATCAGCACCTTCTGCCATTGGGACAATGGATTCTTGGTAGGTGACTGGAGAAGTGCATGGCTTATTTTTGCCGCTTTCTCACTGGTAGTGGCATTGGCATTCATGATACTGTTCAAATACAAACACAACCCAGAAGAAACTAAAAATTAAGAATTAAGAACTATAAACAATTCAACAAATAATCATTCTTAACTTTTAGTTCTTAGTTCTTAACTTAAAAAATTATGATTGAATTCATCGTTTCCGATATCCGCAATGCACAGGCTCCTTCCGAAGCATACGCCTTAATTCTGAAAGAGAAAGAGGGTGAACGTATACTTCCCATCCTTATTGGAATGACTGAAGCAAGAGCTATTGTATTGGAAATGAATAAGATGAAACCAAAACGCCCTACACCGCACGACCTTTTCATGCGCCTATCAGAAATGTGCAAAGTGTATGCGGGCTATGTGGTTATCCATAAGTTTGAGGAAGGTGTTTTTTATGCTGATATCCATTTCAGAAGAGAGAATGGCGAAGTTTTTACCATTGATTCCCGTACTTCCGATGCGGTAGTATTAGCCCTGAAAGGCAACATTCCAGTCTATGTGGAAGAAGAGGTGCTGGAAACATATTATTCAGATCAGGAAAACATAGAAGAAAACATAGCGGAAACAGACGAAGAGGAAACGGAAGATGATCTCGAACTCGACCTTTCAGATGAAAACTACGACAAATATCTTTCTACCAAGTTAGAAGAGATGAGCCTTGAAGAACTACAAAATCTTTTGGATGGCGCAGTGGAATGTGAGGATTTTGAAATGGCCTCCAAAATCCACGACGAAATCGAGCGCCGGAAACAAGAGTAAAAATAGGAAAGCCTTTCTTGCACCATGACAAAAACCTCTGTTACTAACCGAGAAATATGGCGCATTGCCTATCCCATTATGCTGGGTAATCTGGCGCAAACGGTTATTACTTTTACTGATACGGCCTTTTTAGGACATCTTGGCACCATTGAACTGAGTGCTTCAATGATGGCTGGCTTGTTCTATTATGTGTTCACCACCTTGGCAATGGGTTTTGCGGTGGGCATCCAAATCTTCATTGCCCGTCGTTTCGGTGAAGGCAATCTGAAACAGATTGGCGTGGTTTTCCAGCACGGGGCGCTTTTCGTCTTGCTGCTCGGTCTCGTGTTGCTTAGCCTCTTGTTCTTCATCAGTGACGGATTGATGAATATCATCATTGAGTCGGATAATATTTATGCGGCTTCTATGAAATACCTGGATATCAGGCGTTTCGGCATTGTTTTTGTGGTATTCAACTTCCTTTTCCGCTCGTTTTATGTGGGCATCAGCAATACCAAAGTCATCACCTATTCCACCCTTCTCATGGCGGTGGTTAATATTTTCTTTGATTGGGGCCTGATATTCGGAAATTGTGGTCTGCCTGAAATGGGTATCGGCGGAGCGGCCTTGGCTTCGCTTTTAGCTGAGTTGACTGCTTTCTGTTTCTTCTGGATTTACACTTTCATCACCATTCCCCATGAGGAATACGGCATGTTCCGTTGGCATAAGCTGCAGCCTACACTGATGGGTAATATCCTGAAAGTGGCCTTCCCCTGCATGATTCAGCGACTGTTCTCCTTCGGGGCTTGGTTCGCTTTCTTTATCCTGATTGAAAAAATGGGCGAGACGGCTCTTGGGGTATCTTCGGTGGTTCGAAGTACCTATATGATTCTCATCATCCCGTTTTTCGCTTTTGCAGCCACGGCTAATACACTCACCAGCCGAATCATCGGTGAGGGCAAGAGCGATGAGGTGATGGCGATGCTGCGGAAAGTAGTGAAAAACGCCGTACTTTGTTCCTTGGTGCTGGTTATCCTCACAGCCATCTTTCCCGATGTGGTTCTGCGCATCTATACTGATGATCTCAGTCTGGTGGCTGCCGCTATCCCCTCGGTTTATGTGATCTGTGTCGCCACGGTTTTGGGTTCCGTTGGCGTAATATATTTCGAAGCGATTTCGGGCACCGGTAATACTTCGGCCGCTATGGCTTTGGAGTTCGGAGTGCTTATCTGCTATTTACTCTATGTCTATCTGGCCACCCGCATTTCCACCATTGCCAGTGTATGGACCGCCGAATGGTTCTACAATATCGTCATCGGTCTTATTTCCTTCTTCTATATCTGGAAAGCCGACTGGCGAAAACAGGCTATTTGATGATTAATTTTTTTGTGATGATTCCGTATGCGGTTTGGCAGCGGATAAGGTAGAGACCTGAGGCGAAGGTTGACAGCGGAATGATTTGTTCGGAATCTATTTCAATTTGAGGTATTACTACCTTTCCTGTCATGTCGAAAACAGTAATAAATGAGGGTTCATTGACGCTGATGGTGACATCGTTGTGTGCGGGGTTCGGATAAATGGAAAGTTGGAAGTTGAGTGCAGAAGCCCAATCGTTGTCGATGCCTACGAAAGCGTTGTTAGCAAGGATTTGTACACTGTCAATGCGCACCACACCACCATCGATGTAATTGTCAGGGGAATAGTACCAGCCGTCGCTGTGGAAGGCAATGTAGATATTCTGTCCGCGGTAAGCATCAAGCGATGCGGTATAGGTTCTCCATGATGAAGTGTCGCTCATCACGGCGTACAGGGTGTCGGTGAAAAAGCTAAGATCGTTTCGGCCTTGTGTCGACACCAACACTTGGAATATTGAATGGTCGCAGAGCATGTGCCACTGAAGGGTATAGCTTTGTGTCATGTCATTGGGCACTCCTATTTCGCGTGTAATGAGCCAAGCATCGACAGTATCTATATACAAGCCCTCGCAGGTCATGCAAGTGATGCCGCTGCCTAAATAATTGTTGATAAACCAGCCGCCGTTCCATAACCAACAGCTAAGGTTATTATAGTTGGTGAGACTCACCGACCATGGAAATTGTGTGACAGGTTCACAGTCGGTAACATTGCAGTGTATTGAGGCGGTGTCGCTGCCTGCGGCGTTGTTGGCGGTCACGGTAATGACATCGTTACCTCCGGTGTGGTAGTCAATGATGGCTGTTGAGTCAGTGGCGGTGAGGGTGGCAAGACCGGCATCTGCCATATTGGAATGCCAGCTGTAGGTGATGCCGGTAGCATCACCATGCAGCAGAGTGGCACTGAAATGGCCTTCGTCACATGACAGCAGTTGCGTAGGACCACTGATGTTCACCACAGGGACTGCCGAATGGTCAATGCTGATATCATCAAGCGCGAGGTTCATGGCTTTGTTCCCGTGTACAAAGGCAATCCATACCGCTTGGCCCTCATAAGGAACCAGTGACACGCTGCGCAACACATAATCGGCGGTACCGTTACTGCCGGTATTGTTTTGTTCGGAGAAAAGAGTGTCGGTGAAAAAGGCGCGGTTGTCTCGGCCTTGAGTTGAGGCCACGATGGTAAGACCTGGATTGGTGTTTGTAAGAATCTCACCCATGTACCATGCATAGAAATTCAGACTCAAATTGCTAGCGGAAGGAACTTCGATGGGAGGCATCATCAGCCAATCCTGAGTGGTGTCGATTTCACCGCTGAGGTTTTGCGAAAACATGTAATGACTGCCGCTGTGGGCGTGATAGCTGTAGTTGTGTACGCTCCAATTGTGCATCCATTCGTCGTTGTTGTTGCTCCAGGTGCGCCAACAATTACTTAATCCATTCTCGAAGCCCTCGCTCCAGGGGAAGCTGGATATATGGCATTCGGTAACTGTGACAGTGCGGAAGGTCGTACTGCCGCCTACCACATTGCTGGTGGTGAGAGTCAGGGTATCGATACCACCTACCAGATAAACAATACGCACGGTATCGTCGCTTGCAAGCATTGTGGCGTTGCCGGATGCTGCCATGGACGAATGCCAACTGAAACTGACAGCACTATCGATGCCATATATCATACTTGCTGTATAGATGTTGACATCATCAGTGAAGACATTGCCAGGACCATGAATGGTTGCCGAAGGAGAGCCAACGACTTCCAATGTATGCCATGCAGTGTCACTACCGACGGCGTTGGTGGCTATGACACTAATGGTATCTGTCCCTATAGTGGAGTATATGATATATGCGGTGTCGCCAACTGCCGTAAGGGAAGCTTGTCCTGTAATGGCCATAGCGGAGTGCCAACTGTAGGTGATGCCCGTGGTGTCACCATTGGTCAGGTAAGCCCGGAGCAAGGTGTTGTCAAATGCTCTGGTAACGCTTGGAGCATCGATATGTACGGTAGGCAATGAATCGGATGCAAGTACTTGGATGCTATCAATGATGACACCATACCAAACGCCGCTCTTTTCCCATTTCAGGGCAAATTGATGTACATTGGATGGGAATGCGTCCAATCGTATTGACACGGTGCGTCCTGTCTGCTGCTGTTCCATGTCAGTGACGGACACAAAGCTGTTGCCTTGCAAATATCCCACACTGAGGGTGCCAGAGTCGTAACTCTCGTGCATATAAAAGAAAGAGAGAATTTGACCTTTAAGTGGATCCGCAAATCGGGGGCTTTCTACAATAGCTATACTGTCAAAGCCCTCATCGGTACCAGCTATCATCAGCATAGCTGTGTTGGATTGCAAATAGGAGCTTATGGGGTTAAAGGGATAACTACCAATGACATGTGGCGCAAAGTTGGCATTGTTGCCATTCCATTGGTGATGCCAACAGGGGGGGAGACTGCCATTGGCTGCGTTGTAGGCCACTGGGGTGACCGTACTGAAGTCTTCCAGCCATGGCAGCATAAGGGGTGAGCAATCGTTGACACTTACCACGATTGCGGCTGTATCAGCGCCTTGGGTATTGGAGGCAATCACTGTGATAGTGTCTGTGCCGCCTGTGGTATAGACCAAATTGAAATTTGAAAATTGAGCATTGATACTGTTGTCGATGTAGGTGGTATCCATCAGGGAAGAATGCCAGGTATAGCTCAGTCCGTTGGTTGCGCCTTCGGTAAGGGTAACAGTGTAAGTCACCATTTCCTCGCTGTTGACCTCGGCAGGTCCCTCCAGTGTGATTACCGGTATGGCGGTAGGACGTATCAGAATATCATCGATATAGAGATCTATCAGCTGGTTGCTGGCGTTTGCGAGTTGCAGAGGGTGGTTGTAGAAGGCCAAATTCACTGTCTGTCCCGCGTATGCCGCCAGACTTACCGAATGTTCCGTCCAACTATTGTTGCCGAATACCAAAGAGTCGGCACGATAGAGGGTATCGAAAGTGCAGGAACTGGTCGACGGATCATCGGTGGTGATCAGCAAACCGTAGCTATGGGGGAAAGTGCCGTTGGATGTGGCTGTATTCCAGTATAACTTGATACTGTCGTCAGCCGTTCCCACCAAAGTGATGGGCTTACTGAAAATCAGGTCATATACTGAATCCATACTTACATTAGAGCATAGCACATTTCCTTTATTATGAAGGACGCTGAGGGTATAGGAGCTTTTGGTATTCCAGTTGCTGCCTTCGGCTTGCTGCCAACAAATAAGGCCGTTGTCAAAGTTATCGCTCCATGGCAAAGTGGTGACAGGTGTGCAGTCTACGACATAGAGGGTCTTGCTGACAGTGTCGGATCCATAGATGTTAGTAGCCACAACGGTGAGAGTATCAGTCATGTCTCCAGTGGGATAGGTAACCCAGGCACTGTCGCCCAAAGCATTGGTGGAGAAGATGCCGCCCATAGAGGAAGACCAAGTGTATTGCAGCCCATTGGTAGAACCATAGCGTAATGCAGTGCTGCAGAGAGTTGCAGAGCCGGTCGGTATTTTGGCAGGTACCGTAACAGAAGCAATCTTGGGAAGGGTGTTGTAGTCCACACCTGCCTCAAGGATACGCAGTGCGGAGACGGCACGGTGAATAACGGCTATACGGATGGTCTGTCCGGCATACTCTGCTAGACTCAGTTTACGAGTCTTGAGGGGATTTCCGGAGGACAGCAGGGCCAGTGTATCGGTGAAGAGTGCTGTATCGGTGGCCGCAGTGGTTGACACCAGCACTTCCAGTGGTTTGTTGCCAGCATTGGCGTATTTTATCACAAAAGCCAGTGTCGTCGCATCGGCAGGCAGGCTGATGGCAGGAGTGATGAGGTAACTTCCGGAACCGGAAGCCTTCAAAAGATGATTCGAACTCCATGCATGACCGTCTTCGTCTATGTCCCCTATGCTAATACTTGGATTGTTGACCAAGAATCCGTTCAACGTCCAACAAATGTTGTCGGAACTTTCCCATTCAAATCCTTCAATCCAAGGGAAAGTGGTCACCGTATCGCATTCCTGAGCTTTCACCGCTTGTCCCAGCAGCGTAAGCAAGATAAATCCAATCAGTATTGCAATTCTTTTCATAAATAAAATATTTGCAAATTAACCAATTAACTAATTTGCTAATTTCATCATGATCTTCTCACAACTCCCCAAATTACTCTGCACAAACTCTTTGCAGATATAGCAAACCTTGTTGTAAGCTTCGGGGGAGGAGGCGTAAAGTTGGCATTTCTGTAGCATTTCTTCGTAGCTGGTGATGGAGAAGGCTCCTTGCAGGGATACCAGTTGTACGGCCTCGTTGAATTTCTGATATTTTGGACCGAAGAAGAGGGGAACGCCGAAGACTGCCGCTTCCAGAATGTTGTGCAAGCCTGTTTCGAAGGCACCGCCAATGTAGGAAATATAACTGTATTTGTATATTTTGCTCAAGATGCCGATGGTGTCAATCACCAATACCCGATAGGTCGATAAGTCTTTGTCGTCTTTTTCGGTATAGCAAACCGTAGGGAACTCTTGGAACAGTTCCTTAATTTGCCCGATGTGTTTGGCATCGGTGACATGCGGAGCCAGTACCAGCTTGTAATTGGCTGGCAGTTTTTCTAACAGATGTTTCAGTAGGTTCTCATCCGGACCCCAGGTACTGCCTGCCACAATCAATTTAGTGTCTTCTTGGCAGAAATCCTGCACAAAATCCAGTTCGTACTGTTGCCGCGAGATGTCGTACACGCGGTCGAAACGAGTGTCACCAGTGATTTCCACCTGATCGATGCCGATAGAGCGCAGCAAATTTTTAGAAACTTCGTTCTGCACAAAGAAATAAGTGCACTTTTTAAGCTGGTTGGCGAACCATCTTCCGTAAGGCTTAAAGAAATATTGTGTGGGGCGGAAAATGGCAGAGATGTAGTAAAAAGGCACATGGCGAAGGCTGAGCTGGTGCATGTAATTGTACCAGTATTCGTATTTCACGAAAACAGCTTTCTCCACTGGCACAATGTCCATAAACCGGCGGGCGTTGCGGGGAGTGTCGAGCGGCAGGTAGCAGATGATGTCAGCCACCTTGTCGTTTTTCTTGATTTCATAGCCAGAAGGGGAAAAGAAAGTCACCAAAATGGTGCAGTCAGGGTGTTGTTGACGATAGAGTTGCATCAGCGGCTTGCCTTGCTCAAACTCACCTAAAGAGGCACTGTGAAACCAGATGATATGTTTTTTTCCGACACATTGTTCGGCTAAAAAGTCAAACACTCCGCGCCGTCCCTGCACCCATTGCCGAGCCTTGAAATTAAATAATGCAGCGATGTGAATCGCTGCATTATAAAAATATATACCAATGGAATATAAAAACCTCATTTTAGAAAGTATAGAAAGTGGACACCTTTTTCTTTTCATATAATGGAACAATCCACGCCACTTTAATGCCAAACAAGCCACTAAATTTGGTCTTGATTTCATCAGTCGGGCCAACACCTATGATATAATTTCTGTCAGGTTTGGTCCACATTTCATGAAACTCAAGTCCAACATAGAAACTGGCCACACGTACCCGCTGAATGAATAAATAACCGATAGACTGCGACATGTGGAAACCCGTTGAGCGGCGGTCGTAAGCCTTCTTATATTCGCCGCGCAGCATAGGCACATAATCCGCAGCTTGGCTGCCTAAATGAATTTTGTGTTGGGCAATCCCAAAATCAACATACAAACGGATACCTGAATTTTTCCAGCGGTTGACAGGGAACACTTTACCAAAACCCACTGCTGCATACCAATAACGACCTTCCAGTTCCTTGTCTAAATAGTCCTGATTACAAGATCCATCGATGTTGTAAGTATAACCATTGTGATCTTTCAGATTGTCCAGTATTGTATTATCACGCATAGCTCCACCAAAACAATAGTTACCACTAATACCAAACAACCAATTGGAAGGGATTTTGACCGTAATGCCCGTTCCCACACTGCCGTTCATCTTGAACAACTCGCGGAGACCGCCGACAGGAAACTGCCATGACATGTTGACCTCTGTCCACACCATCGTTGATGCCGAATCGACAAAGTTCTTGTCGGGTCGGATAGTCTGCCCAACAAGGCCAAACGGCATCAACGACAGAATCAGTATGAGGACTTTTATTTTTCGCATTTTGCTTGAACAGTATTATTTTTTGATACGCATGCCGTAGAAAGAACGGTAAACGAAAACCAAACCAATCACAAAGAATACCAGACCGATAATCGGTGAGTAGTCGGTGGAAGTGGCGGACAGCTTCATGGCGATAGCGATTTCCACTGCCAGCATACCAAACAAAGTTGAGAATTTAATGATGGGGTTCAATGCCACGGATGAGGTATCTTTGTAGGGGTCGCCCACGGTATCACCGATAACGGTAGCAGCGTGCAGGTCGGTGTTCTTCTCTTTCAGGTCAACCTCAACTACCTTCTTGGCGTTATCCCAAGCACCACCGGCATTGGCCATGTACATAGCCTGGAACAAACCGAATACGGCGATGGAAATCAGGTAAGCCACGAAGAAGTTAGGATCGAAGAAGGCGAAAGCCAAGGTGAGGCAGAAGATGACGGCGAAGATGTTCCACATACCCTGTTGAGCGTATTTGGTACAAATCTTCACCACAGTCTTGGAGTCTTCAATATCTGCTTCGGTCTTATCAAGATTCATATTTTTCTTGATGAATTCCACTGCACGGTAAGCACCCGTGGTAACAGCCTGCATAGAAGCACCACTGAACCAGTAAATCACAGCACCACCGGTGATGAAACCTAAGATCACAGCAGGATCGGTGAGATTCAACTGCATCATACCATTGTTCTTCAGCAACATGATGATGGCGAAAATCATGGTGGTGGCACCTACCACAGCCGTACCAATCAGCACGGGTTTCGCAGTGGCTTTGAAGGTGTTACCAGCACCGTCGTTAGCTTCCAGATAGTATTTGCCCATTTCGAAGTCGGGAGTGAAACCGTAGTCTTTTTCAATTTCTGAAGAGATATTCGGAATCTGCTCGATCTGTGACAATTCGAATACAGACTGAGCGTTGTCGGTTACCGGTCCATAGCTGTCCACAGCGATGGTTACAGGACCCATACCCAAGAAACCAAAGGCCACCAAGCCGAAGGCGAAGATTGAGGAGTATTCGCCAAAGATGTCCAAACCGTTAGAAGCGACCATCACGCCACCGAACATCAGACCTACCATTACCAAGCCTTTCCAGAAAGCGCTGAAGTTACCAGCTACCATACCTGACAAGATGGTCAGGGAAGCACCACCTTCGCGTGAAGCGGTCACCACTTCCTGTACGTGACGGCTGTTGGAGCTGGTGAAAGCCTTGGTGAATTCAGGAATGATGGCGGCAGCCAAAGTACCGAAGCTGATGATAGCAGCCAGACGCCACCACAAATCAGGACCATATTGGTCGGAAACAGAATTGTTGTTCAACAACAAATAGCTGATGCAGAAGGTGATAACGATAGAGATGATGGAAGTAATCCATACTAAGGAAGTCAGCGGGGTTTCGAAATTGAAATTCTTGGAGTCTTTAAATTTAGCAGCTGAAATAGCATGATTGATACCGTAGGACAAAACAGAGGTGAACACCATGAGGATACGCATAGCGAAAATCCAAGCGATCAAGAGGGCCTGAGTGTCAACATTCTCGCCCAAAACCAGAATGATAAAAGAAATCAGAGCAACACCAGTTACACCGTAAGTTTCGAAACCATCAGCGGTAGGTCCTACACTGTCACCTGCGTTGTCACCAGTACAGTCAGCAATAACACCAGGGTTACGCGGGTCATCTTCACCGATTTTGAAGATTACCTTCATCAAGTCAGAACCGATATCAGCAATTTTGGTGAAGATACCACCAGCGATACGCAAAGCACTGGCACCTAAGGATTCACCAATGGCGAAACCGATCAAGCAAGCACCGGCACTTTCTGCGGGCACGAAGAGCAGGATGATAAGCATCATCACCAACTCAATGGTAATCAGCAACAATCCAACACTCATACCGGACTGTAGAGGAATGGAAACTACATCCCAAGGTTTGCCTCTCAAGGAAGCGAAAGAGGTACGGCAGTTGGCGTAAGTATTGATACGGATGCCGAACCAAGCCACAGCATAGGAGCCCAGGATACCCAGAACGGTCCACAACAGAATCAGTAATACCTGCGGGAAACTCTTGCCGCTCAGCACGCCAAAATAGAAAATGATGATGGCGCCGATGATGGCGAAGAGGATGAGCAGGAACTTGCCCTGTTGCAGCAGGTAGGTCTTGCAAGTAGTATAAATGGTGTTAGCCACGTTAGCCATGGACTTGTGCACGGGGAATTTCTGGATTCTCATGGCCTGGAAGAGACCGAAGAGGAGGCCCAAAATCACGATGATGGAGCCCCACAGCAGCAAGGCCTTGGCGGTCAATGCGCCATTGAAAAAAGTGACATCACCGAAATTCGGCAAGGTTAAATCCGCTTCGCTCGCAAACATAAAGGCGGGAAGCAACAGCAGTGATAAGGATGCTAAGATTTTTTTCATAAGCTTATTATTTTGATTAATATTAATTTATAAGCAAAAACAAATTCATTTGGACTATATCTAAAATAGTCACAAATGAATCTGCAAAGTTAAAGTATTTTTTTTGATAATGAAACAAAAAGGGGCGAAAAAAAATTCCGCCCCTGTATTTTTTGATATTTTTGAAGAATTTAGTACCGATACAAATCACTCTTGAAAGGACCATCGACAGACACACCAATGTAGTCGGCCTGCTTTTGCGTGAGTTTGGTCAGCTTGACACCGATTTTGGACAGGTGCAGACGGGCTACTTCTTCGTCAAGATTTTTGGGCAGGTTGTAAACGCCTACTTTGTAGTCGTGCTGCCACAGATCCAGCTGGGCCATCACCTGATTGGTGAAGGAGTTGCTCATCACGAATGAGGGGTGGCCGGTGGCACAACCCAAATTCACTAATCGGCCTTCCGCCAGGATGAAGATGGAGTGTCCGTCGGGGAAGATGTACTCATCTACCTGCGGCTTGATGGTACGTTTGGTGATGTTCTTCTGGCTTTCAAAGGCGCTAACCTGAATCTCGTTGTCGAAATGACCGATATTGCACACGATGGCTTGGTCTCTCATCTTGTTGAGGTGGTCAACGGTAATGACGTCGCAGTTGCCGGTGCAGGTGACAAACACATTGCCTTCGTCGAGGGCGTCTTCCACAGTCTTCACTTCGTAGCCTTCCATGGCAGCCTGCAAAGCGCAGATAGGGTCCACCTCAGTCACGATGACGCGGGCACCGTAGGATTTCATGGACTGGGCGCAGCCTTTGCCCACATCGCCGTAGCCACAAACCACTACCACTTTACCTGCCAGCATGATGTCTGTGGCACGCTTGATACCGTCGGCCAGGGACTCACGGCAGCCGTATTTGTTGTCGAATTTCGATTTGGTCACCGAGTCATTCACATTGATAGCGGGGAAGAGCAGCTCGCCCTGTTCCATCATCTGGTACAAACGGTGCACACCCGTGGTGGTCTCTTCAGACACACCCTTGATGTCCTTGATCATCTTGTGCCAGCGCTGCGGGTCTTCCTTCAGTAATTCTTTCAAGGTGTTGAAAACCACTGCCTGCTCGTGCGATTCGGGGGTTTTGTCCAAAATGGAGGCATCCTCTTCGGCCTTGAAGCCAGTATGAATCAGCAGAGTGGCGTCGCCACCGTCGTCAACGATGAGATTGGGACCTTTTCCACCGGGGAAGGAGAGGGCCTGGTTGGTACACCACCAGTAGTCCTCCAAAGATTCACCCTTCCATGCGAAAACGGACACACCAGCTGCGGCGATGGCAGCAGCGGCGTGGTCTTGGGTGGAGAAAATATTGCAGCTGCACCATCTCACCTCGGCGCCCAAATGCACCAGAGTCTCGATGAGTACTGCAGTTTGGATGGTCATGTGCAGGGAGCCGGTGATACGGACACCTTTCAGGGGTTTGCTGTCTCCGTATTTCTCGCGCAAAGCGATCAAACCGGGCATTTCTTTCTGGGAAACCTCAATATCCTTGCGTCCCCATTCCGCCAGACTCATGTCAGCGACTTTGTACTTCAATTCGTAATCAGTCATTTTAATTCTGTTTAAATTCATAAATAAATACGGCGGCAAAGATACAAAAAAAAAGACCGTAATAGACGGTCTTTTTTTTTACTCTTTATGAGCTTTCGCTATTATTTGTCAGCTTCTTTGGATTGAAGTTGCTGTACATAGATAGCTTTCAGCTTCTGCTCCCTCTTGAGAACACTGGGTTTCGTAAATTTCTGTCTTGCGCGCAGTTCACGGACAACACCGGTTTTCTCAAATTTTCTTTTCAGTTTCTTCAGCGCTCTTTCAATAGTTTCGCCTTCTTTTACGGGAACAACGATCATAAAAAATACCTCTTTCTTTTAAAAGTTAATACTATAATTTTTTGGGGCTGCAAAAATACACTTTTTTTCAATACGATGCTTCACTTATTAATTAGTAAATTAGCAAATTAGTTAATATACTAATTATCAATTCATTAAAGAATTATTTTCGTCTTTGCGTTTCCATATTTTCATGTCTTTAAGTCTAATCGTATAACCAATTTTCAAATAATTGTGTTTATCTCGAAAAATTCCCGTAATTTTGCACCTCAAATTTCAAATCATGAAGAAAAACACTTTATATATCATCATTGCGGCCGTATTGGTGGTTGCCGCTATTGTTGCTGTTTTATTCAGAACCGGTGTTATCAAATCTTCCGATGACCATCTTTCATACAATGCGTTCGCTGTCAAAGACACCAACACAATTACCAAGATTTTTTTAGCGGATATGCAGGGAGAATACGTATTACTGCAACGTACCGATGCCGGTTGGGTAGTGCGTGACAGCATTCTGGTAATGAAACCTATCATGGAAGACTTTTTGACCACCATCGCCAGTCTTGCAGTAAAGCAAGTGGTTCCTAAAACGGGACAGAATACAATTAATAAAGTTTTATCTACCAGTGCGATAAAGGTGGATATTTATCAAAATAAACCAAAATTCAAAATTTTCGGCATCGAATTCGGAAAAAAAGAGCGCAAAACCAAAACTTATTACATGGGGCCTGCCACCATGGATAATCTGGCAAACTTCGCCCTTCTCGAAGGATCCGATGATCCTTACATCGTATGTGTGCCCGGTTTCCGCGGCTTCGCCACCCCAAGCTATTCCACCAACTATGCTGATTGGATTAACCATGATATTTTCCAGACCAAAATCACCCGCATTCAGTCTGCGGAATTTATTGATCTTCAGCATCCTGAAGAATCTTTCAAAGCCGTGAAAACAGGGGCCCGTTTCTTCGATTTGTATGATTATCAAAACAATAAAGTGGTCGCATACGATACCTTGAAATTGATTGATATGCTTTCAGAGTTCAGAGATAAGAATTTCGAGGATATTATTCTTTCTTTTTCTCCTGAAAAAATTGACAGCATCTATCACGAACAACATTTCAAAACCATCACCATTACCGATCTGGAAGGCAGACAAACCACTCTAGAACTTTGCCATAAATTGAATCAGTTTGAAGATGAGGATGGAAACAGCATCATAGAAACCGATGAGGATAATTTCTATGGTATTATCAACAAAAATTATCAGCAGATGTATATGTGTCAGTTTTTCCATTTCGACCGACAAGTGCAGCCGCTCTCTTATTTTGCCCGAACAGCCGTTCAAAAATAGCAAATATGACACGTGATGAGATATACATGTCACGATGCCTACAACTGGCTGCTTTGGGCTTGGGGAAAGTACAACCCAATCCTATGGTGGGGGCAGTTATCGTATATCATGACACCATTATCGGGGAAGGCTGGCACCGTCAATATGGTCAAGCACACGCCGAAATTAATGCATTCTCTTCGGTCACTCAGCCCGAATTGCTGAAAGAATCCACGATGTATGTCAGCTTGGAGCCTTGCTCGCATTATGGGAAAACCCCACCCTGTGCCGACGCCATTATCCGGCATGGAATCCCAAAAGTTGTGATAGGCACAGTGGACACCAACGCCAAAGTCAATGGTGGAGGAATTAAAAAATTACAAGAAGCTGGTGTTGAAGTTATTTCTGGTGTCTTGTCAGAGCAGTGCAAAGAATTAAATCGTCGTTTTTTCACCTTCCATGAACAAAAACGTCCTTACGTCATTCTCAAGTGGGCTATGACACGCAACGGTTTTATGGATATTGACCGCAGCGTTAATCCCAATGGGCAATACTGGATTACCAATCATGAGCTGAAAACCATTGTGCACCAGTGGCGCAGTGAGGAAGATGCCATCCTGATTGGTTACAACACCATGGTCAACGACCAGCCACAATTAACCACACGGATGTTTCCCGGAAAAGATCCCCAACGCTTTGTGTGTCAAAAAAATTCAGAAAATTCAGGAATATCATATTATCATCCTCTTTCTGATGACCCAGTTAAGGCATTGCAGCAGTTGTATGAGTTGAAAATTCAGTCGGTGATCGTTGAAGGCGGACGCAAAACCTTGCAACGTTTTATTGACAGCGGATTATGGGATGAAGCCCGTATTCTGATTGGTGACCAGCTGTGGAAATCTGGCGTGAAAGCTCCTGAATTAGTGGGAGTTTGTGTCAAAGAAGAGATTATTCATCAAAATACCATCCGATATGTTCGAAGACACGTATAAAACTATCGCCGGACCGTCGGAAGGAATTTACCGTGAAAAAGGCAGTAAATTCATTGCTTTAGCTTTTCCTGTGGAAAGCGAAGCCGAGGTTAAGGAGAAGCTGGCCGAGATCCAGAAGCAGTATTTTGACGCCCGTCACCATTGCTACAGCTACATTTTAGGTCCCAATAAGGATGCTTACCGTCTCAACGATAATGGCGAGCCATCGGGCACAGCGGGAAGGCCTATTCATGGACAATTGCTTTCCAAAGATTTGACGAACACGCTGGTCATAGTGGTGCGCTATTTTGGAGGCATCAAGTTGGGTGTGAGCGGCTTGATTAATGCATACAAAACCGCTGCTAAAGACGCTTTGGACGCCGCCACTATCATTGAAAAAACCGTGGATGAAACTTATAAAGTCAGTTTCGATTACAGCGTGATGAACAGCGTGATGCAACTACTGAAAGACCCGTATGTCAGCATTTTAGGTCAGGGATACGAAGACCGTTATTTAATCACGTTCAAAATCAGACGGCGCGAGGCTGACCGAATTGTCACGGCGTTGAAAAAAATCAACACAGTGACAGTGGAGTAATGATTTTTCCCGTTTTGTGGAGACCGTGCGAGCTGCATCTCTACAATTAAATTTCTTTGGTGTATAATTCGAGAATTTTTACTATCTTTGCACGAAATTTTTTTCGAGTATTAAAATTTCATAATCATGTCATTTATTGAAGATAGAGTTCTGTTGGAAGGGTTGACTTTTGACGATGTCCTGCTTATACCCTCCTATTCCGAAGTTTTACCCAAAGAGGTTTCCTTAACCACAAAATTCACCCGTAACATCACGCTGAATACACCATTTATTTCAGCCGCCATGGATACGGTGACGGAGGCGACCATGGCCATTGCCATCGCCCGTGAAGGTGGTATTGGTGTGATTCACAAAAACATGCCTATTGAGGAGCAGGCCAAGCAGGTGGCATCGGTAAAACGTGCGGAAAACGGCATGATTAACAACCCCATCACGATTCTGCCACACAAAACAGTAGGTGATGCCTTATCGATTATGGCAGAATACAAGATTGGCGGAATTCCCGTGGTGACAGAAGAGAATGTGCTCATCGGCATTGTCACCAACCGCGACCTGCGTTTTGAAAAGGATTTCAACAAACGCATTGACTTGGTGATGACACGAGAAAATCTGATCACTACTTCCCGCTCCACCGACCTGAACAAGGCCGCCGACATTTTGCAACAATACAAAATAGAGAAATTGCCTGTAATTGATGACCACGGGGTTTTACTGGGACTTATCACATACAAAGATATCACAAAAGCCAAGGACAAACCCAATGCTTGCAAGGATTCTCAAGGACGTTTGCGCGTAGCGGCCGGCATCGGTATTTCCAAGGAAACGCTGCCTCGTGCCGAAGCGTTGATTGAAGCCGGTGTGGACGCCATCGTGTTAGACTCCGCCCACGGCCATTCCAAAGGCGTTTTGGATGCATTGGTAGTGGTTCGCCATCATTTTCCGAATGTAGATATCGTGGTGGGTAACATTGCCACCGGCGATGCCGCTCTGCGTTTGGTCAAGGCAGGTGCCGATGCCGTAAAAGTCGGTATTGGACCTGGTTCTATATGCACTACCCGTGTGGTGGCCGGTGTGGGTGTGCCCCAGCTGAGCGCCATCTATGCGGTATACAAAGCCCTGAAAGGCACAGGCGTTCCTTTGATTGCCGACGGTGGTATCCGCTATTCAGGCGACATCGTCAAGGCGTTGGCCGCTGGCGGCAGCAGTGTAATGTTAGGCGGACTGCTGGCAGGTGTGGAAGAGTCTCCCGGAGAAACCATCCTGTACAATGGCCGTAAGTTCAAGGCATACCGTGGCATGGGCTCCTTGGAAGCCATGCAGCGCGGTTCCAAAGACCGTTACCTGCAAAATGATGTGGACGATGTGAAGAAACTGGTGCCGGAAGGCATTTCGGGTCGCGTGCCCTTCAAAGGCAACTTGTTTGAGGTAATCTATCAGATGGCAGGCGGTTTGCGTGCCGGTATGGGTTATTGCGGCGCCGAGAATATCGAGAAACTGCACGAAGCCCAGTTCTGCCGCATCAGCAACGCCGGTGTGCTCGAAAGCCATCCACACGATGTCACCATCACCAGCGAATCCCCGAATTACAGTAAAGGAAACTAAAAACTTTTAATTTCAAAATTCAAGATTCAAAATTCAAAAGATTATATCTGAGTTTTGAACTTTGAATTCTGAATTATCTATCCCCTGTTTATATCTCCCTAAAGGAAACCTTGTCCCGTGTGATGAACGCTCCAGGGAATTGTCCCTGAATTTTCATCAGAAAACGGTATGCATCGATACGGTTTTTGAAATTACCCACCCGCACACGGAAAGTCGGCTCGGTGTATGACAAGTAGGCCGCCACCTCCGGATATGAACCTTTGAATTCATTGTACACCTTTTGTGCCCCGTTTTTAGTGGACACCGCCACCAGCTGGATACGATAGCCATCACAGTATTTTACGGTTTTCCATGCATTTTGATAGGCATGATCCACCGAATCTATAATGGGCTCTTTGTCATAACGGACTTGAATTTGTCCGAAAACAAAGGCATTCAGTGAGAGGAGCAATATGATGAATAGTAGGCGTTTCATATTTCTTCTGTATATAGATGCTGCAAAATTACATAAATTTCTGGAATAACGCGCATAAAAAAAACGGTGGGGGATTCCCACCGTTTTTTTCATATCAATTGATATCTGATTATTTCTTTTCGCCTTTGCAGCAGGGTTTCTCACCTTCTTTCTTGCAGCAACCTTCACCTTCGCCTTTGTGGCAGCATTTGTGTTCTTTGCAGCAGGGAGCGTTTTCATCGAAGAAAGCTTTCTGTTCTTCAATGGTCATTTTGTCCCAGTTAGCCATAACCTTGTCGATTTCAGCTTTCTTAGCTTCGCATTCAGCTTTCTTGGCTTCGCATTCGGGTTTGTTAGCTTCACATTCAGCTTTGTGAGCTTCGAATTCAGCCATTCTCTTGTCGAAGCATTCTTTAGCTTTGGCTACCAATTCGGCTTTTCTTTCTTCGGTCTGGTTTTCCCAGTTTTCCCAATCAGCCTTGAAAGCTTTCTGCTCTTCGGTCATTTCGGAGCAACAGTGTTGTTCTTCGGTAACTTCAGCGTTTTCTTCTGTTGCAACAGTTTCTTCAGCGGGTTTGTTGTTGCATGATACGAAAACAAAGCATGCTGCAGCGATTAATAACATTAATTTCTTCATTGTTTTGATGTTTTTTGGGTTAATAAATTTATTTAAACTGTTATTCGTTTTTGGGCTGCAAAAATACAAATTTTTTTTATCTTTGCATCCTCAAAATAAAAATTATTAACCTTTAAAATATCAAGAAATTTTATGCAGAAAAAAGGAAACAAATACGGCACGCACCGTGTGATTGAACCCAAGGGTGTTCTCCCCCAACCCGCCAACAAGATTGACAACAACATGGACGAGATCTACGACAATGAGATCTTGATTGATGTGCAGACCCTGAACATCGACTCCGCTTCATTCACCGACATCCACAATTATGCCAAGGAACAAGCTGGTCCTGGCGCAAGCGAAGAAAAAATCATGGAAGAGGTGAAAAAGGAAATGTTCCTCAATGTTGAATTGCAAGGCAAGCATCGTAACCGTCGTACTGGTTCTGGCGGTATGCTCCTCGGCAAAGTAGAGAAAATCGGTGACGCACTGAAAGGTAAAATTGACCTCAAAGAAGGTGACCGTATCGCTACCCTCGTAAGCCTTTCACTGACTCCGTTGCGCATCGACGAGATTTTGGAAATCCGTCCCGATGTTGACCAAGTTGACATCAAGGGTAAGGCTATCCTCTTTGAGAGCGGTATTTACGCTAAGATCCCGACCGACATGCCCGAAAAACTGGCTTTGAGCGCATTGGACGTTGCTGGTGCTCCCGCCCAGACTGCCAAGCTGTGCCAATATGGCCAGACTGTTCTGATTCTCGGTGCCGGTGGTAAGAGT
This sequence comes from uncultured Bacteroidales bacterium, assembly GCA_905233625.1. Classification (GTDB taxonomy): domain Bacteria; phylum Bacteroidota; class Bacteroidia; order Bacteroidales; family WCHB1-69; genus RUG11690. The sequence continues at coordinate 20,646 of CAJOFJ010000016.1, read as the reverse complement.
GGTATGCTGTGCTGCTACGAGGCTAAAAAACGCGTTGGTGTCACCGGTAAGGTTATCGGTATCGCCAATAGTCCCAAGTCAACTCAGCGTATCAAAGACCTCGGCTTCTGCGACGTTGTGGAAAGCGCTGCTGGCATGACTCCCGTTCAGGTTTATGAACTCGTGGAGAAATTGACCGATGGCAAGATGGCCGATGTGACCATCAACTGCGTCAATGTTCCGGATCAGGAAATGACTGCCGTGCTCTGCACCAAAGACGACGGTATTGTTTATTTCTTCTCCATGGCTACCAGCTTCACAAAGGCCAGTTTGGGTGCCGAAGGTATCGGCAGCGATGTGAACATGATTATGGGTAACGGCTACACCAAAGGCCATGCCGAATTCACATTGCAGGAACTGCGTGAAAGTCCTGAACTCAGAAAGATTTTCGAAGAACTCTACGCTTAATCGGATTTTTTTCCAAAGAAAATACAGGGGTTGTCAAAAGGCAACCCCTTTTTTTATCCTCCACCCCTACGTCTCATAGCCCATCACTCATCGCTCACAGCTCATTGCCCATTGCCCATAGCTCAATGGCTCACGACCTTTTCAGTCGCAACAGTTCCCGCAAACGCACAATGTAAATCCTCGACACGCTGAACAGCTCGTTATTTATCCATATTTGCTGGTTCTGGAACCGGCTGATTTTGGTATAATTGACCACCACCGACTTGTTGACCCTGGCAAAACGGTTGGCGGGTAACAGATTGAAAAATTTCCGTAAGGTAGAACGATAAAAGAAAGATTTTCCGCTTTCCATGCATATTTGCAATGTGTTACCCACATTTTTGATAAACAATACCTCATCAAAAACAATTTTATAAGAAACCTTCCCGTTTTTGATAAACATCTGCTCATCGCTTACACGAGGCTCATCGGTCTTATATTTGATCTGGTCTTCCGCTACCGATGGATTTGTCGGGATTGAAAAACGATACGCATTGGCGATTTTAAATACTTTTCCGAACACATCGCAGAGATTCTGTTCCTGAAGAGGCAGACTGAGCACATCAAAATAAAGATTCCGCTTATTCTGCTCCGATGTTAATCCCAATTCCTCAATGACAATCACAAACGGCGGCTGATTGATATTCTGCAGCATTCCACAGTATTTATCACTGATAAACAAAATATCAGTCGGTTTCTGATGAATTTTCTCTACCAGTTCCATATTATTTCTTAAAACATACCGCAGTTCTATACTCGAAGTCTTCTTTAATTGATCGGTTATTAGGCTTTCTACCTCTTTATTGTATACAAAAATAGTACATGTAAGTATATTCATGTCTTCCGCGTAAAAATTTTGCAAATATTTTATCGGCAAATATATAAATTTATCTTCTTCAAAACAAAAAAAACATAAAAAAGTGTTATCAGTTAAGATTTTTCTGAATATTTAACAGGATTTGTTAGAAAAAATCTAATTTTTCAATGAAATCATGTTTTTTATTCAATTATTTAAAAGAATAAACCATGATTCACCATTTTTTTAACAAATAGTGCTCATTGCTGAAACCGGAAACAAAATGGAAACCTGTGGAATTCGGAAAAACAAACCCCCACTGTCGTAAAAAAACAGCGGGGGATAACCAAATCTATAAAATGGAAAAGTGTTTAGTCGGGAATATCCTTGAAGAAATCTGACAGGTCATTATCCAATTCAAAAGCGCGGCTGTTCTGCACTTCAAAATCCTCCTGACGCTTATTTCTCAATATTGCAGGAGTATTGACCAAGTCGTTGAAGAAGTCGTTGTTTTCGTACTGTGAATCAGCGTTCCCGATACGTTGCGGACCATATTGTTGCATCCGTGTTTCACCACTAAAAACAGGTTCGGGGGTCAACACTGGTTCCAAAACATGCTCCTGTACGGCAGGGGTCTGCTGCATCACAGGATGCTGAGCCTCAGCTGTGAAAGAAGATTCTTTCTGATCACTCACCATAAAGAAATCATCCTGTGCATTCGCTTGATTATCAGTTTGTCTATCACCAAAGATCGTATCAATATCATTATCACCGAAAGGCCAGTTCGGATCTTTTCCAAGGTCTATCTTCTGCTCTTTCTCCACAATCTGATTCTCGTGCTCATAATTGGTAATGATGACCGACAAGCGGATTTTATCTCCCAGATTCGGATCTTTGGCGCGACCCCAAATAACATCCGAATCACTGGTTTTAAGTTTATTGAACTTCTCGGTAAGAGCTTCCAACTCAGAGATTTTCAATACTTTTTCAGGACCATAGCTAATGAAGAAGAGGAAGTTCTGTGCTCTGGTGATAACGTCTTCGCTCAACAATGGGCATGCCAAAGCGTCTTCCACCACTTTCTCGATACGGTTGTCGCCACCTGCCTCAGCCAAGCCCAACATGGCATGACCGCTATTTTTCATGATGGTCTTGATATCGTTGAAGTCGATGTTCTGATCAGCATTGACAGTAATCAGCTCGGCGATACACTTGACGGCGTTTTTCAGCACATCGTCCGCGTAGGCGAAACCTGCATCAACGTCTTCGTCATTGTAATATTTCATGATAAGCTGATTCTTTACCACTATCAGAGAATCAACATATTTCTCCATTTCAGCAATACCTTCCTGCGCATATTTTTCACGCACTTTACCTTCGAAACGGAACGGGAAAGTCACCACACCGATGGTGAGAATACCCATTTCGTTAGCGACTCTTGCCACTACTGGAGCGGCACCGGTACCTGTACCTTTGCCCATGCCGGCGGTGATGAAGAGCATCTGGGTTTCCTCTCCGATGAACTCCTTGATTTTTTCAACACTCTGTTCTGCCAATTCGCGGCCCACTTCGGGTTTTGCGCCGGCACCCAAACCGGTATCACCCAACACCAGCTTGGAGGGAACCACGTTTTTCATCAATGCCTGTGCATCCGTGTTGCAAATCATAAAGTCCACACCTACAATTCCCTCACTGTACATGTGCTTCACAGCGTTGCTTCCGCCGCCACCGACACCAATTACCTTGATGATGGAGGTGTTCTGTTTGGTGCCATAATCAGGAGTAAAATCAATTCTGTCTCTCATATTTTTACTTTTTATTATTTGCTGAATAATGGATATCGTTTCGCATGGTTTAGGAAGTCTTGTCCAGCAGTCCTTCAAAAAACTCCTGGATTTTTCTCATAATATAGTCAGCCATTCCAAAACCAGTGGTATCATTATCTTTCTTTTTCTTATTGTTTTTCTTTTTCTCTGTTGGGGTATCTTTGGTTTTACTGTCTTTTCTGACAGGAACCTCTGGCATTTCCTTCGGCTCATCCTCTTTGGCCGGAATTTCCGCTGTTTTTTCAGCCTTATTGATACCAAATTTTAACAATCCCAGTGCAGTGGAAAACATCGGGTGTTTCAAATCGGTAGGGATATTACGCACAAAACCATACTCGGGAATACCTATACGTACAGGTTTCTGCAGTGTATACTGGCACAACTCCTTAATGTGTTTGAGGGTAGAGCCACCACCTGTCAAAACCACACCGGCTCTCAGTTTGTCGGCATAGCCCGAATTCTCGATTTCGCGTTTCACCTGGTCCAAAATATCATTTTGCACACGCATATTGATGATTTTCGCCAGGAATGTTTCATTGATTTGGCGGGGTTGCACGGCATGGAACTGGGGAAGGGTGATGTAATGGTCGGCATTACTTTTCTCCACAATGCAAGTTCCACAAGTAACTTTCAGTCTTTCAGCCAATTCTTCCGTAATTTGGCACACGGTGGCAATATCTCTTGTAATAATGGTGCCGCCAATCGGAATTACCTTGGTAAACACGGGACTGCCATTGCAATAGATGGCCAAATCTGTGGTACCTCCACCGATATCCACCAGGGCCACACCTTGATTTTTTTCTTCTTCGCTCAAGCAGGAAAGTCCTGATGCGATAGGTTCCAGAATAATGTCTTCCGCCGATAAACCGGCATTTTCAACACAGAGCAAAATTTTCTTAATTTCGCTTTCGTTGCCAGTAATCAGCTGGAAATACCCCTCTATCAATTCTCCCAACATACCCACAGGTTCGGTGGTGTCAATTTCTTTATCCACCACATAATGCTGCGGAATAACCGTGATGATGCGTTCTCCCGAGGGCACGGAAATATTGTACAGGTCGTCCAGCATCCTGTCTATTTCTTCCTGCTTGATGACAAAATTCTTGCCATTGATACGTGTCAGGACATGCTTATACTCGATGCTTTTGATATGTCGGCCAGCAACACCCACATATACCTTGTTCACCGTAATACCATCCGTACGGTTTTCTGCCAGTTCTTTGGAAACATTAATGCCATCAACCGTTTTGTTGATGTTATAGATCAAACCATGCTGCACACCTGTCGACTCCCCTTTGCCATGACCGATAATGTCGATTTTGTCATCGCTTTTGTAACCGATGATAGTCGCGATTTTGGTGGTTCCTATGTCAAGTCCGACCACTATGTTCGGCATATCTGTCTTTTCTTCTTCTTTCATGGTTGATTATCTTTTCTTCGCAATCACGCGGTTTTTGTAACGTAAATCCAGAGAGGCGTATTGGTCCATGCCCATGTATGCCAATCCTTGCTGATAGGTTTGTTGCAGGTTAAACAGCTTTTCTTCCATATTTTCGTCCGTTCCAAACAGGATTTTATGGCGACCGACCGTCGGCACCAGAATCACCTCATTGGTGGTAGTCACATACAACTGGCGGAACTGGGCGCGATAAAAATCATTACTGTTCATATAGGCAGCGATCCGGTATACACGATGAAGGTTGGTATTGCTATTATTGACATTTTTTCCCTCGACAAATGCATCCGTAATTTTTCCGTTGGCAATAGGCACATTTTCCTGCACCACCATAGAGAAAGGCAGCATATAACCCTCGTCATCCACAAAAAACTGGTTTCCATTCTGGGTATACACATGCAAAAGAATATTTTTCAGAGTGACCACAATTCTCAATTTAGTGCTGGAAAAGCGCACTTCATTCACTTTTTTGATATATGGATTCTCTTGGAGCTGCTGGGCAATCTCCTCCAAATCGATGTCTTTCAAGGGCACACCCACAGTTTTAATCTGCTTGTCCTCTATCATCTGCCGGATATCGGCATCACTCACTGCTGGATATTCCCCGTCATAGTTCACCAGCAAGTCATAGCCGGAACAAGGACGCTTGGGCATGTTCACAGCAGCAAAAACTATGCCTGCCAACACGGCAAGGCATAGGATAACGGCTGAAACAAATCGGAATAATCTCATTATATCTTTTTACTCTTTTCGATAGCGTACAAAAATATAACATTATTGTGCGCCATTTTTAAAAGAATAAAGATATAATAAACAGGCAAATGTTAATAGGCAAATTCCGCGAACATTCTTATTTTGCAGGGTATGGGATAACAATGTCGTCGCAATATTCGCAACGGTAAGATCTCTTTTCCTTGTCTACCAAATGGAAAACATGGTCAAAATAATGCTCAACAGAGGTAACACAGCGCGGATTTTTGCACTTGATAATATTCCGAACCACCTGGGGAACCTCCAGTTTTACCTTCTTCACCGTCTTTCCGTCATTGATGATATTCACTGTGATATTCGGGTCGATCAAACCCAAAAAAGTATAGTCAATATCTATCACATTATTGATTTTGATGATATCCTTTTTGCCCATTTTCTCGCTATAGGCGTTGGTGATGAGAGCAACATTATATTCGGCCTTGTCAAGGTTCAGATAATTATACACCTTAAACCCGAAACCTGCTTTGATATGGTCGATGACAATACCTTTGTCTATACTGGTGATTTCTAACATGACTTTCGATTTTAATAGATTCCTAATAATTTCAGTATCAATGCCATACGGACATACATGCCGTTTTTGGCCTGGGCAAAATACTGCGCGCGCGGGTCAGCGTCCACTTCCACACTGATTTCGTTCACACGCGGGAGGGGATGAAGCACGTAAGTATCGGGGCGGGCATACGACATCTTCTCCATATCCAGGATAAAGCGGTCTTTCAGGCGGATGTAGTCTTCTTCGTTGAAGAAACGCTCACGCTGCACACGGGTCATGTACAAGAAGTCGAGCTGGCCCATGTATGGTTCCATTTCCTGCACTTCCTGGAACGGTATGCCTTTTTTCTTGATGATTTCCTCGCGGATGTATTCCGGCACTCTCAATTCTTCGGGTGAAATCAGAATGAATTTTACCCCTTCGTAATTGCTGAGGAATTTGATGAGAGAATGCACAGTACGGCCGAACTTGAGGTCGCCACAGAAACCGTAAGTCTTGTTCTCCACATTGCCTCTCAAACGCTCAATGGTCAGAATATCAGTCAGCGTCTGGGTTGGATGTTGGTGACCGCCATCGCCGGCATTGATAAGGGGCATGTGAATGTAGTGGCTGGCTACGCGGGGAGCACCTTCTTTGGGATGTCTCATGGCAGCGATGTCAGCATAGCATTCAATGGTGCGGATGGTGTCAGCGATGCTCTCGCCTTTGGCGGTGGAACTGGAGTTAGGCTCGGAAAAACCTATTACTTTTCCGCCCAAACGCAGCATGGCCGCCTCAAAGCTGAATCGTGTACGCGTGCTCGGTTCATAAAAAAGAGTTGCCAAGATTTTACCTTCACAACTCTTACTGAACTTTTCCGGATCTGCCACAATTTGATGAGCCAAATCAAATATTTCGCGAAATTCTTCGCGCGTGAAATCCGAAGGGTCTATAAGGCATCTGTTTTTTAACACTATAAGGTCCTCCTTTGATTAATTAGGTTATTATTTGAATTATGAATTTTCATGTAGGGAATATTTGTGCAAAAATACAAAAAAATTTTTTTGAAATGCAAAATGTTATTTTTTTTCGTGGAGACGTGGAGGCGTTAAGACATGCACTTCGTGCATTCGTCAAGACGATAAGAAATTCCGTCTCCTCGAGCAAACGAAGTGAGCGTCTCCACGCCTTAAGGTCTTCACGTAGCTTACCGTAGGCCCACGACTGCCTGTTTGCCCCGTTTTTTCCCTGACAAATTCCAATAACTGAGACTCACGACGTACAGGGCGGGGGGCATTTTGCGACCGTTTTCATCGGTACCATCCCACAAATATCGAACTTCATTGCCACATAATGCATTGTTAACCAATTTCTTGACCAGTACACCACCTCGATCATATACGACCACCGTCACTCGGTTTTCCAAGTCACTGAACCGACAATAAATTTCCGCAAAATCCTCTATTCCGTCATTGTCGGGAGAGAAAATCTCCGGTTCAACATGCAGCACATCCTCAGTGGACAATAATTCCGAATACTGCGAATTCACATAGCCCGGAGTACCAAAATTAACATTGGCTGCCGCCGACTTCCAATTGTTGTTGTCTTGCGTTTCTCCTTCATAATGAACCCTTTCCAAGGCTACCCCATCGGTGGAGGAAAGCATGGTATAGTGCATGTCATCGCTGTAGTGCAGTCGGTCAAGAGTGCGCAAAGAGAGGTCGGTAAGATACACCACCCCTTCGGCATTGGCATAAGCGGGTAATGAGTCACATTGCAACAGCTTTTCAGGATAAAGGGGCAGGAAATGAGCTTCTGTCAACTTGCGATTCTTACACAAAGCCACCATCTGCGCCGGAAAAAGCTGATAACCCTCGCTAACCGCAACAGCTGTCTTATCTGGCAAAGCATCACCGCCACTCCCTATTTTAACGTTTTTTAAATCGATAATATTCGCAGAACGATTGTAAATCTCCACGTAATCCGCTTCCTCACCGCCTGGCGGGTTTGAAAGTATTTCATTAATAATCAAGTCTTTATAATTCGGTTTTTGATCCAAACCAAATAGGATAGACTGTCCCTCTCCTGCCACCACCCCTGCACAGTCACAAAACCCTGTTCCCATGGTCAATTGATAAATGATTCCCGTCTGCATGGCTTTGTCAAAATGCAAATCCACGGCATTTTGATAAGGTAACACAGGCACTACGGAAGTAACACCAATTTCATGGTCAATGGTAAAGCCTACCTGTTGCGGATCCATTATTACGGTTTCAGAAAACCGAACCCGTAAAATGTTGCTGTCCATCACGGTGGTGGCGATAATGACGGGGGGCACTATATCAGGGTTTTGCATTGCAACAGAATTGGCCAAGCCCGGTGTTCCTCCATTGGCATCACATGACGAGTCCCAATTTTCCTCACCTGCACAAGGATTGCCAGGGTCTATCATTTCCAGCGACCAGCCACCGTCTTTCTTGATAGTCTGTCTATGCCAGCTGCTGCTGAATTTCACGAGATGAATCACCTCATCATAATTATTATATAATGTCAATTCCTGACCTCCATCGGTAATACTTAGCGAAGAAAGGATATATACGGTATCACAATAAATTTGTAGCAAGTCCGCGCCCGCCGCAGCGGCAATGACCGCAAAACCATGGCTCGACAACAGCATATCGGGCAGATTTTTCTGTGTTCTGCCCAACTGCAATTTCCAGCCTTTCAAAAGCAACTCTCCCTCCGTCCTGTTATACAATTCTACATATTCCACCGGTGGCAAACCAATCACAGGCGTAGGATCCGCCATAATCTCATCAATCAGCACATCATTTCTTTTTATTTTATGGCAATAAAATGGCACAACTGTATCATTTATCACATTATTGGCAAGGTCTTGCACTCCGCTAATACGGAGATGATAGGTCACATCTTCTCCCAAATCTTCAGCAAAAAACAGCATTATCTGATTATAATCAGGAAAAACATATTCACAACTTATCGGGTTCACCCCGTTTTCTTCTATCCGATAATGCGCAGCGGAGAGGCCACTTTCAGACATTATTTCCGAATAAACAACGGTTACCGACCGAAAATTGTCATGTCCACGACAGAAAATCACTTCGGGCGGAATATTATCTATTTGCTGTGGACCAATATAGATATTGTCAAAAAAGAATTTATTGACATTGGCCACTGTGTATTTGCAATATATTCCTGACGCTTTTGCCTGACAATGGTCGGAAAAAAACGCTTCCGCCATTGGCTGATACCAGCCGATATTCCGTTCATCAACCCACAACTGCCACAAATCTTCTGCTGTTTTTATTACCTTTACACTCAACTCAAAACTGCTGGCAACCATGGCATCGGGACCTCGCAACACCGAAATTGTCTGACTTCCATCCGTATAAAACAACTCTATCGCATCCTGACTGAGATTTTCGCCAAACTGCAAATAAAAACCTGTCAAACTTTCTGTTTTCAAATCCACCGTATCCGCTAAAAGATAAAAACGGGCGAAATTGTTGACCGAAGGTGAAAACGAAAGCTGAATCGTAAAGTCCCACTCCATATCCTGATTCCATATCTCCATACTATCCAAAGCAACACTTAATGTGGAAATTCCAGCCTGAGAAGCGTCCAGTTGTAATTGTCCATTGCTATTGAGAATGAAATTTGTAGTATCTCCCTGCCAAATAGTATGGGGACCAAAGTAGCTCGATGAAAAATTGTCGCTAATTTGCGAATACAAAAAATCAGAACATAAAATATTAAATATCAGTAATATAACTATCTTTTTCATCGTCTATTTATTATTTTTTTCAATGAATAGTTTTTCAAGTCCACAAAAGTAGTATTTTTGCAACATAAAAACATGATTGTTAATAACTTTTTATAAAATTGTAATAAATATGAAAATCGCATTGGTTGGAGCAACAGGTTTGGTTGGCAGTGTCATGCTGCAAGTATTGGAAGAAAGAGGTTTTGGTAATTGTGAGCTGATACCGGCAGCCTCTTCCCGTTCGGTTGGAAAGACCGTCAAATTCGCTGGCCGCGAAGTTCCGGTAGTGAGTGTAGAGGATGCCATTGCCCAGCGCCCCGCCCTTGCCATTTTTTCCGCCGGTAGCGGAGCATCGTTGCAATATGCACCGAAATTTGCAGAACAAGGCACCTACGTTATCGACAATTCCTCGGCATGGAGATATGAAAAGCTCATACCCTTGGTGGTGCCCGAAATCAATGGCGATGTCATTAACATCAACGACCATATCATCGCCAATCCCAATTGCTCCACTATCCAAATGGTAATGGCATTGGCACCCTTGCATAAAGTATACAAAATCAAGCGTTTAGTGATATCCACCTACCAGTCTGTAAGTGGCACTGGCGTAAAAGCCCTCAACCAGTTGTTTTCCGAGCGTGCCGATCAGGAATGTGAAATGGCATATCCATATCGTATAGATTTAAATCTGCTTCCTCACGGCGGCACATTTGAAGACAATGGCTACACAACCGAAGAGATGAAATTAGTGAAAGAAACGCGTAAGATTCTTCGGGATGACAGTATTCGTGTCACAGCCACAGTGGTGCGTGTACCCGTCACTGGTGGTCATTCCGAAGCGGTGAATGTTGAGTTTGAACAAGATTACGACATAAAGGATATTGTACGGCTGTTGGAGGAAATGCCAGGTGTGGTAGTGCTGGACAATCCCGCGGAAAACCAATACCCCATGCCTTATTTTGCCAAGGACAAGGATGAAGTTTTCGTAGGGCGCATCCGCCGCGACGAGTCTCAGGAAAATACGTTAAATTTATGGGTAGTTGCCGACAATCTGCGCAAAGGTGCGGCCACCAATGCCATTCAGATTGCCCAATTACTGTGCGCCAAAGGCTGGGTGAAATAGTGTACTTCACCTGTCAGAAATTTCCGATATCGGTATATTGATTATTCCGCCAATGCTGGCGAGTAAGGCAAATTACATCACCAGTTTGAATCCTACACCGTGAACATTGATGATTTGCACTTGCGGCTCCGACACAAAATACTTGCGGAGCTTGGTGATATAGACATCCATGCTTCGAGCGTTGTAATAACTGTCATCGCCCCAGATTTTCTTTAAGGCAAAACCTCTTTCAAGCACTTCGTTCTTTTTGTTGATGAGCATCATCAGCAGTTCTGTTTCACGTGTAGTCAGCTTTTTCTCCTCCCCTTGGATATTCAAAGTCTGACGCATCTTGTCGAAAGTGATGCTGCCAAGATTGACAATGGTAGGTTCTTCCTCCTGGTTGGCCTCCACCGTACGGCGCAGCAATGCCTGTACACGTGCCAACAACACTTCCATGGTGAAAGGCTTGGTCACATAGTCGTCGCCGATGGACAAACCCTCGATAATATCCTCCTGCTGATTCTTGGCTGTCAGGAAGATAATGGGAATTTTCTTGTCCATTTTCCGAATTTCCTTGGCCAACGTGAAGCCATCCTTCAGGGGCATCATCACGTCCACGATACAAATACTGTAGTCGTCGGAACAAAACATATCATAGGCCATTTCGCCGTTGCTGGCGTGTCCTACCGTGTATCCCTTGACCTCCAGATAGGTGGTCAGGACCTTGCCGAGGTTGACATCGTCTTCGGCTAACAAAATTCTGATGGGCTTATCCATAGTCTTACATTTTAATTGGCAAAGATACAATAAAAGTGCTTCCCTTCCCCAACTCGCTTTTCACCGACACAGTTCCATGGTGCAAAGATACAATTTTTTTAACATATCCCAACCCCAAACCAAAACCTTTTGTATCATGGCGGTTACCTTGCGATACTCGGTAAAATTCGTTGAAAATCCGCTTGGTTTCCTTTTTGGCAATGCCGATACCGTGATCTTCCACCTCAATTACCAGATTTTTCCCTTCATTATATGTTCTGATTTCAATGAAAGGCCTGTTAGTAGAATATTTCAAGGCATTCTCCAATAAATTCACAATAATATTTTCTATATGAACAGGATCGGCAAAGATACAATGCTCTTCTGCATTCAGTTTGGTGGTCATTTTTCCTCCTCTGCTGATGACCTGCAAAGAAAGGCTGTTCAATATTTTCTCGATGAGCGCACGCACATCCACCAGCTCGACATTCATGCGCAGTTGACCCTTATTCAATTGGGCAGTCAATAAGATATTCTCCACCATCTTTTGTAGACGAACATTTTCATCTTTGATAATGGAAACGTATGCCATTTTGGCGGCAGGATCATTCATGCTCTGATCCCCTATCGCTTCGCAAGCCAGCGAAATCGTGGATATCGGAGTCTTGAACTCATGGGTCATATTGTTGATGAAGTCATTTTTCACATCCGCAGCCCGTTTCTGCCGGTACAAAGCGGTCAATGTGGCTCCACAAATCAACACTATCAGAATAATAAAGCAGATAATCAGAATGACGATAGTACTCATTCTCTGGAAGAAAATACTTCTTTCTGAAGGGAAAAACAGAATGAGATAATGCGGAGCAATAAATTTGTCGTTGCTTTTCAACTTGAACAGATACTCACTTTTCAGAATTCTCTCTTTTCCAACAATCATAGGACTTACCACAAATTTGGTAGTATAGGCGTTGTACAGGGCGAAATCGAAAGAACTGATAATGTTTTCTTCTGCCAAAGCTTCTTTAATGATGCGATACAAAAAGTCGCGATTCAGTAACATCACATCGTTACTGTCCATTTCCATCAGCTGTGCTTCCTGTTTGCTCATCTTTAATTGTCCCGCTTCCTGCATATTACCGCTGCTCCATAAATCGTCAAACTGTTGGATGGATACCAGGTAATTCGTGTCAAAATAAAGGGTATCCACAATCGCATAGATTGTATTGTCCTTGTTGAAATCAAAGGTGGTTTTAATAATACCGACAGGTCGCTGGGTAGCGGTGTCAAGAAGGAATTTGTTGGTGAATTTCTTATAAACAGTGGAAACAGGTATCGAGTCGGGACTCAGTTGGTGAATGGAAGACAAGGCTATCGTGTCGTTTTTCAAAGTGGCATCAATTTTATCCACTACAGCTTCACCAGCGATGAGCACTTCGTTCACAAAGATGCTGCGCTGCACTTTTTCCGCTTCCTTATACAGCTGAAAAATAGTCACTACCAACAAGATAGCGATACAGCTGATCAGAAACAGCAAGGGGATGAGCAGTCTTTTTCTCATTTTTTCATTTTTGAAAATGCAAAATTACAATTTTAATGAATATCGAAATAATTTATTTTGAATGTAATTTCCGAAAAATAACAATTTACGCATCAACATATCGGCAGATTTGCCAATTTGCTTGTTTGCTAATTATTTTGTATTTTTGCAGTTTGTATCATCAACGAAGAAAAATCATGGAATTATCAGAACAGGAAATCATCAGACGCAAGAAATTAGAGGATTTGTTGAATCTCGGCATCAACCCCTACCCCGCCGCGGAATATGAGGTAAATGCCACTACCACAGAGATTTTGACAGAATTTCCGAAGGACAACAGCAAGTTCCAGAATGTCAGCATCGCCGGCCGTATCATGACCCAGCGCATCATGGGAGCTGTTTCTTTCTTCGAAATCCAGGATTCCGTGGGCCGCATCCAGATCTACGCCAAACGCGACGAACTGTGCCCCGGTGAGGACAAAACCATGTACAACAGCGTCTTCAAAAAACTGGATATCGGCGATATTATCGGTGTGAAAGGCTTTGTGTTCACCACCCAGATGGGCGAAATCAGCATCCATGTGAAAGAATTCACCATCTTGTGCAAGTCGGTGTGCCCGCTGCCCATCGTGAAAGAAAAAGACGGCAAAGTGTACGATGCTTTCCAGGATCCGGAGCAACGTTACCGCCAACGCTATATAGACCTCATTGTCAACCCGCAAGTAAAAGACACCTTCATCAAGCGTACCCTGCTGGTGAACACCATGCGTAACTTCCTGAACGAGAAGGGCTACCTGGAAGTGGAGACCCCCATCCTGCAGCCCCTTTATGGTGGTGCCGCCGCCCGCCCGTTCAAAACCCATCACAATACCCTCGATATGACCCTCTATCTGCGTATCGCTGATGAGCTGTATCTGAAAAAACTGATTGTGGGCGGTTTCAATGGCGTGTATGAGTTCTCCAAGGACTTCCGCAACGAGGGTATGGACCGCTTCCATAATCCCGAATTCACCCAGATGGAGCTCTATGTTCCTTACAAAGATTATGAATGGATGATGAATTGTGTGGAAGAGATGGTGGAGCGCATCGCTCTGGCACTGCATGGTGACACCAAGGTGCAGGTGGGAGAAAATATCATCGACTTCAAGCGCCCCTGGAAACGCTATACCATGTTCGAAGCTATCGAGCACTTCACTGGCACCGACATTTCCAATATGGACGAAGCCCAGCTGGCAGAATTTGCCACTTCACAAGGTGTGAAAGTGGATTCCACCATGGGCAAGGGAAAGCTGATTGACGAAATCTTCGGCGAAACCTGCGAGCACAAGCTCATCCAGCCGACCTTCATCTACGATTACCCGATTGAAATGTCGCCGCTGACCAAGAAACACCGCAGCAAACCCGGTTTGACCGAGCGTTTCGAGGCCATGTGCAACGGCAAGGAAATATGCAACGCCTACTCCGAGCTCAACGACCCTATCGACCAGCGCAAGCGTTTCGAGGACCAGTTGGAGTTAGGAAAGCGTGGCGATACCGAATCAATGGTATTGGACGAGGACTTCCTGAAATCACTGGAAATCGGTATGCCTCCCACAGCAGGTCTGGGTATCGGTATCGACCGTCTGGCCATGATCATGACCAACTCGCCCTCCATCCAGGATGTGCTGTTCTTCCCGCAGATGCGTCCCGAAAAGAAGCCCGAAACTTCCAGCGACAAGGATTTTGTGGAAAGAGGAGTGCCCGAAGTATGGGTACCGGTGCTGCGAAAACTGAACATCAACACCATCGACCAGCTGAAAGCCGCCAACCCCAACAAGCTGCTCAATGACTTGGGAGGCATGCGAAAGAAGCTGAAAATGGACGTGCCGGCAGTGCCTTTGGACACCATCAAATCATGGGTTGAAAAATAATTCAAATTTATTGATTGAGATATCAAAAAAAGTTGTATTTTTGCAGCCTGATTTTTGACCAGCTCAATCAATCAATGCCTAGGTGGCGGAATTGGTAGACGCGTCGGTCTCAAAAACCGATGAGGTAACACTCGTGCCGGTTCGATCCCGGCCCTGGGTACGAAAAAAGAGGATGTCGATGACATCCTCTTTTTCTTTTCTGAAATCGGAAATTTGTGTACTTTTGCAGATGGATTTTGATAACAATATTCATTATGATAGACCAAATTATCGCTTTCAACAAAACATTCGTAGAACAGAAAGGCTACGAACAATATCTTACCGACAAATACCCCGACAAGAAATTGGCCGTGTTATCGTGCATGGACACCCGACTGACGGAACTTCTGCCCGCAGCGCTTGGGTTGAAGAATGGTGATGCGAAGATTATCAAAAACGCTGGTGGCTTGGTGATTTCGGCTTTCGACTCGGCGATGCGCAGCCTCATTGTCGCCATCTATGAGTTGGGAGTGAAAGAAATCATGGTGGTGGCACATAGCCACTGTGGTGCCTGCCACATGAGTTACGACCACTTCCATCATGAGATGATTGCCCGCGGCGTGACAGACGAAACGTTGGACACCATACGCAAATGCGGCATCGACCTGAACCATTGGTTGGAAGGCTTCAAAGATACCGCTGAATCCGTCCGCAAAACCGTCGAAACCATTACAACCCATCCTCTCGTTCCCAAAGATGTTGTGGTCCGAGGCTTTATCATAGACTCGGAGACGGGTTTGTTGGAGGAAATTCCTATTATCTAATCCCTATTTAGAACCTCCAGTTCATGCCGAAGTAATACAGGAAGGGCAGCTGATATACCACCTCGTTGGTGATACGGTTCACATAGAACACATTGCTGTAGTTATATACATTGGTGAGAGAAGCATTCAATTCAATGGTATGCCGTTCGCCGATGAAGAATTTCTTCTTAAAACTGATATCCAATCGATGATAAGAAGGCAAACGGCCCTGATTCAAATCGTCCAGCACGAAATCCAAATCCTCGTTGGCATGGATGATGTCGTCGCCAATACCGCCCGTGGGGACAAAGCTGGGATAATAGGCCTGGGTCTGCGTAAAGGGGAAACCTGAACCGAAGTTCCAGCGCACGTCAATCTGCCAGGAACGGCGTTTGCCAAAGGCGTATGAAGCCAATATGTTAATATTATGACGACGATCAAAATTAGGTGCGTATGTTACCTTTGTGTCGGTACGCTTCACCCAACCTAAAGAATAAACACCCCAGAGATACAGTCCCTTATATTCAAACTTGATGGAAATATCTCCACCGTAGGCATGTCCCTGCTCCCACATGAATATTTCATCCGCCTGCTCATCAACCATGTATCGGTTGACGGAAATCAACTGGGAGAAATGCTTGTAATATCCCTCAATATTAATACTGGTATATTTCAGCATATCCAATTCAAGTCCCAACACCGCATGTTGAGCAGTCTGAAGTCGGTTTTTCGGCTTTTTCCCATTCGGCAACGTAGGGGTTATGCTCAACTGCGAAGGACTGGAAACATAACCATAGAACAAATTCACCACATCACGGTCGGAGGTGACAGCCACATAATTTTGAGAATACAAACCGCCAGACATCTTCAAACGGATTGTTTTCGTAATATTATATTTCAAGGCCAAACGCGGCTCTGGAGACACCTTGCTCAATGAAGTATAGTACATCAGACGGAAGCTCGGTTCGATCAGCAACTTATTCTTGTAATTATATTTGTATTTGACAAAAACCGAAATGTCAGTAGTATAATCTTTCGGATACTCTTTGTCTCCATATTTAGTCCAGTATTTATATTCCGTATTGAAACCCACGGCATTTACTCCGATATTGAAAACACTTCGACCTACGTAATAATTAAAAACAAGATTGAAATTAAAACCTCCTGTATGGGTATACTTACTGTATGAACCATCGGACTGATAAGCGGGGTCATTGATTTTGGATACATAGTCAGAATAGGCAAAAGTACCTTCAATAGTGGTGTTGGCCTGGCCGGGCACCAACAGGAAATTGGCGCCAATACCCCAGTTGTTCCAATTATATTGGATAGAGCTGTTGTAATTGACCCTATCCATAAAGTTGAATCCAAAAATATTAAATTTCGAACCGCCTTGACCTGCCAAAGTCACCTTTCCATAAATATCCAAGAAATTATATGGCAAGCCATTTTCATTTTTCACATACGGGTAGAATACTTTGGCAGATTGCTCCAAGAAAGAGCCTTTTCCCGACAATATGAAGCTCATGGCGGTCTTTCTGCCCTCTTTCATCTTGACAAGAGGACCTTCCAATAACACCTGGGCCCCGATATTGCTCACATCGATTTTTCCTGACAAGCGTTTCTTGTTACCGTCTTTTGTTTTGATATTCATGACAGAAGAAATGCGCCCGCCAAACTCTGCCCCGAAACCACCGGTATAAATGTCGGCATTGCTCATAATGTCCATGTCAAACACCGAAAACAAACCGATGGAATGGAATGGATTGAAGACAATCATACCATCCAGCAACAGCATATTCTGGATGGGCGTACCGCCACGCACATACAGCTGACCTCCCTGGTCACCGGTGGAGATGATACCCGGCAATACTTGAAGATACTGGGCAAAGTCAGGCTGGCCACCAATGGCTGGCATCTTGGTCATTTCCTTAGGAGTAATGCTAATAACGGCCGTACGGGTTTCCTGTACTTTACGGTCTGTTTCCGCTGTCACCTGAATTTCATCCAAGGACACTTTCGAGGGAATTATCTGATAACGTTTGATCACCATTTTATTACCCACCTCAATGGTGTCAATGAAAGAATCATAGCCAAAAAAATTGATAGACAGCACATAACGACCCTGGGGCACCTTGTCAATGAGAAAGTTACCATTAGATTCCGTCATGGCTCCGTATGTAGTGCCCTGCAACACCACAGGACAATAGCCCACAGGTTCTCCGCTGGTGGCATCATAAACGAAACCTTTCACAGTGGTTTGTGCCATTCCAAACAGCACACTGGCTATTAAGATGATAAACGCTATAAATTTTTTGGTCATTAGATTCAGCTTATTTGGGTTAAAGGGTGTTTCTTTTCGTTAGAAAAGTATAGTAATTAAGAACTAAGAATTAAGAGTTAAGAATATTAAATGTATGAAGTTCGCACCACTTATTGGTTATTTTAGTTTTTAGTTCTTAATTCATCAGCACATTAAAATATCAGCCTGATTTCTTCTTTCAAAGCCTCCATCGCCTCGGCGATGGGCGATTGGCCGGCTGTTTGCTCCAGGATAGCCGAAACCAGCTCAATGCCAGGAGCATCTGGAGTGATTTTGCCAGAGCTGATATTGATGATACGGATAGTTTCTTCCTTGGCATTGCAGATTTTGTTCCACACATCATTCGAAAGATAAATCTGCTGTGACAAATTATGTTCAAACTCGGCCCGGATGGAGGCAATGAGCAGCTGGCGCAAGTCCCCATTGGGGGTATTTCCATCGTTCAATCTCAATATCAACTGATTAGGTTCTATCCGCTCCAAAAACATGGCCATGCGCTCGTAGGCCTGCAGACGAATGGGAGCGATAACAGACCTGTTGTGCTCCTTCAGTTCCAGCAGGCGTTTGCGTTCTTCATTTCTGATAAACATCCTCATGGAGAAGAAAGCGGTCAGAAAAACAATCACCGCCACCAACAGCGTACCGATAATATACAATGCGAATTCCATTGATAATGTGCTAATGAGACAATGTGCTAATGTGCCAATTATTTTCGTCAAGGCGGTGAGACGTGGAGACACTCGCTACGCTCGCTCGTGAAGACGGTGTGATGAAATCTCGTCTTAACGCCTCCACGTCTTTACGTCTTAACGTATATTTTATCCGCAATGGAAATAGTTATGTACAAGTTCGAGCATCTTTTCAGGGTGTTTGGCGATTTCCTCGCGGATGTTCTTGTCCTTATAAGATTTCAGCATCTTAATGATGTCGTCAATCATCTCGGCATTGAAAACGCCGTGCTGCTCGAAAATATCGCGGTGGGCGCTGAGCTCATCGGCAGACTCCCAGCAAGAAGCGGGCAGCTGAGCCAGGCTTTCCAATTTAGCCTTGTTTTCGGCCTTGTGAATATTGACATCCACATAGGTCTTCTTGGCGAAATCGAGGGCACCTTCCATTTCGAAACCGTGACGGGCAGCCACACACAAACCGGCCAAGAGCAGGTAAATGTCAGCAGAACCGTCTGGACAACGGAACTCGACTGTTTGTTTTTGTGACAAATCCATACGGGCAGGTTTCTCCATCGGGTTCACCATGGCCACCATGTCGTTTTTGTGGGTCCAGCCCAGCGGCACTCTCACCAACACCGAGCGGTTACGGTCACCCCAGCAAATGGAAGTGGGAGCTTCCTGATGGGGCACCAAACGGAAGTAAGAAGTAGGATTGGTATTGCCGAAAGCAGTCAGTGAGGAAGCGCAGGTCATGAAACCGGCGATAGCGGAATGAGCGATGGTATTCAGCTTGCCTTTGGTAACATACTGGTTCTTACCGTCTTTGACAATGCGTGTGTGGATGTGCAGACCACTACCGGCTTTGCCAGCAGTGATTTTCGGAGCGAAAGTGACATCCAAACCATACTGATAAGCTAAGTTTCTGATGATCCACTTGGCCAGTATCAGCTGGTCGGCGGCATCCTGAACGTCGGTCACCAGAAATTCAATCTCATTCTGCTCGTAAATTCTGTCATCCATGGTGAAGTTACCCACTTCGGAGTGACCGTACTTAATCTGACCACCCAACTTGGAGATATTCAGCATGCATTCTTTGCGGAATTCCTCGAATTTGGTGAACGGAGTGGATTCGTGATAGCCACGCTGGTCAGGAGTCAGGTACAGATCGTCCTTGTCGCCAATCACGTAGTATTCCAGCTCGCCCATGGCCTGGAACTTCATGCCGGTCACCTTGGTGAAGGCCTCAGAAGCTTTGCGCAACACATATTCGGGAGAATTTTCCATCGGCTGGCCGTCCTTGTTGAAATAAGAGCACAGCATGGAAATGGTCGGAATCTCGGCGAATGGATCCAGGAAAGCAGTGCTGAAACGGGGCACCACATACAAGTCGCTGGAACCGGCATGGATGAATGACGGGAAAATGTTGGAGCCGTCAACTCGCTCGCCGGCGGACAGAATCTGTTCCAGATATTCGCGGTTATTCAGCACGAAATTCAGGGTTTTCAGACGACCGTCACCTGCCACATAATGGAAGTTGATCATCGGGATTTCCTTCTCCTCGATGAATTTGATAATGTCAGCTTTTGTAAATTCTTTCGGATCCTTCTTCAGGTAGTTTACCAGAGGATTCATGCTCATTAACAAGTTTTCTTTCATGATGCTTTTATTTATATTATTTCAATTTATGTCGATACTTTTAGGGGTTGCAAAGGTACGTAAAGTTTTTGAGATTATCAAGCATTTGAAAGAAAAGTTTTTTGTTGTTAGTGCTACTTTTTTTTTCATTACTAGTGTTGCTATTTTTTTTAGGTTGGTGCTAAAAGTTTTTTATAAGTGGCATACAATAAGCGATTAGCCGTGCTGAAAGCACGTAATCCTATTAACCCCGCCTTTAGTTTTGCAGTGTCAAAAATTCAAGGAATGGAGTTGTTGAAAAATATGTATTTTTGTATCACATGAATTAATTATAAC
>CAJOFJ010000015.1 GCA_905233625.1 uncultured Bacteroidales bacterium | reverse complement strand
ACCGTGGCCGTTATCGGCGGCGGCGACACCGCCCTTGAGGAGGCCATGTACCTGTCCAATCTCTGCGCCAAGGTATATCTGGTGCACCGCCGTGACGCTTTCCGCGCCTCGCAGGCCATGCAGGATAAGGTTTTCAAAAAAGAAAATATTGATATCCAATGGAATAGCATTCCCGTGGAGGTGCTGGGCGAGAAGAAAGGCTTCGTGAAAAGCGTTACCGGACTGAAACTCGCTGACACCAAGGACAAAAGCGAGCGTGTGTTGCCTTTGGACGGCATCTTTGTCGCCATCGGCGTGACACCTGTGACCGAGCTGTTCAAAGGACAAATCGAGCTGGATGCGCAGGGCTATATTGTTACCGACAAAGGAGGCCGCACCAACGTGCCGGGCGTTTTCGCCGCCGGCGATGTGCAGGACCCCCACTACCGCCAGGCGATCACCGCCGCCGCTTCCGGCTGTATCGCCGCTGTGGAGGCTGAAAGATTTCTGAATCAAAACTAATTATTGCTATGGCTTCTAATCAAAAGCAAATTGAAGAAATAACCAATAAAGATTACGAATACGGCTTTGTCTCCGATATCGATGTGGAAGAATTTCCCAAAGGCTTGAACGAAGACATTGTACGCCTCATTTCCAAAAGAAAAAACGAACCCGACTGGCTGCTGGAGTTCCGCCTCAAGGCATTCCGCCATTGGCAAACCCTGAAAGAACCTGATTGGGGACATCTTTCTTTCAAAAGACCTAACTATCAGGATATTATTTATTTGGCTATTCCTAAAAAGAAAAAAGAACTGTCCAGCATGGATGAAGTCGATCCCGAACTGGTGAAGACCTTCAACAAACTGGGCATCTCTTTGGAAGAGCAAAAGCAACTGTCAGGTGTGGCCGTTGACGCCGTCATTGACTCTGTGTCTGTCAAGACCACTTTCTCGGAAACCCTTGAGAAAGAAGGCATTCTGTTCTGTTCTTTCGGCGAAGCCATCCAGAAATATCCCGATTTAGTCAAGAAATATTTGGGCTCTGTGGTTCCCGCCACCGACAACTTCTATGCGGCACTCAACTCGGCGGTCTTCAGCGAAGGCTCCTTCTGCTACATTCCCAAGGGTGTGCGCTGCCCTATCGAGCTGTCCACCTATTTCCGTATTAATGCGGCCAATACCGGCCAGTTTGAGCGCACCTTGCTCATTGCCGACGAAGGCGCCTACGTGAGCTACATGGAAGGCTGCACCGCTCCTCAACGTGATGAGAATCAGCTGCATGCCGCTGTAGTGGAACTGATCGCCCTGAAAGACGCGGAGATCAAATATTCTACCGTCCAAAACTGGTACCCCGGTGACAAAAACGGCAACGGCGGTATTTATAACCTGGTGACCAAAAGAGGTTTATGTGAAGAAAATGCCAAGATTTCTTGGACACAGGTCGAAACCGGTTCCGCCATCACCTGGAAATATCCGGGCTGCGTACTGCGTGGCGACAATTCCGTTGGTGAATTCTACTCCGTGGCCGTCACCAACAATTTCCAGCAGGCTGACACCGGTACAAAAATGATCCATATTGGCAAGAACACCCGCAGTCTGATTGTCTCGAAAGGCATCTCCGCTGGCAAGAGCCAGAACAGCTACCGTGGTTTGGTGAAGGTGAACAAGCAGGCCGAGAACAGCCGCAACTTCTCGCAGTGCGACTCGCTGCTGATGGGCGACCAATGCGGCGCCCACACCTGGCCTTATATCGAGTGCCACAACAAATCATCGGTCATGGAGCACGAGGCCACTACCTCCAAAATCTCCGACGACCAGCTGTTTTACTGTCAGCAACGCGGCATTGACAAGGAAAGCGCTATCAGCCTGATTGTCAATGGTTATGCCAAGGAAGTGCTCAAAAAACTGCCCATGGAGTTTGCTGTTGAGGCGCAGAAACTGCTGAGTATCAGCTTAGAGGGAAGCATCGGATAAAGTTAAGAATTAAGAGTTAAGAATTCAAAATTCAAATTTCAAATAGTTAATGTTTAGTGTTTAATGTTTAGAAGTTTAATTATCAATTATTAACTACTAAACTCTAAACTCTAAACTCTAAACATAAAAAAATATATCACATTAAAAATAAACAACTATGAAAAAAGTAATCCACACTGACAAGGCACCCAAGGCTGTGGGCCCATACAGCCAGGCTATTGAAGCTAACGGCATGTTATTCATCTCTGGTCAGATTCCCGTTGACCCTGCTACCGGCAAAATGCCCGAAGGCATTGAAGCTCAGACCGAACAGGTGATGAAGAACATCGAAGCCATCCTGAAAGAGGCTGGTTACACCTTCGACAATGTCATCAAATCCACCTGCTTGTTGAGCGACATCGCCTATTTCAAACCCATGAACGAGGTATATGCCAAATATTATACCGTGAACCCACCGGCAAGAGCCGCATTCGCTGTGAAAGACCTGCCACTGGGAGCTTTGGTAGAGATTGAGACCATCGCTGTTAAATAATTCTGTCATAACATTTTATATCATCTGAATTTCATCTTCTGATGAACTATTTGACCGTCGAAAAACTGTCAAAAAGCGTCGGAGAGAAAGAGTTGTTCTCCGAGATCACCTTCGGTCTTGAAAAAGGCCAGAAGACCGCATTGATTGCGCGCAACGGCACCGGCAAAAGCACCCTGCTCAATATCATTGCTGGTTACGACACGCCCGACAGCGGGCAGGTGGTGATACGCAACGACATTACCGTCTCCTACTTGCCGCAAATGGACCGTTTTGCTGACAATTTTTCCGTATTGGATGCCATTTTTGATGCGCAAACACCTACCATACAGGCAATTAAAGAATACGAATCCTGTATGCTGATGGCGGAAAACGGTCAAGACAACCCCGAAACACACCAACGCCTGCAGAAAGCCATCTTGGAAATGGACCGACTGCAGGCTTGGGACTTTGAGGCCAAGGCCAAAGAAATACTTTCCCGCTTTGGCATTCATGATATCTTCAAGAATATCAATGAATTATCGGGAGGCCAACGCAAAAAAGCGGCTTTGGCCAAAACCCTGATTGCCGACACAGACCTTCTGATTCTGGATGAGCCGACCAACCACCTGGATGTGGAAATGATTGAATGGCTGGAGAATTACCTGAAAGCCGCCAATGTGACGCTGCTCATGGTTACCCACGACCGTTATTTCCTCGACCAAGTGTGCAACGACATCATCGAGCTGGATCACGGACAACTCTATCATTACAGAGGAAAATACGACTACTTTGTGGAGAAGAAGGCCGAGCGTCTGGCCAATGCAGCCGCAGAAAACGAGAAACTGAGGCAGCTGTTCCGCAAAGAGTTGGAATGGGTACATACTTCTCCACAAGCCCGTACCACCAAGGCCAGAGCCCGAATCAACGCTTTCGAGGAACTCAAGAAAGAAGTCAGCAAAGCCCCCGAGCAGAAACAGGAGGGTTTCAAAGTTCGCACCGAGCGATTAGGAAACAAAATATTGGAAATCAACAATCTGGATTTCGCTTATCCCGACAATGTGCTCTTGGATGACTTCTCCTATATCTTTAAAAAAGGAGAGAAATGCGGCATTGTCGGTCCCAACGGAACTGGCAAAAGTACTTTCCTGAAGCTGATTATGGGCGAATTGCAAGCCGACGGTGGCAAAATCACCCCGGGTTTGACCATCCAGTTCGGCTATTTCTCGCAGGACGGACTCCCCTACTCCGGCAACAAACGCATCATTGACTTGGTGAAGGAGCAGGCGGAGGTGATCCGCATGGACAACGGCAACTACATGGGTGCTTCGCAGTTTCTGAATCACTTTGGCTTCAAATACGAGCAGCAATACACTTATTATGAAGACCTTAGTGGTGGTGAGAAACGCAAATTGCACCTGCTCATCACCCTGCTGAAGAACCCCAACTTCCTGATTCTGGACGAGCCCACCAACGATTTCGACATCGACACACTGAATCTGTTGGAAGACTTTTTGGAAAATTACACCGGCTGTATCCTGATGGTATCGCACGACCGCTGGTTCATGAACAAGTTAGTGGACCATATTTTTGTCTTTGAAGGCCATGGCAAGATCAAGGACTATTACGGCAACTACACGGAATATCGTCTGGAAAAGGACAAAGAACTGAAATTGCAGAAGCGCATCGCCAAAATCAATGCGCCTGCGGTGACGGAGGAAAGCAAGGGCAAACCCGTCCGTGCCACCAATCCGAACAAAATGACCTTCAAAGAACGCAAAGAATTCGAAACTTTGGAGGTAGAAATCGAACAATTGGAAAAAGAAAAAGCCGAGCTCATCGAGAAGATGAACAGCGGTGCCGGCAGCTCGCAAGAGCTTACGGACTGGAGCCGCCGCTACCAGGAAGTGGAGAACTCTTTAGATGACAAGTCCATGCGGTGGTTAGAATTGTCGGAAAAAGAATAAGGCTTCATTGTCCATAGAGCCCATTTACATTTAAAAAATTTGTATCTTTGCAGTTTGTATATATAAATTTGTATCAAACTGATAATTACTATTATATGTCTGAAGAAAATAAAACAGAACGTCCCAATAATTCCAAATCAAACTATAAAAAGAATCGCAGACCCTTCAGAAAACCCAATGAATCAGGTTCTCAAAGGGACAAAAATGGTTTCAACAAGCAGACTGACAGCAAAGCTGAAACCGGGAACATTCCTGAAATCAAAATAACAGAAGAAACTGTTGTTATGGAAGAAGCTTCTGTCACAGTAACAGAATCCGAAAATCTGCCAGAATCCCCCGAGTTAAAAAACAATGAGACTGTCGCTGAAGATACCGTTACAAGCGAAAAAGAAGAGGAGATTAAAGAAATCACACACAGCAAAATAGAATCCAAAATCAAGGAGCAGTTCTCCGACAAAGACCATTCGCAGGTGGAGAATCTGGACCAGTATTTGGACATGGACATCCGCACGGGCAGCAATCCTGAAGCGGACGCCATATCAGCCAATATCTTCCTTACCCGTGGACTTACCGAGAAACCGGATGTAGAGACCGCACATTGCCGTGAATACAAATACAACTGCTGTAAATTAGCCACTTACGACTGGATTAAAGAGATGGACATCTCGCTGGACTATTTGGATTTCAACATAGCGGAGGTGCGTTTCAAGAACAGTCACAAAGACTTTTACATTTTGCCAGAAGAAGGAGTTTTTCATGTGGGCGACATTGTCGCGGTGGAAGCCTCTCCGGGACACGATATCGGCATCATTTCCATGCTGGGACTGTCGGTCAAGCGACAGCTGGAACACAAACGATTAAAAGCCGAAGACATCACCAAGAAACTGTACCGTCTGGCTCGTGTCAGTGACATTGACAAATGGATTTCCACGGTGGATTTAGAGCACACCACTATGCTATCGTCACGTTACATTGCATGGGACCTGAATCTGAAGATGAAAGTCAATGACGTGGAATACCAAGGCGATGGCACCAAGGCCATTTTCTATTACTCCGCCGAGGAGCGTGTAGATTTCCGCGAGCTGATCAAGATTCTGGCCGAGCAATTCCGCATCCGCATCGAGATGCGACAGATTGGCGTGCGACAGGAAGCGGCCCGTTTGGGTGGCATTGGCACCTGTGGCCGCGAACTCTGCTGCTCCGCCTGGCTCACCAACTTCCAATCGGTATCGACCAACACCGCCCGCACCCAACAGCTGTCGCTGAACCCCCAGAAACTGGCCGGCATGTGCGGCAAATTGAAATGCTGCCTCAACTTCGAGCAGTCCACCTACATTGAGGAGTCCAAAGGTTTCCCGGCTCCCAACGTGCATTTGAAAACCAAAAAGGGCAAATGTTTCTACAATAAGATTGACATCTTTAAGAAAATCGTATGGTACTCGTATGCCGACGACAACAGCAAAATTTTCGCCATTCCATTAGAGAAAGTCAACGAAATTATCAAGATGAATACGGAAGGCAAGTATCCTGAGACGCTGGAAGAATTCGCTGTGGTGAACCAGGCCAAGGTAGAGGAAGGTGTCAGCTACAGCATGGACGAACTAAAACGAATTGAGGACAGATAATGAAAAAGCTATTTTTTTTCCTGTTGACCACAATCTTGCTATGCTCCTGTGGGCCGAAGCGTTTCTACGAGGAAATCACCTCGGTAGACCAAAACGGTTGGCATCTTGATTCGCTGCTCACCTTCGAGGTGGACATCACGGATTCGTTACAATACTACGACTTTTACCTCTATGTGCGCAACAATACCGATTACGCCATGCAGAACTTCTATGTGTTCTTCACCACCGAATTTCCCAATGGATTCAAGGCTCAAGACACTTTGGGATTTGTGTTATGCGACAAATTCGGTCATTGGACCGGTCGGGGACATGGTTATTTGAAAGAGAACCAGTTTTTGTTCAAGCCCAAGGTACGTTTCGCACGTTGCGGCACCTACACGTTCACAGTGCAGCAGGCCATGCGGGAAGAAAGCATAGTCGGCATCGCCGATTTCGGAATTGCCCTGTACCAGCATAAAGATTAGTTGGTTCATACTGCTATACTCAATATGATAGAATCTTTCACAACCTATGAAAAGACTGCTCCTATTGCTCTGTATTATCTGCTGTATATCAGCACTTAATGCCCAACAAAACGACAGCGTCGCCGTAGCAAAGACAAAAGCGCAAGACAGTATTGTCCGTCCAAAATTCAACAAAAGGGACCTCATTCCGAACTTCACTGCTACGGTCTTGGGGCGCTATGAGTTTAACACCGAACTGCTCACCCATCACTTCGAGTTACGCCACACCCGTATCGGCATGTCTGGCTCTCCCCATCCCATGTTCTCCTACATGGCTTTAGTAGACCTGACTTACGGCGGCAAATTCTCTCCCGTGTCCATTTTCGCCAAATTCACGCCTGTAAAGGGTTTGTCGTTTCTCATCGGCTACGATAAAATGCCCTTCAGCAACGAGAATCTGCTGTCACCCTATAAGTATTATTTTTCTGACAAATCATTTCTGACACAGAAAATTACCGCATGGAGCGATGTGGGAGGGGTAATTTCATACAAATGGGACAAAGTAGTGCCTTTTGAACTCAAAGCGGGAATCTTCAACAGCAGCGGATTCAGCAAACAAATGCAATTCCAGAAATCGCTGAATTATGTAGCTCGAGGCACATTCAATTTCTTCAAAGGCTTTGAATTATCGCTGAACTATGCTGCTGTGAAACCGGAAGCCCTCAGAATGCATAATTTCGATGCCGGCATCGCCTATGATTTCAAAGGCTTGCATCTTGATGCAGAATATATATTCAAATGGTTTGACAAAGGGGAATTCGCCCCCACACATGCCCTGCAATGCTTTGCCTATTACGCCTTCAAAATCAACAAGATATGGTTGGACAATGTGGCTCTTGGCCTGCGTTACGACGCCATCTCCGCTAACTGCAACGGCAAGCTGAATGAGGCAGGGGAATACGTTTTGGAGCCCACCCGCCAGCGTATCACCGCAGGTTTTACCATGATGTTCATAGAGAAGCCCTGCCGCGCCGGCATCCGCCTCAACTACGAGAAAAACTTCTTCCACAAGGATGTTGAAAGCAAAGAGGACCGCCTGATATTAGAGTTGATCGTGCACTATTAGAGCCCTTTCAGTTCTACGCTCTAAATCTCTGCCGCTTCATTCAGCCAGTGATTGTAGTCTTTTACCAGTTTGAACTGCTTCACGACGAATGCTAACAACTTGTCCTCTTCTCCGAATAAAATATTGTCAGGAAGATCCTGCATGAGGGTATAGTCCTTCAGGCGCAGATAATCAGCATAAGGAGAATCCTTGGGCAGGCCGTTAGGCACACGTTTCAGGAAACTGCTTTCAGAAAAGCTCCAATTCTTGGCCTTCTTCACCGCCTTATCGAACAATTCACCATCATAAACAATCTCATGGCGAATATGTTCCAGTAGTTCTTTGGTGGGTGCATACATGCCGGCTGCCAACAAGTTTCCACCGATATAATCCGCTTCGGCAGGCTCAATATGGAAATAATAACCTCCATTGCCCGATTTTTTGCCTCCCTTGCAGATAAAACAGCCAAAATGATTCTTATACGGCCTTTTATCCGACGAAAAACGAATATCCCGATAGATTCGATAAGTGCAGTCTTTGAGCTCCAAGCCGTACACATCGTGATCAAAGGCCGCCACCGCCTCCATCAGTCTCAGGGAAAATTCATTAAACTTTCCTTGTACATATTTATATTCATCTTTGTGCGCATTGAACCACTCGCGGTTGTTATTGCGCATCAGCTGGTCGAGGAAGGAGAGGATTTCTTGCATAATAGGCTTCAGATAATAGGAATTAGAGGTTAGAATTCAAAATTCAAAATTCAATTACATTTTATTGGCAAAGGTACTATATTTATTGAAATCATTCAACAACAATTTTTTTGATATGATTTCCGGTGCGGACGAGGTAAAGACCAGCAGTCGTCATGGGTATATAGCCCTGTTGCAGCTGACTGCGATATGCAATGATTCTACCCAACAGGTCATATACCGTAACATCTATAGCTTTCTCTGAGCGTATCAGTATATTCTTTCCTACAACATACACAAATACTTCATTATCAACATTTTCACTATCTCTATTTGAAATTTGACTTGAACCCAAATTCAGTCCTACCACAATCGGGTCATGGTCAGAATAACGGTACATGGTAGTGTCACCGTAATAATAGCCTTGGCGATAAGAAGCATCGGCATTCAAATGATAAGGAGCGGCACCAGTCACTTGCCCCGCCATGGACGAAGAAGCAAAAACATGGTCCAGATACGACACCTGATTATCATATACATAAGAATAAGCTTCTGGATTATAAATTTTCAACTGATTTTGATACTGATTATTTTCCAAGTACAGAAGAGGTTCTTCATTCGTATTGCAATTCAGATCCCCCACAATCAGCACATCGGAATCATTGTAATAATTACTGTTCAGGCGGGCAGTCAGAAAACTCACCAGCTGTTGCACATTGGCCATTCTTGCCGCATTGGTTGAAGCGCTTCCCGTTCCGTCTTTGGCTTTGAAATGATTCAGACTCAAGATAAAACGCTCATTAGATGACAGTTCCGTAAAAGCCTGAACATACTCACGCCTGCGGTATATCGAAGAAGAAGAAGTGTATGGATAACCCAGTGACAAATACGGTGCCAGCTTGTCCGTACGGTAAATCATGGCCACTTTGGTATACGTGCTGGTGCTTGTGTTTCCATCGGCGATGTAGGCATAACGTCCCGGAGCTGTACGGGCATTCAGTCCGCTCACTAATGAGTCCAAGCCTGCCGTACCCTCCTGCACCTCTTCCAGAGCATACAAATCGGCATTGATATTCGCCAAAGCTTTTAAAATTTTCAAGTTCTGAATTCTGAATTCTTCATCGCTACCAGCTCCGTAGGTTCCCTGCCAAATCGGGCAATAATACTGCAGATTCGAAGCACAAAGTATCAAGCGGGCATTGCCCACATCGGGGCGGTTTGTGGGAGCCTGAGAATTACCGAAATTCAAATTGCCATAAACAGTAATATTCTGACTATCGGTCACATACGCACGGAGGTTTGTCACTGTTGATCCCAAACGCACGGTGTCGGCAAAAATATGGTAGCAGTAGGCTGTCAGAAAACCCGACACGCATTTCAGCTGCTGGGCGGTGAACTCTGCCGTTCCCACTGGCGCCACCTCTTCGGGAGAACGCATGCGCTCGTAGGACAAATACAAGGTTCTTCCGCTATGCCCGCACACATATAAAGTCTGGGCAAAAATCACCGTTTCGTCCATATACTCCGCCAAATCCTGTCCCGAAAAGACCACCTGCGGATACTGGGCAGACGCGAAGCCCGACAGAAGCAGGAAGGCTATGATTGTGTAGAATTTTCTCATAAAGGCAAACTCGTAAGTAGAAAATGCAAAAGTAGTGTTTTTTTCAATTAGCAAATTAGTTGAATTAGCAAATTCAATTGGCACATTGGCACATTAAAATAATTTGTATCTTTGCAAGTTAAATTACAATCACTACCCCGGCCTTCGGCCACCCCTTCTTCAAGAAGGGGAATTAAGACTTCAACAACTCAACAACTCAACAATTCAACAATTCAACAATTCAACAACTCAACAATTCAACAACTCAACAACTCAACAATTCAACAACTCAACAATTCAACAACTATGGCCCCTACCCTATTGATACTCGCTGCCGGAATGGGCAGTCGATACGGCGGACTGAAACAGCTGGACCACCTCGGTCCCAATGGTGAAACCATCATGGACTATTCCGTACAAGACGCTATTGACGCTGGTTACGGCCGGGTGGTATTCGTCATCCGCAGAAGCATGGAAGAGGATTTCAAGAAATTTATCCTTAGCAAATATGCCGACAAGATTGACACCAGCTATGTTTTTCAGGAGCTGGACGCCATTCCCGAAGGTTTTACAGTCAACCCCGAACGCGTGAAACCATACGGCACCGCACATGCCATTTTAGTGGCGAAAGATGCTATCCATGAGCCCTTTACCGTCATCAACGCCGATGATTTCTATGGTAAAAACAGCTTCCAAGTGATGGCCGATTTCCTCCGACAAGCTCAAGAAGGAGACAAACCGAAATTCGCCATGGTAGGCTACCTGCTGCCCAATACACTGTCGGAACACGGTTCTGTGTCGCGTGGTGTTTGCCGTACCAACGAACGCAACGAACTGACCTCCGTTACCGAGATGACCAAAATCAGCCGTACAGCTGAAGGCATCCGCAATGTGGACGATAACGGAACAGTTACCGAACTGGCGGAAGACACCGTAGTTTCTATGAATTTCTGGGGGTTCACTCCTTATTTCTTTGATTGTCTGAATGATATGTTCAAAGACTTTTTGCAGAAAAACAATGACAATCCCAAGGCCGAATTCCAGATTCCCACGGTAGCCAATCATTTCCTCACGACAGGAACAGCAATAATCAAAGTATTAGTTACAGATTCCCAATGGTTTGGAGTTACCTATAAGGAAGACAGACCTTTGGTGGTGGAAAAACTGAAAAACCTGAGATAGTCCATGCGGTATTTCATGCGTCTGGCATTCAACGGCACTCCCTTTTTCGGTTGGCAGATACAACCGAAGGACATCAGTGTGCAGGAAGTGATCGAGAATGCCCTGACCCTGTTGCTCATGCGGCCTGATGAGGACGGCCAGCGCCAGCGCATTGCCATTACCGGATGCGGGCGCACCGACACAGGGGTTCATGCCCGCGACTTCACGGCACATTTCGACTATACAGAAGAGTTGGATGAAAATCGACGAATTCAGTTGGTCAACAAACTCAACAGCTTCCTGCCCAAGGAGATTGTCATCTTCAACATTGTACCGGTAGCCGACGATGCCCATGCCCGCTTCGATGCCCTTGACCGCACCTACCGCTATTATGTCAACATTCGCAAGGACGCTTTCAATTTCCCTTACGCCCATCGAGTGTTTGAGAAACTGAATGTAGACAAGATGAACGAAGCCGCCAGCCTATTATTGAAGAATGAGGATTTCACCAGCTTTTCAAAGGTGCATACGCAAGTCAACAATATGCGTTGCCATGTAACACACGCCCAATGGGTGGAACGCGATGGTCAGTTGGTGTTTGAGATTACCGCCAATCGCTTCCTGCGGAATATGGTGAGGGCCATTGTCGGCACATTGTTATTGGTGGGCAAAGGCAAGCTATCTGTACAGGATTTTCAGGATATCATTGAGCAAAAAGACCGCTGCAAAGCTGGTGATTCCGCCCCTGCCCATGCACTATTTTTGGAAAAAGTACGTTATAATTAGGTTTTAGGGGATAGATGAAATAATAATGTGCAAATGAGTTAATTCAAAATTCAGAATTCAGAATTCAAAATTCAACGGACGCACGCGGTGCGTCCCTACAACCGAATCCCTTAAACTCTAAACATTAACCCCTAACCCCTAACCCCAAAGCCCAATGCTCAATGCTCAATGCTCAATGCCCAAAGCCCCAAACCCCTAAACATTAAACATTAAACACTAAACACTAAACATTAACCTCCTCACCTTCTAACCTTCAAACCCTGTAATCCTATAATCAACAACATAATGAAACACCACCCCCTATACCTCACCGTCCTCCTCCTCCTCGTCCTCTGTGGCAATGCCTGTCGCAAACCTAATCTTGACGGCAATGCCCGTTTATTGTGCTCAACCTACTCCATCACCTTCGATACGGTATTCACCACCATAGGCTCTTCAACCCGCTATTTCTCGGTATATAATCCGTCAGAACAAGATGTCAAAGTGGATGTTTATCTGGCAGGCGGCAACAGTTCAGCCTACAGCATCAATGTCAACGGAGTGGCTGGCAACCAGCAACACGATGTGCTGATTCCTGCGAAAGACAGTATTTTTGTCTATGTGAAAGTAACCATTAACCCGGGCAACCAAAATCAGCCGTTTTTGGTTTGCGACTCTATCATCTTCAAAAACAGCAAAATAGAAGAACAAGTACAACTGACCGCATACGGACAGGATGCCCACTTTATTGTGGCCAACTCGAGTGGACTGGCCATCGTGGCCCACGAATATGAGAATATAACCTGGCACAACGACAAGCCGTACGTGGTGATGGGCGGATGGGCTGTGGTGGACTCGTTAGGCACCCTCAATATTGACCCCGGCACCCGTATCTATTTCCACAAAGGCAGCGGACTGCTGGTATGGCGTTACGGCAACATCCATGTCAACGGTACCCGTGAGCAGCCTGTTATTTTCAGAGGTGACCGACTCGAACCACAATATGACGGGGATTACAACCAATGGGATCGCATCTGGATTCTGGAAGGCACTCAAGAGAACACCATTGATTATGCTATAATAACTAATTCATACGTGGGCTTGCAGATTGAACCATGGGGCGGCTTTAACGACATCACCGTCACGCTCAACCGGAATGTCATCAGCAATACCATTATCAAGAATACATATAACAGTGGCATTCTTGCACGTTATTCCAATATCGAAGCCACCAACTGCGTCATTGGCAACAACGGCAGCTGCAGTCTGCAACTGGAAGCTGGCGAATATGATTTCAAACACGTGACAGTAGGCAATTACTTCAGCACTACCCCAGCCCGTCAGAATCCGGCATTATACCTAAGTAACACTACCGACCTGTATAAGATTCCGATGGAAACCCAAGCCTCTTTTGTCAACTGTATTATTTATGGCAATCTAAGTTCTGGCGAAGAAATTATGATAGGCAAAAGCACACAGGTTCCTTTCAATTACAGCTTTGAAAACTGCCTGATCAAGTCCAGCATGCAAGACGAGCATTTCACGGACTGCGAGCGACGCGATCCCGAATTTGTGCGTCCCAGCACCAATGACTATCATCTGGGAGTGTTATCTTACGCTATCAACCGCGGGAAGAGCAATATCGGGGTAAACTACGACCTCGACGGCAATCCCCGTGTCACCATCCCCGACATCGGGGCGTATGAATTCATGAGATAACCCGAAGGAATGCTATGAGAGTCGTTCTGCGAATGCTTGAGTCATCCGAAATCGGAGAAGACTAACAAAAAAAGGAAGGTTTTGAGGCCTTCCTTTTTTGGTGTTTGGAGGCAACTGCATCTCGCAGTTGCAAATCTATTAGTATTTGTAGAAACCTTCACCGGTTTTTCTGCCGAGCAGACCGGCGCGGACCATCTTGCGCAACAGCGGATGCGGACGGTATTTAGGATCGCCGAATTCGTTGTACAGCACTTCCATGATAGCCAGGTTAACATCGTTGCCAATAAGGTCGGCCAATGCCAAGGGACCCATCGGGTGGTTAGCACCCAGCATCATGCACTTGTCGATGTCCTCTGCGGAAGCGATACCGTCAGCCAAGATACCCACAGCCTCGTTGATCATGGGGATCAAAATGCGGTTGACCACAAAGCCGGGAGCTTCGTTCACCAACACTGGAGTCTTGCCGATAGAGGTAGCCAAGTCAACAATCTGCTTGCAAACGTCCTCTGAAGTCACCTGACCTTTGATCACTTCCACCAATGCCATTCGGTCGGCCGGGTTGAAGAAGTGCATACCGATGAACTGTGCGGGACGGCTGGTGCATGCGGCAATCTCTGTGATAGACAGAGAAGAAGAGTTGGTAGCGAAGATAGCTTCGGGTTTGCAGATCTTGTCGAGTTCCATGAACACGTCTTTCTTGAGCTGCATTTCCTCAACAGCGGCTTCAATCACCAAGTCGGCATCAGCGAAAGTGGCATAGTCGGTAGTGGTGCTGATGTTGGCCATGATAGCATCCATAGCGTCCTGAGCGATTTTGCCTTTTTCCACTAACTTGGCATAAGATTTTGAGATAGAGCCCATTGCTTTATCCAAAGAAGCCTGGGTTCTGCTTTTCATCACGACCGGCATTTTAGCGGCAAAAGCTTTCACGATGCCCTTTGCCATGGTTCCGGTTCCAATAACGTAAATCTTCATAATATTTTTATTTTAAGGTTGTTTTACTGTGCCTATTTAATTAAGAACTAAGAATTAAGAGTTAAGAATGTTGAATTGTGTGTTTTGATTCTTAGTTCTTAGTTTTTAATTCTTAGTTTACTCATTCTTGAATTCCGCTTGGCGTTTGTTCAGGAAAGCGTTCATGCCTTCTTTCTGGTCCTTGGTGGCGAAGCACTGGCCGAACATCTTGTTCTCGAAGGCGATAGCGGCGTCAGCATCCAAGTCATACTCGGCATTGATGCACTGTTTGGCATACTTGACCGCAATGGGTGCCATAGCGCACATCTTCTGAGCCATCGTTACTGCGGCAGTCACTAGTTCTTCCTTCGGATAAACCGCATTGACCAGTCCGATACGAAGGGCCTCATCAGCACGGATAGCCTTGCCCGTGTAAATCATCTCTTTGGCATAGCCCATGCCCACCAGTTTGGCGAGGCGGTAAGTGCCAGAGAAGCCAGGAATGATGCCCAGTCCCACTTCCGGCTGGCCGAATTTGGCATTGTCGGAGCAGATGCGGATGTCGCAAGCCATAGCCAGCTCGCAACCGCCACCCAGGGCAAAGCCGTTGACGGCAGCAATAACGGGAATATCCAAAGTCTCGATTTTGCGGAATACCTGGGCTCCCAAGCGACCGAAAGTCTCGCCTTCGGCAGCGTTGAGATTGGCCATTTCGGAGATATCGGCACCCGCCACAAACGATTTCTCGCCATCTCCAGTGATAATCAGCACTCTGATATCTTTATTAATATGGTCGATAAAATCGCCCAGTTCTTTCAGAATGGTGGAGTTGAGGGCATTCAACGATTTCGGAGCGGAAATGGTCAAGGTGCAAATTCCACCTTCAGTATTAATTTTCAAGAAATTATAATCCATAACAATACAATTTGAGTTATCAATCTGCAAAGATACGATTTTTTTCAATTAGCAAATTAGTTAATTAGCAAATTAGTTAATGATATTAGCGGATAACTTTAGTAAACACCGGGGTGGCACCCTCTATCACCGTCACATAAACTTGTATCTCGCCGGCAGGGGGCATATCGGGCTTATCCTCGCGGGGAAGGTCAACAGCGGTGAACAGGTATTCCATACCATCTGGAATGGTGCGTGCAGCCACGGTTGTTGCCTTGGCATGCAGCATCGGATAGCCATCAACGGCAGCGTCAAATATAGTGGCTTCCTCCTCACTTACAGGGTGTTGTTCGGGGAAGTCCGACAACTGGGTGTATTCGCCTTCAAGAAAACCATTGGCTTTCAAGAACTGGTCCACCTCCTGGGGCATAGCCTCCATGCGGGCCGCACGGACACCATAACCCGGCAGAATTTCCGCATTCGGTTGTTTCTCAGTCAGGTCCTTCACGCTTGATTCCAGTCCGCCGCTGCCGAAAGTGCAGAATGGGACGATTTTTTTGCCACTCAGGTCAACATTGTTCAAGAAAGTGATTACAGGAGGTGCGTAGGTACCAAACCACACTGGATAGCCGATAAAGATCACATCGTAGTTGGCAAGGTCTGCTTTAACTGGCTGGATGTCAGGGATGATTCCTTCTTCACGTTCCAGCATGCAGCGCTCAATAGTTGCCTGAAAATCACCGTCGTATGGATTAACGGCAACAATCTCCTCGATGTCCGCACCGAGTTTCTGGGCAATCTCATCCGCCACAGCCTTGGTGTTGCCGGTTTGTGAATAATACAGCACCAGCATTTTAGGAGTTTCTTCCTGAGGTGTCTCTTTTTTTGAACCGCAAGACACAGCGGTCAGTGTCACAACTGCCAATAGCAGCAAAAAATTTGTTTTTTTCATTGTAGTATTTTTGGTTGGTTTTATAAATCACATACCTGTATCAGTCCAGTGACACTCTTTAACAATAACAGAAAGAGCCGACCTGAGGTTTTGGAAATCATCGTATGTCCATCCCAATGTGCCCTCGCAGACGACAACACGTGTTCCGTCTTGAGGGAAAATTCGAAGTCGGTCTTTACTTCTTCCTCCCGGCAGGATATTCCACTTCATCCCTTCAAAAGGGATTGTCACCTCTCGTTGCTCATTGATTAAGGTATAGCGTAAAACATTGATTTCCTGTTTAATATAATCAATCTTTATCGTGTCAACAAGGCTTCCTTTATTAAGCATTGAATACCAGGCGGAACCCAAAACACTAATTCCTGATAATAACGGAAGAGCTGTCGCAATCAAGGACGAATTGCCATCCCAGATTGCGAAAAATGCAAACAACCCAACATAAAAGCCCAGTAAACCAGCAACAATCAGCAAGAAACGCAAATAGAAACGGGCAACAATCGAATATTTTCGCTTGCTTCTACGAATGGTTATAACGCTATTCTGATATTCTTTTGATTGTGTCTCGTCCATGGTAATAACTAAGCTCTAAAAATTTCATTTCAATCTACTTTTTGAAAGCTGCAAGGAGTTATTGACATTTATACGCAGGTATGATTTTCAACGAAGCATATCTATGTAAATTGGGGTAATGGATCTTTTTTCCTTCTCTAGTGACCACTGGACTTGCCATACATTACCATCAAACTGATCCAATAATAGAAATATATATATTTTTTCCGTCGGATATAAAGTAAAACGCCCATACTCTTCGTCAATTAATTTAACCAAAGATTTTGTAGATAAAGGGGTCACAAATGATCTTTCTGAATCTACATCGGAAAATTGAACTTGCCAGATTCTGCCGTTTCTTGTATCAAGTTTTAAGAAAATCGAAGCATCTTGTGTTGGGAATAATTTATAAGCTGCACCCTCTCCGGATTCTGATGCACTTTGATGTGCAAACGGATCTACATTTTGCGAAAAAACAGAAAAGGAAATAATCAATGAAATAATCAAAACAATTGTTTTTTTCATAATTACAAATATTTTTTGCAAAGCTACAAAAAAACAGGATTACAACCCCAATCTTGCCCAAAAAAACTTTTTATTTTGCCCTTACCCCAGGCTATGCTCCTTGCAGGCCTATAGCCTGTAGCTGCCCACAATGTGACAGCCCTACATTATCCTTCTGCCATTATACATGTTATCCTTTTGCTATATCTTTGCGGACGCATGCTATGCGTCCCTACAAAATTGTACAGACGTCACGATGCGGCTGCCACAATGTGACAGCCCTACTATAACCTGACACCTGTAACCTGTATGCTGTTCCCTAATAAAAAAGGAAGTGACTGAAATCACTTCCTTTTTTGTTGTTCCGTCGGGGTGACAAGACTCGAACTTGCGGCCTCTACGTCCCGAACGTAGCGCGCTACCAACTGCGCCACACCCCGAAAAAGCGGTTGCAAAAATACAAAAATTTTCCGTACTTTTGTATGCAAAATTCATTTTATGAAATTATCTGTCGTCATACCCGTTTACAACGAAGAGAAAACCATCCATCAGATACTAGACAAAGTATTGAATGTCAAATTGATAAACGATATTTCCAAAGAGATTATCCTGGTGGATGACGGCTCCAAAGACCAGTCGGAGCAAGCCATCGCGGACTACATTTCCGCGCATCCGGAAGCAGATCTGCGCTACTATAAACAGGAAAAAAACATGGGAAAAGGCGCGGCACTGCATCGTGGCTTCGATGAAGCGACAGGAGATTATGTCATTGTGCAGGACGCCGACTTGGAATACGACCCCGAGGAATACAACCTGCTGCTGAAACCCGTCGTGGACGGTTTTGCCGATGTGGTTTACGGCTCTCGCTTCATGGGAGGCAACGCCCACCGCATCCTGTTTTTCTGGCACTCAAGGGGCAACCGCTTCCTCACTTTCCTGTCCAACATGTTCACCAACCTGAACCTCACCGACATGGAGACCTGCTACAAGTTGTTCAGGGCAGATATTATCAAAAGCATCTACTTCCAAGAGAAGCGTTTCGGCTTTGAGCCTGAGGTGACCGCCAAAATCGCCCGTTTCAAAGGCATCCGCATTTATGAAGTGGGCATTTCCTACTACGGCCGCACCTACGAGGAAGGTAAGAAAATAGGTTGGAAGGACGGCTTCCGCGCCATCCACTGCATCCTTAAATACAATATTTTTTCGAGGAAATACTTAAAGTAGTTGAAAACTGAAAACTGAAAGTTGATAAGTTATTAGAACTCAAAATTCAAAATTCAGAATTCAAAACAAATTTACAAAAAGCACATTTAATTCATTCGCAAATTAACTAATTTGAAAATTGATTTTTTTTGTATTTTTGCCGATGTAAAAAGAACATGAAAAGAACGGTAAGAAATATCATCTACTTTTTGACCCTGACGCTGTTTTTGGTATATTCATCAGGGCTGAGAATCACCGTTCATCATTGTTGTCATAAACATCATCATAGTACCAACGACCATCGGCACTGCACTGAAAACACCTATATTTTCAAAATCACTGACCAATACGACAGTGACCACAGTGTCAAAAAACACATTCAGCTTCCACAACTTTCCTTTGATGGAGAAGTATTTCCAGAAGTCCATGTCGTACAGCATTTTCATGAAATATGCACAGAGCATTGCCACTGTCTGTTTCATGCGGTACACCGATGTATCTTTGACATAATTTCCCAACTGATTCTATGATTTTTTGTTTCCCTCACTTTCGCGGCAGGCAAAGAAACATCCTCTAAGCATGTTTTCCCTGTTCCGCGACAAGAGAGTTTAATGACATCTCATACCCTACATTACATGCAGGGGCATTGAAATTCAGCATCTTTGATGCTTTAATCAAACATCACTCTCAATTGATATTGCATCAATAAATTAGAAACATAAAATCATAAACAATGAAAAAATTCATCAATTCAATCATATTGTGCTGCTTTCTGATGGTATCGCAAGCACAATCGCTGACGGGAACGGTCAAGGAGATTGGTGATGACGGCAAAGAGACTGCAGTAATCGGGGCCATTCTGCAATGGCAAGGGACCGATGTGGGCACCTTGTCCGATGCGGAAGGAAATTTCGCCCTGCCCCGCAGTCCAAAGACCGACATTCTGATTGTGGTGTATCAAGCCTACGACAATGACACCATCACCGTACCTAAAACCCAAACAGAACTCAATATTCTGCTTTCCAGCGCCCACAATCTTGAGGCAGTGAACGTCACCGCCCACGACGGCTCGTATGTGTCCATCAAGCCCATCCTCACTACCGTCATCACCTCGCAGGGCCTGCGCAAAGCAGCCTGCTGCAACTTGGCGGAAAGTTTCGAAAACACCGTGGCCGTCGATGTCGAGTACGCTGATGCCATCACCGGCGCCAAGCAAATCTCCATGCTCGGCCTGGCAGGCGTCTATTCACAGATTCTGTTAGAGAATGTACCCTATATCCGCCTGCTCGCCAACCAGTTCGGTTTGGCATTTGTGCCCGGCACCTGGATGGAAAGCATCAGCGTATCGAAGGGTGTGGCTTCCGTCACCAACGGCTACGAGGCCATCACCGGCCAGATTGACGTGGAATACAAGAAGCCCGAGACCAACCGTGAGCGCCTGTTTATCAACCTGTTCGGCAGCACCATGGGCAGGGGCGAGCTGAATCTCAACAGCCGCTTCGATGTGGGCAAGTCCGGTCACGCCTCTTCCATGATTCTGGCACACGGCGAAGGCCAGTTCGCCAGAATGGACATGAACAAGGACGGCTTCATGGACGTGCCCCAGAACTACCAGATCAACCTGATGAACCGTTGGGATTACGATGTTCCCGACAAAATGGAAGGCCGCACCTGGATTTCCTACCTGTTTGAGGACCGTATCGGAGGTCAGATGACCTATAACCCCAAGGAATCCTTTGAGCGCACCGTCGAGGCCAACATCTGGGGACTGCGTATCAAGACCCACAAACTGGACATTACCACCAAAAACGGCATCCTCATGCCTGGAGAACACGAAAGCATCGGAACCATCGCCTCCTTTACCTTCCACGACAACAAATCGCAGTATGGCGACCGTTTATATAACGCCCGCCAATACAGCGGCTATATCAACATCTTGTATTCCAATCGTTTCGGAGCAAGAGAACGCAGCAAACTCACCGCTGGTGGAAGTTTTCAGATGGACTTTGTGAACGAGCAATTAGGACAGCATCTGCTCTGGTTGCAACACTCTTTATACCCCACAGAAGCGACTCCATACGCCGCTGACATCCGCCGCAAAGAGCTTGTACCCGGTATCTTTGCCGAATACTCCTACTCCATCGATGAGAAATTCATTGTGATGGCAGGCATGAGGCTGGACTACAACTTCGCCTACAACCAGCTCTTCTGGACTCCCCGACTCCACCTCAAATGGCAGGCTGCAGAAAACACCTCCATCAGAGTTTCCGCGGGCAAAGGCTACCGCGTCTCCAACATTCTCACCGAGAACCAGTCGCTGCTCATCAGCAACCGCGAATTTGTCTTCGCTGATAATGTCTTCACGAATGGCTCCATGCCCATGAACCAAGGTCTCCGCCCCGAGGAAGCCTACAATACGGGGATCAGCTTTGTGCAAGGCTTCAACATGCCCGGTGGAAAATCCACCTTCAGTGTGGACTACTATTACACCCATTTTATCAACCAGACCATCATTGACATGGACTATGATATACATAGTATTTATGTATATAATCTCAACGGAAGTTTCAACGGCTACAAAAACAAAGCATACTCCCATTCCACCCAAGCGGAACTCATCATGAATCCTGTGAAAGGTTTTGAAATTATTCTGGCCTACCGCTTCAACTATGTAATGCAGACCACCAACAGGATTATGCAGGAGAAAGCACTGATCAGTCCGCACAAGGCCTTGCTGAGTCTGAGTTACTCCACCAAGTTCGACAAGTGGAAATTTAACGTCAGCTTACAGTATCACAGCAAGATGCGTTTGCCCGACATGTCATCCAATCCACTGGAATACCAACCCTCACCTTCGAAAGGCTATTTCATGCTGAATGCCCAGATTACCAAGAAATATAAAAGTTGGGAATTCTACATTGGCGGTGAGAATCTGGCCAACCAGAAACAGGTCAACCCCATCTTGTCAGCTGACCAGCCCTACGGAGAATATTTTGACGCCTCGATTATACATAGCCCGATTAACGGAGTCATGGGTTATATTGGCTTCCGATATTCGATGAAATAGGTTTTAGGTTTCAGGTTGCAGGGAACAGGTTTCAGGCTACAGGAGATAGGATATAAGGGATAGAACCTTAAGGACCTTAAAGACTTTACATTAAAAAAGAATAAAAGGAACAAAACAGCAAAAAAAATCATTAAGGATTTTAAATAATCATCAAAAAAAAAACAACTATGAAAAAACTAGCAGTTTTAATTTTCGCGGCGCTGATAGGATTCACTGCTGCCGCACAAAGCACAAAAACA
The DNA here is from genome assembly GCA_905233625.1 of uncultured Bacteroidales bacterium. Classification (GTDB taxonomy): domain Bacteria; phylum Bacteroidota; class Bacteroidia; order Bacteroidales; family WCHB1-69; genus RUG11690. Next base: position 21,281 of record CAJOFJ010000015.1, on the reverse strand, counting down.
GCTGAGTCAAAAAACGCCAGCAAACAGACAACAGTCAGCACTGCTCCGACTAAACAGGCCTCCACAAGCACCATTCAGAAAGTGGTTATTCAGACCAACGGAGTATGTTCAAAATGCGAAGCTCTCTTCAAAGAGAATGTTCCTTTCTTCAAAGGGGTGAAAGATTACGCCTACGATCCCAAAACCGCCAAGATGACCATTACTTACGACAGCAAGAAGACTAATCCAGACCTTTTGCGCCAGCAAATCAGCAAGTTGGGGTACAATGCCGACAATGTAAAAGCAGATCCCGCTGCCAGAGCCAAACTGCCAGCATGCTGCCAAGTGGACAAGAAGCCTGGACAAGAAGCAGGTTGTGGACATAACCACAGCGGATGCAGTGGACATGGCAACAGCGGTTGCGGCGGTTGCAGCGGCCACAATCATGGACAAAGCAAAGACAAGGCACCTTCTAAATAATTCAGGTTTATGTTAAATTTGACTGCAAAAAAGAGCAAAAAAGTGTAAATTCAACAAAATTATCATTTTTTTACCACATTTTTTTGATGAAATACATGTTGTTATTCTAAAAAATATTATCTTTGCATTCAAATTTATAGTTCTTATTAACCTTAAAATTTTTAGACTATGAACAAAGCTGAATTAATTAGCGCTATCGCTGAAAAAGCTGGCTTGACAAAAGTTGACGCTGGCAAAGCTCTGGAAGCTATGATGGACACCACAATTGAAACCTTGAAGAAAGGTGACAAAGTGACTCTGATCGGTTTCGGTACCTTCTCAGCTATCGAACGCGCCGCCAGAAAAGGTCGCAATCCCCGCACCAACAAAACCATCAAGATTCCTGCTAAGAAAGTTGCTAAATTCAAAGCTGGTGCCAAGATGGCTCTCTAATAGAGAAAAGTCAATGCACAAAAAAAAAAGAACTGCAGTTTTGCAGTTCTTTTTTTTTGTGCCCAGAACAGGAATCGAACCTGCACATCTTTCGATATACGCACCTGAAACGTACGCGTCTACCAATTCCGCCACCTGGGCTTTCAAATGCGGTTGCAAAAATACATTTTTTTTCCTTACCAAACGATATTAATTGTATTTTTATTTTTCTTTGATTATCAACAAGATATAATCAACCAAATTTCATCAAGACATTCTCATGTCTACTCAAAAGCGTGATTTTCGGAGAAATCAGCTTAAAATCATCAATTTCTACTCTTCCACGGGACATTTCGGCGGAAACAATAGCGAGAGCAGCACACTTAATGCCAAAATGCCGATAATCACCAGCATAGAGACCATCGTACTGATATGGATGCCCGCCAACGGCAGGAGCATTTTCACACCAATAAATGTCAACAGAACCGACAAGCCGATTTTCAAGTAAGCGAATTTGCCCATCACGCTCTCCAACATGAAGAAGAGGGACCTCAGACCCAAAATAGCAAAAATATTGGAGAAAAACACGATATACTGATCCTGAGTGATTGAGAAAATAGCCGGGATGGAATCAAAGGCGAAAATAATATCCGAGAATTCAATAATCAGCAACACCACAAACAGAGGCGTGAGCAACCACCGACTATCTTTCTTAACGAAGAAATCATGCCCATGAAATTCAGAGGTGGACATATTCCGCTTCGAAAGGAATTTCACCACCGGGTGATTTGCCACATCGATAGACTCTTTCTGGTTTCGGTTCACAAACATCTTGATACCCGTATAAATCAGTACTACACCAAAGACAAAGAGAATCCAATGGAAACGCTGAATCAAAGCGCCCGCTACGAAAATAAATGTGAAGCGCAAGATAATTGCCCCCAGAATACCATAAAACAACACCCTGTGATAGTATTTTTTCTCCACACCAAAACTCATGAAAATCATAATCATCACAAAAATATTGTCGATAGACAATGACTCTTCTACCAAATAGCCAGTGAGGTATTCCATAGCCATGGCCTCTCGATAGAGCTTGATATTATATTCCAGTCCTTGTCCCCAATCAAACTTCAATTCATGCCCATGCAACTCATTAATGGCTATCAGATCCTCCTGGGTATGAACTCCATGGATGAGTTCGCCAGCAAAAAGAATAAACAAACCGAAGGCCACCGCCAGTAACACCCATACGCAAGTCCATCGACTTGCCTCCTTGAAAGTCACCACATGGTCATCTTTGTGGAAAACTCCCAAGTCTAACAATAATAAAGTAGTCACAATGGCCAAAAAAATCAGCATGAAAATCCATTGGTTCATAGTAGTTCAGGTTATAGGTTACAGTAAATAGAATTCAAAATTCAAAATTCAAAAGTTTAGTGTTTATTGAGCTATGGGCTGTGAGCTATGAGCTATGAGCTGTGAGCTATGAGTTATAAACTGTGAGGGTAAGAAGGTTAGAAGGTTATTGTTTATTGTTTATTGTTTAGTGTTTAATGGTTGATCAGTTTTCAGTTTTCAGTTTTCAACTTTCAGTTTTCAGTTTCCTTTGACTCGCCAAAAGCGGAGGACACAGATTTCAGCGATAACACATAAGAGGGCGAAGAGGACGAAATAGCGCCATAGAGGAGTACCGTTGAAACTGTCGGAAATGTTCTTCGACAGGTCTTTCAGACGGGCATCTATCAACTGCGCCTGTCCGTCGGTCATTTTCTTCAATTCCTCCTGATCATAATAATCCAGATTTGATTCACTGCGATTATAGTTAAAGGCCAGGGATGTAATCTTCACATCATCCAAATACACATCGTAAAGGCCGGCTTTTTCCACCTGCGAATGGAAATACAGCATCACCTCATTGCCAGCCAGTCGCTGTTCAGGAATGAAATCCAGCGACTTGTCCTGCGCCTTGACCGTGTATACTTTCTCTGCGGAAGTGGATTTATTGCTTACTGAGGCGAATTCTTCCAAGCCGATGGTATTGTACAAACGGCCTTGTTTTACATTCATAATGGCCACATTATGCAGGGGTACGAAGAACAGGGCGTTGCGATGGGCATCGCCGAAACTGTCATCCAAAGGCACAGCAGAGAGCATCACCCTACCCTGTCCGCAAGGGTAAACCATCAGGAAAGGACTACCATCCTCCATCATCATTACAGGCTCGGAAGCAGTTGCGGCAGCAGGTGACACAATCGGGAAATAGCGCGTCAGGGTCGGCATGCTCACCTTGTCAGTGCTTTTCTGCACCGCATCGCTGAAATAGACACTCTCCATATTGATACCGCCCACCTTCATCGTGCGCTGTATCATCTCGCCATATTGGCCCACTTCCAAACTGTTCAGCAAAGCGTTCACAGACGACAAATCCATTTCCTCGCCTGGGAAAAGCAACAAGGTGCCGCCACCATTCACATAATTTTCGATTTCAGAGGCTAAACCGGAGGAGATTTCCTTCAACTGGTCCAGAACCAAGAGGTTGCACTGCTTGAACTGCGAGTAATTCACCTGTCGCTCAGGCATTTCCTGATAGACAAAGAGTGAATCCATACCGTACATCGCCTTCAGGTAGCGGTTATCCTTCGCTTTGACCACAATAATATTATTATTGCTGGCCACCTGGTACACGAAATACAGCTCATCGTCGAAAGTGATGGGCGAATCCTCGATACGCACCACACCGCACTGCACACCGTCGTCGGTAATGGTATAATGCAGCTGATAGTCGGCATAGCTCTCCGCCTTGATATCTACCGCGGCAATAGCTTTCTGTTCATCGTTAACATACAGTTTCACAGGCATTTTGTTCACATCCGTGGTACCATAGTTATGGATTCGCACCGTCAGTGTCACCTGCTGACCCACATTGAATACTGGTGACAAAAACCAGCAGCTGTCCACCGACACATTATCAGTATGTTTCGCCTCTATCGGAATGAGGAAATTGGCATTGGCTGTATCATTTGACAAAACTGAACCATCAAAACTATTCCTCTGAAAGTCAGAAATATAATAATTCAAATGATTAGATTTCTGCGAATAAGAAGCGGTATTTTGTGAAAATGCGACAATTTCGGACAAACTATGGCTGCGAGGAGTAATCTGAATATCATCCAGCAACGAAAGCATCTCGTCTTTATTCAGGATGTGCGACTGTTTGGCGGAAAAATCATGGGTAGTCAGCACAAAATCATCGGAATAGGAAAAGGCATTCACCACATTCTTGGCGGCCTCCACAGCCTCGAACAGCAAGTTACCATCTTTCGAATTAGCATCCATCGAAAAAGAATTATCCACAAAAACGGAGACCACATTGCCATTGCGCACATTCACCTTGTTTTTCGGGATATATGGCTGGGCAAAAGCCAGCACCAGAGCGGCTATAGCCATAATTCTCAACGCCAGCACAATATATTTCTGCAGGCGTGATTCCTTTTTGGTTTTCAGCAACACTTCTTCCAACATCTTCACATTGGAGAAATACACCGTCTTATATCTTCTGAAATTGAAGAGATGGATGATGATCGGTATTAATATTGCTGATAATGCTATAAGAAATAACGGATTAGCAAATTTCATTCTTGATTCATTTTCTTTATGTTTACGTCACTACCTTCTCCCTTCAGCCTGTTGGAGGCTTTGTCTGTCTTCTCTCCTGCGGCTGCCACAATGTGACAGCCCTACTTTCTTCCCATCGGTCCACTATCACCTATTCCCTATCACCTAATCATTCCACACACAACGCCATTCCTTTCAGGTAGCTGCCTTCAGGGTGGAAGATATTGACAGGATGGTCGAGCGCGTGCTGCAAGTGTTTGACAATACGGATATTTTTGTGTTCCATAGCCGCCGCGGAGAAAATAATGGTCTGGAAATCCTCCTTCGAGATGGCTTGGGAACAGGAGAATGTGAACACCATACCGCCGGGTTTCACTTTCTCAATAGCCTTGCGGTTGATATTGCGATAACCTTTGATGCCCTGCTCTTTCACCTTGTGGTGTTTGGCAAAAGCAGGCGGATCAACGATAATCACATCATAAAAATGAGTGGGCATTTCTTCAATAAAATCAAAGACATTGGCGGCGTAGGCCTCATGTTTATGGGACAAATCGCCCAGCAAAGCTATATTGGCATTGGTTTGCTCAATGGCACGTTTGGAGATATCCACAGAATGTACCAAGGAGGCGCCACCTTGCAAAGCGTACGCCGAAAAACCTCCCGTATAGCAGAACAGATTCAGCACCTTCTTGTCGCGGCAGAACTCCCCTACCATCTTGCGGTTATCGCGCTGGTCGATAAAAAAACCTGTCTTCTGTCCCTGTGGAATGTCAATATAAAACGGAACGCTATTCTCTTTGACCAAAATTTCATCTTCTAACGCACCATACAACAATTCATTCGCAGGAACAAAAGCATTGGATTCAGAAAGGGTGGTAGCGCTTTTGTTATAAATAGATTTCAACCGGTCGGCCAGCAATTCTTTGAAGATGTCGGTCAGCATTTCCCGCATCAGGTACATGCCGTATGAATGGAACTGAAGCACCAGATGACCGTTGTACCAGTCGGCAATCAGCCCCGGCATACCGTCACCTTCGCCGTTAACCAGTCTAAAAAGCGTAGTATCATTATTATCAAAAAGATAAATAGATTTTCTATAGGCAATAGCCCTTTCAATTTTGTTTTTCCAGAACTGACAATCCGGCTCAACCTGCTCAAAACTGAAGACACGCACGCTGATAGAGCTGGTATGGTAGTGCCCAATAGCCATAAAATTGCCACCAGCATCACAAACCTCCACCATTTCACCCTCGGCAATATGGCTATCCTTGCGGGCAATTGCCCCCGAGAACACCCATGGGTGAAAACGCTGCAATGACTTTTCCTTACCCCGCTGAATAAAAACTTTCTTCATACTTGTCGGTTATCGATTATTCGGTTATGCGTGGAGGCGTTAAGACATGCACTACGTGCATTCGTTAAGACGAAATCCGTCTCCACGTCTCCACGCCTTAACGTCTTAACGTTTCTGTGCCACGGCGGCGTGCATCAAGCCCATGAAAAGAGGATGCGGACGGTTGGGTCGTGACTTGAACTCCGGATGGAACTGGCAGGCCACATACCATGGATGGTCGGGCAATTCAATCATTTCCACGATGCTGTCGTTAGGTGAAGTGCCGCAGAACACCATACCATGCTGGGCCAAAATATCGCGATATTCGTTATTTACCTCATAGCGATGGCGGTGACGTTCGGAAATCATCTCCTCTTGATATACGCCATAGGCCTTGGTACCCACCTTCAGTTTGCAAGGATACTTACCCAAACGCAGGGTTCCTCCCAACATGCTATATTCGTTCTGGCCAGGCAGGAAATCGATAACCGGATACGGTGTAGAGGGGTCTATCTCCTTACTGTTAGCTTTATCCAGCTTGCACACATTGCGTGCGAACTCGATAATGGCAATCTGCATACCCAGACAAAGGCCAAGATAAGGCACCTTATTCTCGCGTGCATAGCGAGCCGCATTGATTTTGCCTTCGATACCACGTGAGCCAAAACCACCGGGTATGATGATACCATCCGCACCTTTCAATAAGGTTCCAGCAGTCTTTTCTGTGATATCTTCAGAATCTATCCACTTGATTTCCAATTTAGTATCATTATAGATAGAAGCATGTTTCAAGGCTTCCACCACGCTGATATAAGCATCTTGCAACTCAATATATTTACCTACCAATGCAATCTGGGTACGATGGCTTAACTTCTTGCTACGCTGTACCATATCTTCCCAGTCGTGCATGTCTTTCTCCTTGCACTGGATTTTCAAACGTTTGATGACCTGTTCTGCCAGACCTTCTTCTTCCAATGCCAGCGGCACCTCGTAAAGTGAAGGCATATTCGTATTCTCGATTACGCAATCCAGTTTCACATTGCAAAACAGCGACAGTTTCTGTTTGATTTCCTTGCCCAGTGGTCTGTCACAGCGGCACACCAAAATGTCGGGCTGGATACCCAGACTCAGCAATTCCTTGACGCTGTGCTGGGCAGGCTTGGTTTTCAGCTCGTTGCTCGGTGTAATGAAAGGTATCAATGCCACATGGATATACATACAATTAGCATAACCCTCTTCGATAGTGAACTGGCGAATAGCCTCCAAGAAGGGCAAACTTTCATAGTCACCCACCGTTCCGCCAATTTCCACAATAGCCACTTCGGCATTGTTGGTTTCGGCATTCAGACGGATTTTATCCTTAATCATATTGGTGATATGCGGAATCATCTGGATAGTGGAACCCGCATAGACACCATTTCTCTCATTTTCAATTACTTGATAATAGACTTTTCCTGCAGTAACATTGCAATATTTGTTCAAACTCTCATCGATAAAGCGTTCATAGTGTCCAATATCGAGGTCGGTCTCGCCACCGTCTTCGGTTACAAACACCTCACCATGCTGGTAAGGGTTCATCGTACCCGGGTCAACATTCAGGTAGGGGTCTAATTTCTGCATGGTCACCTTGACTCCACGGGACTTGAGCAAGCGACCTAAAGAGGCAGCGGTGATACCCTTTCCCAAGCCGGAAACCACACCGCCAGAAACGAACACATATTTTGTAGCCATAATCGTAGAATTTTAAACGGCAAAATTACTCATTTTTTAGATACGATGGTCTTTTTTTATTGAAAATTTTTGATGTGTCTCATTTTTCCTCATGACCGATGCCAAGAAGAGGAAAATATGTATATTTGCCAATTGGAAAAAAGAGAAAATACAATTCGAAAATGAAGTTTCACACAACACATATTTCAACAGTCAGAAGAGGCCGTTGCAGCAAGAACACGTTGTCAGCTTTCCTCTTGTTTTTGTTGCTGGCGCTAACACTTACCAATTGCCACAAAGAGGACAAGGACCATAAAATATACGACAACATGTTACTTGCCAGCCGCGAACGGGTCATGTTTGTCGGCAATGACCAAGCCGAAAAAGATGCGAAAGAAATGCTTAACTATGCCGAGCAACACAACAGTCGTTACGGCAAAGTTTTAGCCTATATGAGCCTTGCAAGTTTAGCGGCCCAACGCGCGGATTTTGAAGACATGGCACGCTACATGGAAATAGCACAAGCCTCTTTGGACCTCAACGACCCGCCATTTCTTCAGGGCTATGCGTATTTTGTCGATGGAACCGTAAACTACAGTACCCACTTGGACTTGAATTCACTGATATGTTACGATAAGGCCCTGCGCTACTTTCTCCCACTGCGCGACTCTTTGATGATAGCCAGCTGTTACATCAACAAATTCAACTGCTACTGCATGTTCAACAACATAGAAGCCGCCTCTTCTTGCCTTGAAAGCGCCAAGGAGTGGGCACCAAGCTCATTCCAATTCAACACCCGATTATATTCGGCCATGCTGCTCAACGACTGCTCACATCCACAGGAGGCCGTGAAAGTATTCTCCTCATTAGTGGAGGATGCAAGGAAAGATAGCTGCTCCCACTCATACCCCTCCCCAAACAATGCCCGATTCTGGACCATGCTATACTCCAATTACATCTTTGCCCTCATCAGTGCAAACGAAATAGAAGCAGCGGAAGAACAATGCAAAATCATGGAGGAGACAGCGGCCAACAACGGCACGTATTTTGACAGCACCATACAGCGACTAATGACCGCCTGGGTGGCATTTGCACAGAACGAGACAGACAAAACACTCGAGATATGTCACGACATTTATGCCAATTACCATAACGACCATATTTATACCGTACAACAACAAGTTCTAAATCTTCTCGTCCAATGTCACAACGAACTCGGCAATTACAAGCTGGCGTTTGAATACAATAACAAACTTACTCAAATTACTTATAACCAAAGATTTAACGCACAAATTATCAAGGAAATTGTTGAGAGGCAACAGATTTACGAGACACAAATACATAAATTGGAGATGGGGAGAATGCGAACACGGATATGGCTGTTGCTGGTAGGTTCCCTGCTCACCATCACCATCATAGCCTTTCTGCTTTACCGCAAAGACCGCCATCTAAAGGAACGTCAGGCACGTATTCGCGAGTTAGAACAAGAGCGCATGCTGACACTCCAACAAAACGAAATAGACAGCACGAAAATGGCACATGCCACCACGCAAGAGCAAATGGAGAGTTTTGCCAACGAGATGAGACGCATATCTTCTGAAATGCCAAAAAATCTACGTGTCAAGCTGATGCATGGTATCAACCGCATGGAGGAATACCGTGAGCAGGACCAATGGGAAAATTTCGAACAAAGTTTCAGTCGCCAGTACAACGGCTTTATCGAACAACTTTTGCAAAAATACCCAAGCCTCTCACCCATTGAGGTAAAAATATGCATGCTCATCCGTGTCGGCCTGACCAACCGGGAAATCGCCGACACACTACATTTGGCGGACAACACGGTCCGTACCTACCGCACACGAATGCGTAAGAAACTCAACCTCACAGAAAATGATGATCTGAACGAATATATTTCAGCCATTTAACACAATACGGCTTATTTTTATTCTATTGATAACAAGAATATTAAAAAGAAAATATCCTTAAAATATCCATTTCCATATCACCCATATCCTTCATTTATATATACGCACGTGCACGGGCATAGGCGCTTGTTTTGTAATTTTGCATTGATTTTTAATTCCCCAAAAACAATCAAAACACAAGAAACATGAAAAAACTTATCTTTTCCCTCATGATGTTACTGCTGACATCCGCATTAATGTCTCAAGAACTTAGTGGTTACAGCGTTACAGTGGATTACACCACCTACACTTCCATTGCGTCCACAGGAACACAACTGACCAGTGTTTATGGTGACTATGCCACTCAGACCTTCTCCCTACCCTTTTCTTTCGAGTTTGGCACCAAGAGCATAGCCCGCGGCACCAACATGTGTGTACGCTCTGACGGACATGTGCTCATAAACCTCAGTGGAACATACAGCGGCAGCGACTATGGCTATAATTACTGGCCTACCAGCTCAAGCTATAACTACTGTGCCATAGTGCCTTACACCAACGATGACGGATATATGCCCAGCAACACCTCCGCCGTTTACTGGCAGGTGGAAGAAAGCAATACAGGAGACAGTATTTTGGTAGTGGAATTTGTGGATGTGGAGCACTATATTGACAATGGAGAAGCTTTCAATTACCAGCTGCGTATTTACCAAAACGGAGATATTTCGGTAACATACGGCGCCATGACAGGCAGCAGCAGCTATGCCAATTTCATGATGACTGCCAATGACACCTACGACCGTGTTTTGCTGGCAGGTTCATGGAGTGCCCCTACCCCCGCTTGTCCTCCACAGATGACCTATCTCAGTGGAGCACCCACCGAAGGGACGGTCATCACCTATGTTCGCCCGACTGACTACTGTGCGAGACCCGCGTCACTTGCGGTCTCGGCAGTCACCTCAAACGAAGCAACAGTCTCGTGGATTGGCAACGATGATGCCATTGTTTACACCTACGAATATGACTTGGTTGATTTTGTTCCCGGCTCTGGAACACACAATGAAGGCAGCACAAACTACAACAGCTTTGACCTGACGGGGCTGTCCGCTCAAACCAACTATTATTTTTACGTCAAGAGTGAATGCAATAATGGAGAAGAAAGTAGCTATGCCAGCATCACCTTCCGCACAGCCTGTGGCGAAGTGACCGATATTCCCTGGGTTGAGGGTTTTGAAGACGCTTCCAGTATCAATTGTTGGACACTCTTGGATCTTAACAACTCCATCAACGACAACTGGACACGATACTCAAGTTACAGTCACTCGGGAAGCTACAGTATGCGAAGCAATTACAATTCCAGTGCTGCCGCCAACGAGTGGCTCATCACACCACCCATAGTGATTCCATCCGATGCCGAAGGAATGATACTAAGATGGTTTGTACGTGGCAGCTCCTATTCTAACAATATCGCACATTACACCGTTCGTGTTTCCACCACAGGCAACACCACCTCTGATTTCACGGATTCACTGTTCGCAGAGAGCTACAGCAACAGCACATACGTGGAACGCACGGTAAATCTTGACAATTATGCAGGTGAGACTGTCTATATTGCCTTCATACACGACAGCTACAATGACAATGGACTTTATTTAGATGACATATCTGTTTACAGCACCCTACCTCCCGTTGTGAGCATTTCAGGCCCCACATTAGTCAGCGAAGGAGAAGATGCCGTTTTCCATGCAACCATGAGTGAGGGCTCTGAAAACGGACTCCAATACACATGGACCTCTTCAATGGCCAATAACGGTCATGCCTACCTTATGGAAGACGGAGACTCTGTTACTGTGACTTATACCGCTGGAGGCTTGGACACAATACAAGTCACAGCCACCAACAATTACGGCAGTGCAAACGCCACTTATATTGTCCGCGTATGCGGTATCCTTACCACATTCCCCTGGGAAGAGAATTTCGACAATGCCGACGCCCTAGAATGTTGGAGCATTTTGGACTTCAACAACTCCACATACGACAATTGGACACGATACTCGGGCAGCAGTTACAGCCATTCTGGAAGTTACAGTATGAAAAGTTCTTTCAACTCCAATGCCAATGCCAACGAATGGCTCATCACCCCACCCATTTCTGTTCCCTTTGATGCAGAAGGAATGACACTGAAATGGTATGTTCGAGGCAGCACATACAACTCTAACATCGCCCACTACACCGTTCTGATATCCACAGCCGGCAACAATGCGGAAGATTTCACCGACACACTATATGCGGAAACGTATGGTGACAACAACTACGTGGAGCGCATGGCAAGTCTCAACACCTACGCTGGTGAGACCATATTTATTGCTTTCATACATGACAGCTATAATGACAGTGGAATCTATTTGGATGACATATCCATTTACAGCGCACTGCCACCAACGGTCAGCATCAGCGGACCCACCATAGCATACGATGGAGTCGATATACTTTATACTGCCAGCATCGCAGAAGGATCTGACAATGGTATTTATTATGAATGGACATCCACCATGGCCAACAACGGGACAGCGATCTTGACAGACAATGGTGAAACTGCCATGCTTTATTACTATTTTGGTGGTATCGACACGATCCAAGTTGTGGCCTATAATATTTATGGCAGCGACACAGCATATATGATAGTTCAAGTATGCGGTACCATCATTGATTTTCCATGGGAAGAAAACTTTGACAATGCTGATATCACTTGTTGGACCATTCTGGACCTCAACAACTCCAACAACGACAATTGGGCTCGTTACTTAAGCAGTAATTACAGTCATTCAGGCAGCTATAGCATGAGAAGCAATTACAACTCAAATGCGACACCCAATGACTGGCTCATCACACCACCTATAGTAATTCCTTCCGACGCTGAGGGACTTACCTTGAAATGGTTTGTCCGTGGCAGCACTTACTCCGGCAACACGGCACACTATACCGTACGCCTATCCACCACTGGCAATAACGCCGCCGATTTCACCAACACTCTTTTTGCGGAAGATTATGGCAACAGCACCTACGAGGCACGCATGGTGAATCTTGACAGCTATGCTGGTGAAACCGTCTATATCGCCTTCATTCACGACAGCTATAATGACAACGGACTATATCTTGACGACATTTCTGTTTATTATTCACTGCCACCTGTGGTAAACATCACAGGACCCACACAAGCCTACGAAGGGGTGGAAACCATCTTTCAAGCCATTCTGAATGAAGGTTCGGAAAATGGCATCCAGTATGACTGGACTTCCACCATGGAGGCCGCCGGGAACGCTATCCTTGTACCAAATAACAACTCTGCAAGCATCACATACAATTCTGGAGGCACAGACACCATTCAACTTATCGCATCCAATATGTATGGCAGCGATACAACATACCATGTGGTATTTGTCTGCGGAACCATTACTGACATCCCATGGGTGGAAAGCTTTGAAAATGCAGCCAACCTTGATTGCTGGACCATTCTGGACCTTGATGGTTCGTCCAACGACAACTGGAGCCGGTACTATAGCAGCTACAGCAGTCATTCCGGCACATACTCCATGCGGAGCTATTACAATTCCAGTTCAGCGGCCAACGATTGGCTGATAACCCCAGCTGTAGAGATTCCCACGAATGCAGAAGGGCTGGTATTGACATGGTTCGTCAAGGGCAGCACTTTCTCGTCGAATGTGTCGCACTACAGTGTTAAAATTTCCACCACAGGCAACAATGTCGCCGATTTCACCACCACACTTTTTGAGGAAAGCTACGGCGAAGACTATATCAATCGGTCGGCGAGCCTTGAAAACTACGCAGGAGAGAGAATTTATATAGCCTTCATCCACGACAGTTACAACGACAATGGGATCTACCTTGATGACATCGCTGTCCGAAGTGCCTTGGTACCAGTAGTGACACTCACAGCCCCTGCCACCGCCATGATAGGAGAAAATATTACACTAACAGCCAACCTCACAGAAGGTTCGAGCAATGGTTTGACATACAGTTGGAGCAACACACTCAACAGCACCTTAACACCTGCAGGCAACAATGCCACAGTTGTTTACAACACTAGCGGCACCGATTATATCCAGGTGATTGCCAGCAATGCATACGGTGCCGACACTGCATACGCCACCATTACTGTTCTCGACTGCAATCCCGTAACCACTTTCCCCTGGTCAGAAAATTTCGAGAGTGGCGTGGATGCAATTCAATGCTGGACAATCATCGACAACAACAACTATACCGATGATAACTGGATTGTCATCAGCAATGGAACAGACAGCTATTCGTACGAAGGCAACTACTGCCTTGCCGGGCCATATCACGAATACGGCAGTTGTGACGACTACATCATTTCTCCTGCCATTGTCATTCCATCCAATGCGAATGACCTATGGCTCTCTTATTACATCAGAGGTGGCGAATACGAAGGCAATGCGACATCTTACCGCACACTCATCTCGACATCAGGAACTGCCATTAACAACTTTACCGACATCCTCATCAACGAAACCTACGCCGGCGGTTACGTGCAACGCAGTTTCCCACTTGCGGCATACGCAGGCCAAACCATCCACTTCGCTTTCCATCAGACATCCTACGATGCGAACAACATGTTCATCGACAATATCTTCATCGAACATGTTCAGACTCCCGTAGAATGCAACGCTCCCAGCATCATCAACGCAAGCGCCAGTGACAGCACCGTAACCATTACCTGGACTGGCGATGCAGACAGCTATACAGTTGCCATCAATACAGGCAGTTGGTCAGAACCTGCCACGGGAATTACCGCCACAGGTTTCACCTACACCTTCACGGGACTCTCCGCAGGTACGCTGTATAGCTTTGGCATCCGAAGCAATTGTGCGGATGGACAAACCAGTTCCTGGGTCATACAGCAAATCACCACTACATCGACCACTCCTCCCATTGGTATTACTGACCTAAGCGATATGGAGGCGAAAATTTATCCAAACCCCGCATCACAAACTGTCACCATAGAAGTGCCAGGACTCAAACAGCTTGAAATAATGGATATAAGTGGTCGTACCATATTTGCGGAGACCGACATTGACAGCAACAAACATCAACTGGATATCAGCACAATAGCCTCTGGTGTTTACTTTATCCGCCTAAAATCCGACAAATACATGAGCATTCGCAAACTTGTGATTGACAAATAACACTTCCTCATAATTAATTGTATTTTTTTAGACGGAACACATCTGTAGAACAAACAGTACATGTGTTCCGTTCTTCTATTTCACAGGAATTATCCCGACTTTTCGTTGAAATTTTTACAATCTTCATTGAAAGAAAATCTCATTTTATTGAAATTCACAGCTCAAAGTCAATAAATTCACTAATTTTTAGTACATTTGCAACTTAAATATATTTAAACATAAATTATTGATACTCAAATAGATAATTATATCAATATGATTAATCAACTGAAAAAACTAACCAAAAGCAGTCTGATAGCAGCTGTGATTTTGTTTTCCACATCAATCACTTTCGCACAAAATCAAAAGGATTCTGTACATATCAACCTGAAAAAGGCGATTGAAATCGGTCTTAGCGAGAGTCCTTCGATGCGTATTGCCGACCGCGACATACAAATCAAGCAGCAGTATAAAAAAGAGCAGATTGTTTCCCTTTTCCCTGACGTATCCCTCAGTGGCTCATACCAATACACCATCCTAAAGCAGAGTATGGCGATGAGCATGGGCGGCCAGGACATGAATATCAAGGTGGGTAAGGACCACAATTATTCTGTTGGAGCAAGCCTGTCGCTGCCGCTGATTGTGCCCTCCCTGTGGTCGAGTCTGAAGCTGTCGCAGATGGATATCGAGCTCGCCATGGAAAACGCCCGTTCCTCTAAACTGGAGTTGGTAAACCAAATCAAGCAGGCCTATTACACCTACTTGGTAGCCCAGCAAGCCTATGAAGTACTACAGCAGAGCTATGCCAACACACAGGCATCCAACGAATTGGTGAACAAGCAATACCAGCAGGGACTGGTATCAAGCTTTGAGAAACTGCGTTCGGATGTGTCCTTGCAGAACCTGCGTCCCGATGTGACTTCCGCCGCCAAAACAGCCAATCTGGCATACCTGCGACTGAAAATCATCTTGGGACTCGGCATTAACGAACCTGTGATTTTCGACGGCCACTTAGACGATTATGAAACCGAAGTACTGAATGCCAAAGTTCCCACACTGAACGACATCAATTTGGAGGAAAATTCTTCATTAAAGCAGATGGACATGGGCATACAGCAACTGCAACAATCCAAAAAAATCATCAAAGGTTCTTCTTGTCCCAGCCTGGCTTTAAGCGGCAGCCTGATGTATAACGGCATGGGCGACACAGGAGGAAGTTTCAACAACTTCCCCTACTCTGTCATCGGACTCGGACTGTCGGTTCCCATTGTTTCCTGGGCCGCCACCTCATATAAGCTGAAACAAGCTGATCTGAACATTGAAAATATGAAGGATCAGAGAATTGACATCGAACGAAACCTGCGTTTAGGTGCCCAAAGTTACCTGAACGATATGCAACAGGCAATTGAAAACCTCGCCTCTGACAAGGAAACCATGCTCCAAGCTGAGGAAGCTTACAACATCGCCAAGAAGCAATACGAAGTGGGCCTGAACACCTGGCTTGACCTCAACACCACCGAGCTGATGTTGACCAGCACCCGCCTTACTTACTGCCAGTCACTATTCAACTACCTCACTGCTAAAGCCTCCCTCGATGCCCTCACAGGGAAACAGTGATCTGGTTACAGGGGACAGGTTACAGATTAAACTACCCCGCCCTTCGGGCACCCCTTCTAGAAGAAGGGGAATTAAAATTCAAAAACAACCTCATCATCAAACTTTAGACCTTAAAGACTTTAAAGACCTTAATCTCGTTAAACTCCTCAAGCTCACCAAAACCAAAATCGCAAAAACAAAAAAACACCATAAAATGAGAAAATTAAACAGCATTTTCTGCACAGCACTGGGACTTATGCTTATCGTAAGCGCATGTACCTCAAAAGAAAAAGAAACCACACAGAATCAGGAAAAATTAAAAATCAAAGTTCAGCAAGTCTCCACTCAAGAAGTTGAGCAATTGTACGAATATACGGCAACCGTTGAAGCCGAAGCGGTCAACAATATCGCTCCGCTGACTGGTGGCCGTATCGACAAGATTTACGTAGAAGTGGGCGACCGCGTTCACAAAGGCCAGGTGTTGGTTCAGATGAACGAAGCCAACCTGAAACAGACCAAAAGCCAGTTAGACAACCTCGAGCTCAGCTTCAAGCGTATCGACGAGCTGTACAAAGTGGGTGGCGTGTCAAAATCAGACTGGGATGCCATGAAGACCAATCTGGATGTGACCCGCACCTCATACGAGAACCTGCTGGAAAACACCCAACTGCTCAGTCCATTGAACGGTGTGGTCACAGCCAGAAACTACGACAGCGGCGACCTCTACGGTGGACTTCCCGTGGTGCAGGTGCAGCAGATCAACCCGGTGAAGATGCTCATCAACGTGTCTGAAATGCTCTTCACCAAGGTAAAAGTCGGCATGCCCGTTGACATTGCCATCGACGCTTATAATGGTGAAGTTTTCAAGGGCAAAATAAGCCTGATTTATCCCACCATCGATGGTACCACCCATACTTTCCCGGTAGAGATCCAGCTGCCCAATGCCAACAGCAAGGTGCGTCCTGGCATGTACGCCCGCGTCACCATCAACTTCGGTGTGTACAACCATGTTGTTGTGCCCGACGAAGCTATTTTCAGACAGCAGGGTTCTGGCAATCGTTATGTATATGTATATGATAACGGCCGTGTCTTCTTCAAACAAGTGCAGTTGGGCCGTCACTTGGACACCAACTACGAACTGTTGAACGAGGATATTCCTGACGGCGCCTTCGTGGCCACCTCCGGCCTGCCGCGACTCAAAGACAGCCTTGAAGTAGAAATTGAGCAATGATAATTCGTGAAGACGTGAAGACGTGGAGTCATGCACTGCGTGCATTCGTGGAGACGATAAATAGATAATTAATTCGTCTTAACGTCTTAACGCCTTAACGCCTTAACGTCTTGACGAAAAAAAGACAAAATATAACCTGAAACCTAATAAAAAATGAGTTTATACCAAAAATCTGTTAGCCGTCCGATTATGACCGGTCTGATTTATGTGGCCGTCATCATTATCGGTATTTTCTCCCTGACCAAACTGCCGGTGGACTTGTTTCCGCACATGGACAGCAACACCATTATGGTGTTCACCGTGTACCCTGGAGCAAGTGCCGAAGATATAGAAGACAATGTTTCCAAGCCCTTGGAGAATGTGCTGAACACGCTGAGCGACATGAAGCACATCACTTCCAATTCTAAAGAAAACTATTCCATCGTTTATTTGGAATTTGAATGGGGTGTGGATATTGATGAAAAGACCAATGACGTACGTGACAAGTTGGACATGGTTTCGTCATCACTGCCTGATGGTGCCAACCAGCCCTTCTTGTTCAAATTCAGTGCCGACGACATGCCCATCATGCTGCTGTCCATTGAATCAGACCAGAGCACCCAGGCTTTGTACAAGATTCTGGATGACAAGGTAGCTTCTCCATTGAGCCGTATCAGCGGTGTAGGTGCAGTTTCTATCTCAGGTGCCCCGCAGCGTGAAATCCAGGTGTATTGTGACCCCTACAAATTAGAGGCCTACAATATGACCATCGAGGGAATTGCCAGCGTGTTGGGAGCCGAAAACAGAAACGTCTCCTTAGGTATCATGGATGTCGGTTCCAAAACCTATACCCTGCGTGTGGACGGCGAATTTGAGGATGCCTACGAAATGGAAGATGTGGTAGTGGGCAGCTATGCCAATAGGAACATCTATCTCCGTGATGTGGCCACTGTGAAAGACACCTTGCAAGAACGTATGCAGGAGGTTTATACCAACGGTTCCCGCGGCGCCATGATCGTCATCCAGAAACAAACCGATGCCAACACCGTACAAATCGCTAAAAAAGTTAAGGAGCAGTTACCCGACATCAAGAAGAATCTGCCTGCGGATGTCAAATTGGATATTCTGGTAGATAACTCTGAGAACATTACCAACACCATTGCCAGCTTGGAGGAAACAATTTTGATCATCCTCTTGTTGGTAGTAGTGGTCGTACTCTTCTTCCTGGGTCGATGGAGAGCCACTATCATTATCGCCATTGTGGTGCCGGTCTCCCTGATTGGTGCTTTCATATACTTGTTGCTGACAGGCAACACCCTCAATATCATCTCATTATCCTCTTTGAGTATCGCTATTGGTATGGTGGTTGACGACTCCATTGTGGTATTGGAGAACATCACCACCCACATCGAAAAAGGTTCCAAGCCCAAATCGGCAGCCATTTTCGCCACCAGCGAGGTTTCTCTGTCCATCATTGCTTCCACCTTGGTAATTGTAGCGGTATTCTTGCCTTTGACCTTCATCACCGGTATGTCCGGTGTGCTGTTCAAACAGTTGGGATGGATTGTCACTATTGTAATTCTCATCTCCTTGGCGGCTGCCATGACGTTGACTCCTATGTTGTGCTCGCTCATGCTGAAGAAAAATCCCAAGAAAAGCAAATGGTTTGCCGCTGTTTATGCTCCAGTAGAAAGATTCCTGACACGGCTGGATAACGCATACGCACGCCTGTTAAACTGGTGTGTGAGCCATAGAAAAACAGTTGTTACAATTGCAACGCTCATCTTTTTGGGAAGCTTGAGTCTTATTTTGGTAATCCCTACCGAATTTTTCCCGACAATGGATAACGCCCGATTAGGTGCCACCGTCAAATTGCCTATGGGTACTCGTGTGGAAACTACCAAAGCATTAGGCGACGAATTGGTGAGAGAAATCATGGAAAAATATCCCAACGAAATCAATCGTATCAACTACTCTGTCGGACAGCCCGATGAAGACAACACTTGGAGCTTGATGCGTGATAACGGTACTCACCTGCTCTCTTTCAATATCCGTTTGGTCAAGAAGACCGAACGTGACAAACCCATCAACGAGATTGCGGACGGCATCCGTGACATCATGCGTAAACATATAGAAATCAACACCTATTCTGTCAATACCGGTCAAGGTGGCATGGGGGGACAATCAACCGTGGATATTGAGTTGTACTGTTATGACTTCAACACCACCGACGAGTTTGCCATGAAAGTTGCCGAACGCATGAGACAGGTACCAGGTTGTTCTGAAGTGGTCATCAGTCGTGACGAATACACGCCCGAATTGCAAGTGCTCTTAGACCGTACCAAACTGGCCGAGAACGGACTGAACTCCACCACCGCCGCCACGTATGTACGTGACCGTTTCAACGGCTACACTGCCTCCCACTTCCGCGAAGATGGCGACGAATACAACATCCGTGTGCGTTATGCTCCCGAATTCCGCGAAGACACCCGCGCTATCGAGCACATTCTGATATACAACAATCAAGGCAAAGGTATCCGTGTGGGTGACGTAGGAAAAGTGGTGGAAAGTTTCACCCCTCCGACTATCGTGCGTAAGGACCGTGAGCGTATGGTCAAGGTATCATGCGTGGTGGGTAAGGATGGTGTGTTGAGCGACATTGTGGCAGCTGCCCAGAACGAGTTAGACCAGATGGAAATCCCAAATACCCTCGACTATAAGATTGCCGGTACTTGGGAAGACCAGCAGGATGCGTTCAAAGACATCATCACCCTGATGTTGCTGATTGTAATGTTGGTATATGTGGTGATGGCAGCCCAGTTCGAATCGTTCACCTACCCCTTCGTCATCATGTTCTCCATTCCTTTTGCCCTCACCGGTGTATTTATCGGCTTGGCCATTACCAACACCGCCCTGGGTATCATGGCCTTGATTGGTGCCATGATGCTGATCGGTATTGTGGTGAAGAACGGTATTGTGCTGGTCGATTACACCAGCCTCTGCCGTGAGCGTGGCATGAGCATCAAGGAAGCCGTTGTCACTGGTGGACGTTCCCGTCTCCGTCCCATTTTGATGACCACACTGACCACCGTATTGGGTATGATTCCGTTGGCACTCGACAAGGAACTCCATGGGTATGGTAGTGGCCTGGGGTCTTTCCGTATCCACTTTGGTAACTTTGATTTTGATTCCTATCCTTTACAGTTTATTTGCTGATTTCGGAGCCAGAAGAAAGGCCAAGAAAGCCGCCGAGGCGGAATTACTGCCTGTTACCATCAGCAACGAAGAATAAAACAATGTGAATCAAACATCTAAAATCGAAAACAATGAAAGCAGTCTTCATATCATTTTACCAAGCCTTTTACGATGAAGTCATCGAGATATTAGACAAATTGGAAATCCGTGGATTCACTTTCTGGCAGGAAGTGCAGGGACGAGGCAGCGAGACGGGCGAGCCGCATTATGGCACGCACGCCTGGCCCACCCTCAACTCGGCCATGCTCATTTTCTTGCCCGACGAGAAAGTGGAGTCCTTGCTGAAGGAAATCCACCTACTTGACGAAAGCGCCCCGCAGCAAGGCATCCACGCCTTCGTGATGCCCGCGGAAGAGAAGTGAGCAGTGGTCAGGGGCCAGGGGCCAGGGGTCAGTGGTCAGTGATTAGTGATTAGGGGTTAGTAATGAACTGAAAACTGAAAATTGAAAACTGAAAGTTTTTAATAAGCTAAAAACAGTACAGCAATTAGAATTTTTCGTAACTTTGCAAGATTTTTTCTAACCTTCTAACCTTCTAACCTTCTAACCTTCTAACCTTCTAACCTTCTAACCTTCTAACCTTCT
>CAJOFJ010000014.1 GCA_905233625.1 uncultured Bacteroidales bacterium | reverse complement strand
AGTGTAGTTTTTTTCATGTAGAATATAGGAAATATCTGATATACTGATAGTTTTCATATTGTCTTTCCCATTTGGAACACAAATGAAACCCTTGTTTTTTGCCAATGTGTTCCGTTCTTTTTTCAGATTTTCCCTTTCATGTTCAAATATTCTTAAAACGAAGAAAAACAGAAGGAAAGCAATGTTTCTGAAACCTACCAAGAAAGAATGTAAAACAATGGAAATGTGAATTTCTTGTTCGCTAAACGATGAGGGTAGACAAGCCACAATATTGGGAGCTACCATAACCATTTCCAATGTGGTGGCAGCGATAACGCTAATGAGCGAAAGAAAAATGAATAAACTGAAGTTTCTTTTCAAGTAAAATTTCGGAATAAATATCAAGTAGTTGATATACAGCATTAACAACACAATAGAAGCAGAGAAATATTCTTTATAGATGGCTCCGAAGGCAGCGGGTCTCAGAAAAGAAAAATGTCCAAAACACCATAAAAAAACCGTAATAAAGATAACGTGACAAGTTATTTTGAATAATTCTTGTATTTTGGTTTTGTTCCTCATTGCGAATCCAAATAAAAGACAAAGATACACTTTTTTACCAACATGCAGAAAAAAAGTCGGCATAATTTCGGCATAATTTCGGCATAAAAACGAAAATAGTCACAAAGGCATTAAATCTTTTCAGAACTTTGTAGAAAAAAGCGTATGAAAAAGATAATGTTTATTAGTTTGTATTTGTTTTTGTTTTTATCATTATGTGCATGTCATAAGGAAAGTAAAGTGCAAACAACAGTTCATGATTCCACAGCGGTATTGCTGAAAAGTGATGAGAAAGGAAGTAGTTATACGATTATTGCTACTTTAGGACATTTAATATCAGACTGTGGAGGAAGATGTGTTTATTTCAATGGACGATGGTGACTTTTGCATATCAATTGAAGAATATTGATTATCAATAAACCATAAAAAAAAGACCTATGAAAAACAGAATACAATTTAGAAAAACCATATATGCCGTATGTTTGGCACTTACTGTTTTGGTATTGTCAAACCGGATTTCCGCCCAGACCCCATATCGTCCTTTCACCGACAGCTGCGAGTGGTCGGTGAGCGACGACAAGTATGCTTCGGCTGGTGACACCGTCATTAACGGAGTTACATATTTGAAAATATATAAGCAACATTCCAATCAGAACTTTGTTTTCTCCTTGTCGGAAGCTCGCTATCTTACTGCAATCAGAGAAGACACGGTTAACAGGAAAGTGTATTGCATTATGCCGGCGGGTACAATAATCTACAGAAACAATAACCAAGTAGGACAAACCGAGGCGCCACAGGAATTCCTACTGTATGATTTTTCACTAACAATAGGAGATCCGGTCACCTACTATGCAATCTATGTGGATAATTGGTCTTACATGGTTAATGAGGCGATTGGTACGTGTACGGGGAGTTCTCTGATACACTTGTCTGACGGGACTCCTCATAAAGTGATGACGCTTGATGTTACCGTGAATTATATAACTCCTGGAGATATTTGGATAGAGGGGATAGGCAGTATCAGAGGATTTAACAATGATTTTTTCATGAATCAGGATTTTCCAAATAAAAAATTGTTATGCTTCACCAATGCCGAAGGGGCAAATTACCAAACAGGATATGACCATGATGATAATCCGGAAGATTGTTACAACAGGGACTATGGATCGAGTATTGCAGACTCAAAGAGTGAAAACTTTTCACTATACCCCAATCCCGCTAATAATATGTTCACCCTTAGCTTCACAGAGAAGCAGGAAGGTGAGAAGCGGGTGAGTATCATGGATATGTTGGGCAAAGAGGTGATGAATGTGGAGAACTGCTCGGGCAACACGGTCAACATTGCCAATCTGCCAGCGGGCATGTATATAGTGCGGGTGCAGAGCCAAAGTAGCAAAGTCTATTCGGCGAAGCTGGTGAAGAAGTAGTTTTTTTCAAGGGGAGTCTCGCTGCGCTTGAGGGGAGATGTGGCAGTCCGTTAGGACTGCGGGCATAAAGTATGTTCGTTCTCTATAATTGAGCCTGCACACCTCTGGCGTGAGAAAAGAATGTATAGGGACACGGCATTTCTACTAATCCCCGCACTCCTGACGGAGTGCAACTTCAACCAATGCGTAACAGAACCGGATCAGCCGATATGAAAAAGCAGTACCCACAGGGTAACCAATACCCTTCGCCAAGAAATCGGCTCAAAAAAACTTGAATGTTATGAAAATCGGCTCATTTTGAGCCGATTATTCATGAAAAAATAGTATTTTTGCACCGATTGACAAAATGATTGGTTATGGATAGTCCTCGCAACATACTGGAATTTCTGCATTATCACCCGAATGTTTCCCGTCAGGAAATTGCGGAAGGAATTGGTTTTCAAGGAAGTGATGCCACTCTTAAACGTTTGATTGCCAAAGAGGTGCAAATGGGAAACATCCTTGTGGAAGGCAAGGCTCGCGCCACCTGTTATCGACTTTCTCCCCAAGCGCATCTCACTATGCCATTAAGTATCGACACCTATTTTCTGAAGGAAGCGGACGAACGTCTGGTGCAGACTTCTTTTAATTTTGAACTGATCACAGGCCAATTACCACAAGTGAAAATTTTTTCGAATGACGAGATGCAGCGTTTGAATGCTTGCCAAACCCTTTTTCGTGAACATATTGCGGACATGTCGGAATCACGATAGCTTATGGTTATTGTCCGTTGTCGTTTCGCACGGTTGATTCCATCGATTACAAAAAAGCGATGCTGATGTTTTACGAACAGAATAATCTGTACGCCTTCAAGCAGATTTTTATTTCACAATATGAATTCGCTACAGGAGAGTATTTTTGATAGGAATGCTACACTGTATGTGATTCATTGTACACCTGAGCGAAGAAGGGACTGTGAGCGGCGAGGTCTTGGTAGTTTCCGTTTTGGGACAGGCATTCGGGGCACCAGTGGCCGCCTTCCAGTATGAGTTTGGGTGAGGCCTCGAAACGGTGTCCGGCATGGCATTCCCAGCTGAGTAACTGGGTTGGGTCGCCATGGTAGGTTTCCGAAAGGAGTTTTCCGCCACGGAAAGCGGCGGCCTGCTGCAATTCTTGTAACGTCAATACTTCCAAAGGTTTGGACTCATCATAGCCGTGGTCAATGTGGATGGCATGTTCTTGTCCCGCAGGCTCCGACAAGTCCCATTCCGGCCAGTCGGGAATGGCTTGCCATTTTTCCAAACTTCCGTAATAGGCGCGGATTCTCTTTTCATCACGGTGCTTGATCCAGTATTGGGTGCCGTAGGTTTTCTTGTGGGCAAGGGGGCGCAACACGGCTTTCAGCACAAAAGGGGGAACGATTTTCGCCGCTTTGAAGATTTTGGGCAGGCGGTCGCTCATTTGTCGGAAGTAGTCATCCAAAGGCACATTCGCGCGGAAGTGCAGATAGTTTTCCAACATATCGGCGTCCAAGTAATATTGTCCGTGGAAGTTCTTCAGCACAAACCACTTGGCTTCAAAAATCTGTTCGGGACGGGGGCAGTGGACGGCTTTCAGCACACGGCATTCAAACTCGTAGTTGGTCATGCGGTACTGCGGTCCGCTGCTGATGTTGTAGAAGCGGTTCCAGAATTCATCGGGCACATTGTCACTGCACACCCGTTCCAATAGTCGTGCGGAATCTTCCAAAGTGGTCCATTCCAGCACTCCGCGGATGGGTACGTGGAACATAATCGGGTCGAAATTTTTCAGGATGCCGGAATAAAGGATACCTGATTGCCGCAGGCTGACCCAGTGTTTCAGGCCGGAGTCGGCAAAGATTCGTTCCGCTCTGATTTTGCTGATGCTGTAGGTGTCCAACTCGCCAGGGAAAATAGGGTCACCAATACGTCCCCAGTGGATGGGTTCGTTGCGGTCGGAGGTCTCCGCCACGGAGCCGATATAGACTGCTTTGATATGGTCGGCATTGGACTGTGCCAATATCGCTTTCACCACATTTTCGGCGGAGGAGACGTTGACATGTAGGGTTTTCTCGGGATAATATTCGGTTTTAGGAGGCACCATTCCGCCTAAATGCAGCACATAATCCGCTCCGCTGACGCCTCGTAATACATCGTCGTAATTGCACAAATCTCCCCAAACAATGCGGATTTTGTCCGCTATTGCCTTCAGTTTCTTTTGGTTGGCGGCAGAAGGACGTACCAGTACAGTAAGCTCATATTGGTCAGGATATTTCAGCAGTTCGCGCAATCCTGCCCAGCCCATGGTACCGGTTGCCCCGGTCAGGAAGATTTTTTTCCGCATGTCAGTTATTTCACTGAAATGGCCACTTTAATCCAAAGACCGGGTTCGAGTTCGAAATAAGTATTGTTGGCATCGGTCACCTCGGGGACGATGGCAAAGTCAACGCACAAAGTCTCGGACTTGATATAGTCTTCCATCTTGCGGAAGGCTTCGTCAAAGTTTTCATTACTTTGAATACGGACCACGATATTGTCGAGCACATCCATTTGTGAGTCCTTGCGGTAGTTCTGGATTCTGTTGACCAATTCACGGGCGTAACCTTCGTTCTTCAGCTCGGGAGTGATGGTAATATCCAAAGCCACGGTGAGGGCACCGAAATTGGTAACCACCCAGCCCGGGATGTCTTCGGCGGCGATTTCCACATCGTCCACCAAGATTTCCACCGGCTGGTTCTCAATCTCAAGATTCATGTGGCCATCTTTCTCCAGCTGGATGATTTCGGCCTGGGTGAACTGGGCGATACGGGCAGCGATGGCCTTCATGATTTTGCCGTATTTGGGTCCTAACTTCTTGAAATCAGGTTTGATACGTTTTACTAACACACCTTCGCTGTCTTCCACAAACACAATGTCTTTCACATTGACTTCGTGCAGGATGAGGTCTTTCACTTTCAGAATCTGTTCCTTGAAGTTGGCGGTTTCCAGCACTGGAATCATGATTTTGCCAAGCGGCTGACGCACGCGGATATTGGATTTCTTACGCAGTGACAGCACCATGGAGCAAATCTGCTGGGCCATTTCCATGCGCTCTTCCAGTTCTTTGTCGATGTATTCCTCGTGAACTTTCGGGAAGTCTGACAGGTGGACAGATTCCACGGTTTCTTTGCCGCTCACACGGTTGAGGTCGAGGAAGAGCTTGTCCATGAAGAACGGAGCGATGGGAGAGGCTAGTTTGGCGATGGTTTCCATGCAGGTGTACAGCGTCTGGTAAGCGGAAATCTTGTCCTCGCTGTACTCGCCTTTCCAGAAACGGCGGCGGCAGAGGCGCACGTACCAGTTGCTGAGGTTTTCGTCCACAAACTGCTGGATGTCACGGCCCACCTTGGTGGGTTCGTAGTCGGCATAGTTGGCGTCGCAGTTCTTCACCAAAGTGTTCAGTTCCGACAGAATCCAACGGTCGATTTCGGGACGTTTTTCAATCGGAATATCGGCTTCTTTGTACTCGAAATGATCGATATTGGCATAGAGGGCGAAGAAATTGTAGGTATTGTACAGGGTTCCGAAGAACTTGCGCTGTACCTCGGCAATACCCTCTGTGTCGAATTTGAGGTTGTCCCAAGGCTGGGCGTTGGTAATCATGTACCAGCGGGTGGGGTCGGCACCGTATTTCTCGATGGTCTCGAAGGGGTTAACGGCATTGCCCAGACGTTTGGACATCTTATTGCCGTTTTTGTCCAGTACCAAACCGTTGGAAACCACAGCTTTGTAAGCCACAGAGTCGAACAGCATGGTGGCGATGGCATGCAGGGTGAAGAACCAGCCACGGGTTTGGTCCACGCCTTCAGCGATAAAGTCTGCCGGGAAGCGTTGTTGGAAGTATTCCTTGTTTTCGAAGGGGTAATGCAGCTGGCAATAAGGCATTGCGCCTGAGTCAAACCACACGTCAATCAGGTCGGGTTCGCGGGTCATCTTCTGTCCTGTGGAGGAAACAAGATAAATGTCGTCCACGTAGGGTTTGTGCAGGTCGATCTTAGCATAATTTTCCTTACTGAAATCACCGACCACAAAGTCTTTGTAGGGATTTTCCTTCATGATACCGGCGGCCACAGCCTTGTCGATTTCCTTCATCAGTTGCTCGATAGAACCGATGCAGATGAGTTCCTTGCGGTCTTCGGTAGCCCAGATGGGTAGCGGAGTGCCCCAAAAACGCGAACGCGACAGGTTCCAGTCCACCAAGTTCTCCAGCCAGTTGCTGAAACGGCCGGTACCGGTGGCTTGGGGTTTCCACTGGATGGTTTTGTTCAGTTCAATCATGCGCTCTTTGAAAGCCGTGGTTTTGATGAACCAGGAATCCAGAGGATAATACAACACGGGCTTGTCGGTACGCCAGCAGTGTGGGTAGTTGTGTACGTGTTTTTCAATCTTGAAGACTTTGTTCTGGGTTTTCAGCCACAAAGAAATATACACATCCAGTGATTCGTCGTGTTTTTCGCCTTCTTTCTCGTAATCCGGCTTCACATAACGGCCTGCCACGGTCTGATACAGCTCCACATTGACGCTTTTGCGGACAAATTCTTCATCCAAATCCTCGATTTTGAAGAATTTACCGGTTTTGTCCACCATAGGCTGCAGATTGCCGGCTTTGTCCACCATCATCAGGCCATCGATACCGGCTTCAGCGGCCACGCGCTTATCGTCGGCACCGAAAGTAGGAGCGATATGAACGATACCTGTACCATCTTCGGTGGTCACATAGTCACCGGGGATGACGCGGAAAGCATTGGGACCTGGATTTACGTAGGGAATCAGCTGTTCGTATTCAATGCCCACCAAGTCGGTACCTTTCACTTCGCCCAACACTTGGAAGGGGATGTTTTTGTTACCAGGTTTGTAATCCTCGAATGCCAGTTCGGCGTTTTTGGAGGGGAAATGGGCATTCAGCAATGGCTTGGCCAGGATGACGAAAATGGGCAGTCCTGAGTAACCGTTGAAGGTCTTCACCAATACATAGTCGATTTTCGGACCCACTGCCAAAGCGGTGTTAGACGGCAAGGTCCAGGGTGTGGTGGTCCAAGCAATGAAATAGACATTGTCCAAATTGTTGGCTTTCAGTTCGGGGAACAGCTGGTTGATGCGGTCCAACTCGCTGCTTTTCACATGGAACTGGCCGATGCAGGTGGTGTCTTTCACATCGCGGTAGCAGCCGGGCAGGTTCAACTCGTGCGAGCTGAGGCCGGTGCCAGCGGCGGGAGAATAAGGCTGGATGGTGTAGCCTTTGTACAACAGGCCTTTCTTATAAAGCTCTGATAGTAAATACCATACAGATTCGATGTATTTGTTGTCGAAAGTGATATAGGGGTCTTTGAGGTCCACCCAATAGCCCATGCGGCGGGTGATATCGTCCCACATATCCTTGAATTTCATCACTTCGGTGCGGCAAGCCTTGTTGTAGTCCTCCACCGAAATCTTCTTGCCGATATCCTCTTTAGTAATGCCCAAGGTCTTTTCCACGCCCAATTCAACGGGCAGCCCGTGAGTGTCCCAACCGCCCTTACGGCTCACATGTTTGCCTTTCAGAGTTTGGTAGCGGCAGCAAAGGTCTTTGATGGTACGTGCCATCACATGATGGATGCCGGGGGTACCGTTGGCTGATGGTGGTCCTTCATAGAAAACGAATTGAGGATGTCCCTCACGGGTGGACATGCTTTTGTCAAAAATCTGGTGCTCTTCCCAGTATTGTTTCATTTCCTTTCCGATTTCAGAAAGGTTAAGTCCCTTATATTCAGTATATTTCATTGTTAATATAAATTTTTCCAATAACCTGCAAAGGTACGAAAAATTTTAATGTGTCCGTTAAAGTAAAAATGTGTATTCAGTTTGCAGGATTCATTTTATCGTAGCACCATTGGGCTGGATTGTTTTCAATGTAGAGTGCAATACGTTGATATTCTGCATGGTTTCGAATAAGGTGATCATAGTAATTGGCTTGCCATAATGGATTGTTTCGATTGAATTTTTGCATAGACAAACCCTTCTGGTCAATCCAATTGTCAATATGTTTTATGGTAGATGATTTAAATCCAGCAATAAATGATGATATGGAACGTGGTGCACGTATTAAATGCGATTGTCCCTGTCGTTGTAGAGACGCACGGCCGTGCGTCTCTACAGGATTAATTGTATGCGGTTTGTCTATAATCACAATTGCATGTAAATGATTGGGCATTAGGATATAAGAACCCAAAATTAATTCCCGACGAATCTCGAATGATTTTAAAAAAACATCCGATACAATTTGTCCTACATCATTCATTATCATTTCATTATTTTCGATATTTCCAAAAAAATTTATACGATTTGACGTGACGATAGTGATGTAATAATGCCCATTGTTAGTATAATTCCATCCTTGCAAACGATTAGAAGCAATTCTGAATTTATTTTTATATTTATCTTCCATATCTCAAATTTTTACTGAAATTTGATATTTCACAATGTGTTTATTCTATAAAAGACGTGCAAAAATATAAAATATTTTGATAAAATTTCAAAATTATATTAGTTCGAAAAAAGAAATATCAAAGAAATTTTGGTTATGACTGACTTACAATTGTTTCCGTTTCCCTAATTGGATGTATGCCGTGATGTGTTTCCATATCATCGTGCCGTTGGTGGGAGCGCATTACTCGTATGCGGAAGTTTCTCTGGGAGGCTACATTTGGGACACCCAATCGGATATGTTCTGCTGCCTTTTGGGGTCGGTTTGCGCTTTGGTAGTGACGCTTATTGTTGTGAAGAGAGAAAGAGCATAACCCCCAATTACTACTGATGCGATAAATTTTCAGAATCAACATTTAACTTGTTGATTCAAATGATTTTATGTTTATTATTTGACTTTTTGATTTGAAATGACTGTGCAATTATAATATATCGCATTGATACTGATTTAGAATGTGCCGAAGGCA
Source organism: uncultured Bacteroidales bacterium (assembly GCA_905233625.1). GTDB lineage: Bacteria > Bacteroidota > Bacteroidia > Bacteroidales > WCHB1-69 > RUG11690. Next base: position 33,670 of record CAJOFJ010000014.1, on the reverse strand, counting down.
CAATATCCTATTAACCCCGCACAAGCACGGTAGTGCGTAGTGTGGGGTGGTGAGAATGGAAGTGTGATATGCGTGCGGAAGGCACGCTACAAAGATCCCCATAGTAGCGTACCTTTGGCACGCTGTATTCCACCGTGAGCACCGCCACCCCTAACAAGGCCGTAGGCCGCAGTTAGGGGTTAATAGAATAACGTGCTTTCAGCACGCAACTATAAATTGTAATTATATACAAATATCTATCCCTCTTCAAAATAAATCAGGATAAGATCGAAAATTATTGTACCAATACTATCCTCATATCACATATTTTTGTATTTTTGCACCTTGAAATGTAAATTCAAATTAATATAAATCACAATTAACATTATGAAATTCTATGATAGGGAAATAGAAATCAATATTCTGAAAGAAAATGAGTTACAGTCGAGAAAAAGTGCAGTTTTTACGGTGCTGATGGGACGCAAGCGAGTAGGGAAAACCACTCTAATAACAACTGCTTTGAAAGATTTCGACTATGCCTACCTCTTTGTTTCAAAAGACAACGAAGCAGTATTGTGCCAAAAGTTTCAGCAGACATTGGAGGAACAATTAGGCATTCACATTTACGGCTCAATCAGCCACTTTCGGGACTTGTTCGAGGTTATTATGAAAGAGTCATTGAAAAGACATTTCACCATCATCTTTGATGAGTTCCAAACACTTTACAAAGTGAACCCGGCCATCTTCAGCGAAATACAGGATCTTTGGGACCGATATCACCGCGACTCTCACCTATACCTTATCACCTCAGGTAGCATCCAATCTTTGATGAAGCGTATCTTTGAGAACGAGAATGAGCCGCTTTATGGACGTCCTACCTCGAAATTGACGCTACAACCTTTTTCTATCAGCGTTATCAAGGAGATATTTAAAGATCATTGTCCTGACTACAAAAACGAGGATTTGCTCTGCCTTTACATGATTACCGGTGGCGTGGCCAAATATATAGAATTACTGATGGATGCGGGGTGCTACACAAAAGAAAAAATGCTCAATTACGTATGCCGTCAAGATTCCTATTTTCTGTCAGAAGGTCGTGACATCATGAATCAGGAATTTAGTGATGAAAGTGCCACATATTTTTCTATTTTGCAATTGATAGCTGGTGGTATGACCAAACGTTCTGAGATTGATGGTGCTATGCAGAAGGATATGGGTGTGTATTTACATAATTTGGAGAAAAACTACCTGATGGTAAGCCGATTAAAGCCATTGCTTGCAAAACCCAACAGCAAGGTGACGGCTTATGAGATATCTGACCAGTTTTTGAGATTCTGGTTTCGTTTTGTGTGGCCCTACCAGTCGCTCGTTGAGCGCAGACAGCTGTCATTACTGCGGCAGAACATAGGACAACACTATGAGCAGTTCACTGGCCGAACACTTGAACAATATTTTCAGGCTCAGGCGATGGAAACGGGGCGATACTCACGGGTTGGCAATTGGTGGGACCGCAAAGGCGAAAATGAAATTGACATGATAGCACTCAACGAGTTTGATCACACTGGCATGATAGCAGAAATCAAGCGTAATTCTCGCAAAATCAGTCTTATAGAGTTACAGGCGAAGGTTGAAGTTTTGCCGCCCAAGACCTTCGGAGAGTATATTTTTTCTCTTTGTGGCCTTTCAATTGAAGATATGTAGTCATTTTTCAAAAATTTTCGAATTATGAGTGACATTTCCTTAAAAACCATCATAATCCTTTACCTAGTGATTATCAACGTGGTAACGTTTCTCCTCTATGGTGTGGACAAGTGGAAGGCTCAGCGGTCGCGCTGGCGGATTCCCGAGAGTGTGTTGCTGGGATTGGCAGCCATTGGGGGTAGCGTCGGGGCATGGTTGGGTATGCGCGTGTGGCGCCACAAAACCCAGCATGCGAAATTCCGCTATGGCGTTCCGATTATTCTGATAGCGCAGGGAGCTTTGTTGGTGTGGTTTTTGTTTTATAAATAACGAATAGGTAGAATTTTCATTTTACTGTCTTTATTATCAAAAAATTTTGTATCTTTGCAACTGATAATATTTTAGTTGTTTCTATATGATTAACAGTAATACTAATAATATGTTATCAGTTCTTGAGAGCTATTTGCTAGATAATGTTGATGATATCAGTAGGCAGATAGCGAAGGATTTTCGCCATCGCAGGGTGGAGAAGGGGTTGACACGCGAGCAGGTGGCCGAACGGGCTGGTGTTGCCGTGAGCAACGTGGTACGGTTCGAGCAGAAAGGGCTTATTTCGCTAAAAAATCTGATAGGATTGGCAATGGCGTTGGGTTATACTTCTGAAATCAAAGGTTTGTTCTCCAATCCAAAATACTCAACAATGGAAGAACTGTCACAAATCCGCAAAAATTCCGGGAAAACAAAAGCCTACAAGAAATGAAAACAGAAAAATTGACGGTAAAATACCACAATCGGGTTGTCGGAACGCTATCTCTTACCCCTGATGACCGTATATGTGCTTTTGAATACGACAATGCTTGGCTGTCAGAAGGTTTCAGCATATCCCCATTGGAACTTCCATTGAAAACAGGCTTGTTTATCGCCAAAGCTCAGCCTTTTCATGGTAATTTCGGTATTTTTGAAGATAGCTTACCAGATGGCTATGGTCGCTACCTGCTTCACAAAGCGTTGTTACGTGAAGGTATCAACGATACTGACCTTTCGGCCCTTGACAGATTGAGTATCGTGGGCAATGATGGTATGGGAGCTTTGACTTATCTTCCTGAAAAAAAGATAATTAAAGTTTCTAACACTCTTGATTTTGACCTGCTTCAGGAAAAGGCATTGCAAGTATTGAAAGAAAAGCAAGACACTGATGCGGGGCTACTTTTATACAATAGCGGCAACAGTGGAGGTGCTCGCCCCAAAGCCATTTTCAGCGATAATGAAGGTCACTGGCTCATCAAATTCCGCCATTTTTACGATCCTGAGGATATCGGGAAACAGGAGTTTCACTACAACGAAGTGGCACGGCAATGCGGTATCAATGTTCCTGATTGTAAGCTGACAAATGGTCGCTATTTTACAACTCGGCGTTTTGATATCGCACAGAACGGTGAGCGTATACATACAGCCACAGCAGGTGGATTGCTGTGCCTGTCGTTGAGTATGCCTGTTCTTGATTATACAAACTTGCTTGCACTGACGGGTTTTCTTACCCAAAATGCCAAGGAAGTGGAAGAAATGTTTCGCCGCATGGTATTCAATTATTTGACTGATAACAAAGACGACCACTGCAAGAATTTCAGTTTTATCGTTTCAGATACAGGAAACGGACAGTATCATTGGCATCTTTCTCCAGCGTATGACTTGACTTTGTGTACAGAAGGTTATAATGGAGAGCATATTACATCAGTCAACGGAACGGGCCATCCTACTTTGCAAGATATGATAGCAGTGGGGAAGAAAAACAAAATGAGTGAACAGCGTTGCAGAGAGATTTTTGAGGAGATTAAGTCAAATTGTGGCGACTTGCTTTTGTGTAAAATTAAGGAATCATAATATATATTCAAAAAAGAAATAATAGTCAGTGTTCATCGGAGAAATCATATCGCTTTGTGTAGCTATTGCGTGGACATTCACGGCGCTTTCCGCAGAGGTGGGGTCGAAACGCATAGGCTCGTTGCCGTTCAACATTCTGCGCATGTCCATGTCGCTGGTGTTGTTGGCTATTACCTTATGGCTCCTCTTGGGCACCCCTTATCCCCGTTATGCGGATGGCAGCACGTGGTTCTGGCTATTGCTTTCAGGCTTAGTGGGTTACGTTATCGGGGATTACTGCCTGATGCAGGGTTATATCCATATTGGTTCCCGCTTCGGACAGCTGTTTATGACGCTGTCGGCCCCCACAGCGGCTATTACTGGCCGTTTGTTTTTGGGCGAGCAGATGCGTCCTATGGCCATCTTGGGCATGATTATCACGCTTAGCGGTATTGCCCTGTCCATTCTTTCCAAAGATGATTCTGCATCGAAAACAACCCATGGGGTGCGACTGAAACTGCCGGCCAAGGGCATTTTCTATGCGGCCATGGCAGGTATTGGGCAAGGTGTCGGACTGGTAATCAGCAAGATAGGACTCTTACATTATGAGCAATCAGTTGTGGCGGCAGGACTTTCCGGCTTCGACATACCCGATGGAGCGGTTCTGTCCGTGCCGATAACTTACAGTGTTCCCTTTGCGGCCACCATGATTCGCGCTTTTATTGGCTTGGCGGGCTTTTTCCTGGCATTGATGCTGTTTAACAAAGACGGACTTTCGAAGCTGCATCGTGCAGTTTGCGACCGCAAAGCGATGGGCTGTGCCTTCATTTCCACTATTTTTGGTCCGTTTATCGGAGTCAGCGCCTCGCTGATGGCTACTTTATACACCTCAACAGGCATTGCCCAGACCCTTTTCGCGCTCACGCCCATCCTCATCATCGCCCCGGCAGCCCTTCTCTTCCATCAGAAAGTCACAGTCCGGGAGGTCATTGGTGCGGTCATCAGTGTAATCGGCGTGGCGTTGTTTTTTATTTAGTTAGCGTTGCTTCTTCTATCGGCTCCACATGTACAGCCACATGAGTACCTTCTCCATAGCGTTCCTTCAGCCGCCGCTCAATCTCGTCGGCCTTGTCGTGAGCGGTTTTCAATGGCAACTCTCCATCCATGAGGATATGCAATTCTATGGCATAGTGGTTGCCGATGCGGCGGGTGCAGAGGTCGTGGGGTTCCGTCACCTCAGGCACAGACCTTACAATTTCCAGGATTTCAGCTTCCACCTCTTCGGGTAGCGATTGTTCCATCAGGTCGCCCAGTCCGTTTTTGAGCAGATCAACAGCCACCTTGATGATGACTGCGCCCACGGCAACGGAGGCGATAGGATCGAGTACCGCCCATCGTTCGCCACAGAAAATGGCTGCACCGATGCCGACGGCCGCGCCTATGGACGACAAGGCATCGCTGCGATGATGCCAGGCATTGGCCTTCATCGCCTGCGAGTCAAGCTGTTTCGCCTTGCGGTTGGTATATTGGAAGATAATCTCTTTCAGCAAAATAGAAACCAAAGCAGCCCAAAGCGCTAATTTTCCCGGCTGTACCAAAGTGCCGCCAGTGGCCCAAAACGCGATTTTCTTGGCTCCTTCCACCAGAATGCCCGCTGCCACAACGAAAAGAGCCAATCCTATCACTGTGGTGGCCAAGGTTTCGTATTTGCCATGGCCGTAGTCGTGGGTTTTATCTTTGGGCTTGTGGCTGATGCGAACAAAAGCCAGCACCACAATGTCGGTGGCGAAATCGGACAAGGAGTGTACCGCATCGGCTATCATGGCGGAACTGTTGCCCAAAATGCCTGCCGCGAATTTGAGAGCCATCAATAGGGCGTTGACGAAACTGCCCCATAGCGTTACTTTGTAGATTTCCTTTTCGCGTTTCATACAAATCAAATTCAGGAATGCAAAGATAGGAAAAAACTAAAGAATCAGAGGGAAATAAAAAAAGTTTAATTTTGCAAATTGAAAAAACAAATCTTCATGGCGACAAAGTCAGATAAAATCCTAAACCCCAAAATGATATTCTGGTTCTTGGTGGTGTTGGGCGCGGCGTTAAGAATCGGAAGTATGTTTGGACCTTTGTCCCATGATGAGCTCAGCGCCATTGTACGTCTGAATTTCGACACTTTTTCCGACCTGATAGACTATGGTGTCCGCGAAGATGGCCATCCTGCCGGCGTCCAAGTGTTTTTGTGGCTTTGGAGTAGGTTTTTCGGTACCTCTGCTTTTGCAATAAGACTCCCGTTTTTGCTGATGGGCATAGCTTCCGTTATGCTGGTTTTTGCCATTGCCCGCCGCTGGTATGACGAATGGCCGGCTTTGCTGCCCACCGCTGTGCTGGCTGTAACGCAATTTACTGTGTATTATTCTGTTATTGCCAGACCTTATGTCGCTGGACTCTTCCTGATGCTGTGTATGCTTTATTGTTGGACACGGATTTTGCTGGAGAAGGAATATAAATTACACTGGCTGGCACTGCTGGCTTTATCTGCTGCCGCGTGTTCTTACACCCATTATTTCTGCATGCTTTCGGCTTTTTTGTTGGGCTTGGCGGGACTGCTGTTTGTCGATCGCCAGCACTGGTGGCACTATCTGCTTGCCTGCATAGGGGCGGTGTTGCTTTTCCTGCCACATTGGGGTATTACGTCACATCAACTATTTGATTTGCAAGGTATTGGTGGAGCAGGTGGCTGGTTAGGCAAGCCAACACCCAGTTTCCTTCCCGAACATTTGCGATATCTGTTTCATTATTCTTGGATTGTGATAGGAGTTGCTGTTGTGGGTTACCTGCTGGTATTCAGTCCGAAAGATTTCCGAAAGAATATAAAGCTGATTTCCCTGTCATGGCTGATGTGGTTGCTGCCGCTGGCGATAGGGTATTTTTATTCTGTCAAAGTGAATCCGGTGCTGCAATTCTCTTCCCTCATCTTTGTCTTTCCGTTTTTTCCATTGGCTTTGGCGGGGGCGGTGGACAGCCAGGAAAGAAAGGGTCGCCAAGCGTTGGTGCTACTTGTTTATTGTGTCGCAATGGTGTTTTCGCTGGTATTTATCCGCAAACATTTCCAGATGGTGCGCCGTGACTATATTGAGATTACCGCTCAGGAAGAACGAGCTGCCATAGACCTCTATGGTGCTGATAATGTGACATGTATGGTGAATATTGCCTTGGCGAAACTGCAATATTACGACGCTTCGTTGTATAGTCTTCCTCAGTCGGTCATTGAGAAATATGCCGTTTTCGACAGTGTATTGACAGCCAGCTCTACCTCATACCTGTTTTGCAGCGGCATCCAGGATCCCAAAATTCTGGACATCGCCATGCGCCATTATCCCTATTTGCTACGGTATCGGGATTGTCTTGTCACCGAAGTGCTCCTGTTTAGCCGTGAACCGGCAAAAGAGGCTATCGATATGGAAAAATCGGCTCTTTTTGACCACTATAGGAGCATATCCGCTTTTGACGGAGAGTATTATGACCTGCTTGACACCGTTTTGGGCGACCTCAGCGATAGCCGTTTTGTATGTATTGACAGCCGTTTGTTGTTCTGTGTGCCCGATAGTGTGCAGGGTTCTTTGCATTTGGTGACGGAAACGCAGGTGAATGGCCGCTGTGTGGACTGGCGCGAGTGCACTACTGACGGATTCCGCTACTGCCAGGGTGACACCTGCGAAATCAGCATTCCCGTTCGTGTGGAAACTTGGGTAAAGCACCGCAGTTTGCTGAAAAACACCCGTATCAAGGTATATCTGTGGAATCCTGATCAGGACCATGTTACCATACCTATCAGTTACCGTGTCACACTCTATCCCACCAATCCTTTTGTTTATTCAGTACTGGAGGAAATATAGCAAATTAGACGTGGAGACATGCACTGCGTACATTCGTGGAGACACGTACTACGTACGTTCGTTAAGACATGCACTGCGTGCATTCGTTAAGACGAAATCCGTCTCCACGCCTCCACGAACGAGCGAAGCGAGTGTCTCCACGCCTTCACGCCTCCCCGAAATATCAAAATTCAAATAATTATGCATAATTCAGGAAAATTGTGTAACTTTGCAGATTGTAATTTATAATCGAAAGGCATTACCGACAGCATTAAAGGACTTCGTGCTGTTATGGGGTGCGAAAAGATATAGGTCTGAAGTCCGCTGAGTTTACTATGAGTATCATTGATCAAATCAAAGAAAAAGCGAAAACCGTCAACAAACGCATCGTTTTGGCGGAAGGCGAAGAAGAAAGAACCCTGAAAGCTGCCGACATCATCCTTGAAAAAGGCTATGCGGGCATCGTTTTGTTGGGTAACAAGGCTACCATTGAGGCCGAAGCCAAGGAATGGGGCTTGAAAAATATCGACAAGGCCGAAATCATTGACCCGATGGACAACCCCAAGAAGGAATTCTATGCTGAGATGCTGTATGAAATCCGCAAGAAAAAAGGTATGACCATTGAGGAAGCCCGCAAATTGGTGGAAGATCCTTTGTATCTGGCTACTTTGTTGATCAAGAACGGTGATGCTGACGGAGAGGTTACCGGTGCCCAGCATGCTACTGGCGATGTGTTGCGTCCCGCTTTCCAGATTGTGAAGACTCTGCCCGGTATTTCCGTAGTTTCAGGAGCTTTCATCATGTGCTTCCCCGAAAAAAAATGGGGTGACAATGGGATCATGGTCTTCGCCGACTGTGCTGCCGACCCGAACACCGACGAGAACAAGCTGGCCCAGATTGCCGTGGTGACCGCCAAGACCGCTCGCAACATTGCCGGTATTGAGCCGCGTATTGCCATGCTGAGTTTCTCTACCAAGGGCTCTGCAAAACACGAATTGGTGGACAAGGTGGTCAACGCTACCCGTATTGCCAAGGAGATGGATCCCACTTTGGTAATCGATGGTGACTTGCAGGCCGATGCCGCTATCATTCCGTCTGTGGCCGAGAAGAAAGCGCCCGGTAGCCCTGTGGCAGGAAAGGCCAACGTGTTGGTATTCCCGTCATTGGAGGTAGGTAATATCGCTTATAAACTGGTGCAGCGTATGGCTGGCGCCGATGCTGTGGGTCCTGTGATGCAGGGTATGGCAGCTCCAATCAATGACTTGTCACGTGGTTGCTCCGTAGAGGACATTGTAAGCCTTGTGGCTATTACCGCTTGTCAAGCTGCTGGCAAATAATTATCTATGAAAAGAATTTTAGTATTCATATTGATCATTTTTATGGCTCAGGGGGCGTGGGCACAGGTGCAGGTTGATGTGCCCCTCCCCAAGAGTCTTCGTACGGTCAGCTCCAAAGAAAATCCTGATCGTAAAATTAAATTCCAGACGGGCGGAAATGTCGGTTTACAAATAGGGGCGCTTATGGGCCTGGAAATACAGCCCAAAATAGCGATTGTTCCTATTGAGCAGTTGTCGATAGGTATAACTGCCACATACATTTTAAGATGGAATGTGCCGCAGAAGCAAGTAAGCAATATTTTCGGATTCAGTCCGTTTGTGGAAGGTTATCTTATTAATAGACAGTTGGTTCTGCATGTGGAATACGAGTTTGTGAATTTTCCGGTCAGAGAGTATTACAATGGTGTTGAGTTAAGGAAATTCAGGACGTCTTCGCATGTAGTCCTTGTCGGTGCCGGTTATCGCAAGGACCTGAGCGAACACTCCAGTATTTCTACTATCATCTTACTGCCTGTTTATCAATATAACTCAGACGGAGTGAAATATTACGGTGCTTGGTACACCCCGATTGTCAGGGTGGGCTACAACTACCACTTTTAATCGTCATGTCTTCTTTCAAATTTTACTGGCGCACCACTCGTAAACTGCTGAAAGGAGAAAACAGCGGCTTTTCACGACCCATTGTGAGGCTTTCTGTAGCGGGCGTGGCCCTGGGTATAGTGGTCATGTTGGTGGCTATTGCAGTCACTACGGGCTACAAGCAGGTGATACGCGACAAGGTGGTGGCCTTGGGCTCCCACATCCGTATTTCCAATTACGACATGAATTATTCCTTCGAGCCGGTGCCTTTCGACAAAAACCGTCCCTTTGTTGAGGAAATCAAAACCATGCCCGAAGTGAAATCCGTGCAATGCTATTCCACCAAGTCGGGGGTGATTAAGACCGATGACCAGGTGGAAGGCATTGTGCTGAAAGGCATAGACCAAAGCTTTGACAAGGAGCATTTTCAGAAAAACCTGATAGAAGGAGAATTGCTGTCTTTGGAAGATACGATACCTTCCAAAGAGATTATCATCTCTTCCACCTTGTCCAAAAGACTGAAATTAAGCCTTGGCGACAAGGTGCGGACTTATTTCGTACAGGATCCGCCAATGCAACGAAACTTCACGGTGACAGGTATTTACGAAACAGGTTTTCCGGAATATGACAGCCAAATTGCCTTGGTGGATTTGCGCCAGATCCAGAAGCTCAACCAGTGGGATAGTAGCTTGGTGGGTGGCATGGAAGTGTTGCTGCACGATTTTGACCAGGTGGACGCGGTGAGCGAAAAAGTCAATAAAAAAGTGGGTTACGACCTGAAAGCGGAAAGCATTAAGGAGGTTTTTCCCGAGATTTTCCAGTGGATAGCCCTTTTTGATACCAATGTGGTGGTATTGCTCATCATCACTTTTTTGGTTTGCATGATTACCATGATGTCGGCGTTTTTCATTATTGTGATAGAGCAAACTCCCACCATCGGTCTGTTGAAAACCATGGGAATGAAGACCCAATCGGTGGTTGTATTATTTCTGATGATAGCTTCGGATATCCTGTTGTGGGGTCTGTTGTGGGGCAATTTGGTGGCAGTTGTCCTCTGCCTTTTGCAGCGGCAATTTCACTGGGTACATCTGGATGCCGCCACCTATTATGTGTCGTATGTGCCGGTGGAATTCAACATACCGCTGATTTTGGCGGTGAATGTGGCGATTTTGGTATTGTGCATGGCGATATTGGTACTTCCCGCCTACATTGTTGCACGCAAAAGCAGTCCCTTGGCTGCTGTCAAATTTGATTAAAAATTTCAGCAAAAAAACGTATTTTTGCAATGATAAATGATAATATCGTGAATGGTGTTTATTTCAAGCATGAAACCGCTGTGGTAGATGTTCCTTGCCAAATAGGAAAAGGCACCAAGATTTGGCATTTCTGCCATCTGATGGAGAATTGTACCATCGGGGAGGAATGCAATTTGGGTCAAAATGTGTTTGTGGCATCCGGAGTGTCCATCGGAAATAAAGTGAAAATACAGAATAATGTTTCTGTGTATGAAGGAGTTCGTCTTGAAGATGAAGTTTTTGTCGGTCCGTCGGTGGTGTTTACCAACGTCATCAATCCCCGGAGTGGAGTGGTGCGGAAAAATGAGTTTAAGACTACCATTGTAAAAAAAGGAGCCAGCATCGGGGCTAATGCCACCATTGTTTGCGGACACCAGATTGGCCGCTATGCCTTTGTGGGCGCCGGGGCGGTGATTACCCGTGATGTGCAGGATTATGAACTGGTGACTGGCAATCCTGCCCGCCATGCCGGCTGGATGAGCGAAAATGGTCAGAAATTGCAGTTCGATGCCGAAGGTTTCGCCACTTGTCCTGCCACAGGAGAAAAATATCAATTGATTGAAAATAAAGTAGTTAAATTATAATAATCATCTATAATCTATTCAAAAATGAAAAAAATCCTGCTTTCGTTATTGCTGAGTTTCTCATGCGTGATGCTATTTGCCCAAATCAATTATATCGATTTGGAAGGCATCTTCAAAGGAAAATACAGTTATGATAATATCAAAAATCTGTCATGGCGACCTGAAACACAGCAATATGCTCATATTGAGGATAATACGATGGTGCTGACCGATGCCAAGAGTGGTAAGGACCAAACTTTCATGACCTGTGAGCAGTTGGCAAAATCACTGAAGGAGGACGAGGTGAAACGTTTCCCTTCATTTTATTGGATTGGCAAGGACAAACTCTATTTTCCGGCTTATGGCAAAGTATTGGATCTGACCACCAATGTGGTTGGCGAAATTGACATGGAGGATGTTTTCGACTATCAGTTGGAAAACTTTCTTTTTGTGGCCAAAAGAGACGGATATGTATATGTTCAGAGTATATTGAATGATTATAAACCGATACTTTTATGTCCTGATACTGGCAAAAACATTGTGTTTGGCGAGAGTGTGCACCGCAGCGAGTGGGGCATCAACGAGGGACAGTATTTTTCGCCGAAGGGCAATTATATATGCTTTTATCGCATGGATGAGAGTATGGTGGAGGATTATCCTTTGGTGAACACGTCCACCCCGATTGCCACGGTGGAGACGATGAAATACCCTATGGCAGGCCGCACCAGCCACGAGGTGAAAGCCGGTATTTTCGATGTGAAAGCGTCGGTAGCCAAAGGCAAGGCAGTGTATCATTATATCAAAACCGACAAAGCCGATGGCGAATTTCTGACCAATATTACTTTCTCTCCGGATGAGAAATACCTGTATATCACTCATCTGAACCGTGCACAGAATCATGCTAAATTGATTGAGTATGACTTACTTACAGGAAACAAAACCCGCGTGTTGATTGAAGAACGTGATAGTCGTTATGTGGAACCCCAGACAAAACCTATCTTCTTGAAAAATGACCGTTTTCTCTGGCAGACCCGCAGAGACGGCTGGAACCATATCTATTTGTATGATCTGAACGCTGGCACCAATACCCTGCTGACCCAAGGCAATTGGGAGGTGAGCGAAGTGTTGGGACTGGATCCGAAAGAAGAGAACATTTTCTTCTTGGCATCGCTGGATAAGCCTGTGGATCAGTACGTTTGCAAGGTGAATATCAAAAGTAAAAAGCTGGAAAACCTGACTCCAGAATCTGGCACTCATACTCCGAGATTTTCTTCAGATATGAGTTATTTTATTGATTATTTCACCAATCGGGAAACCCCGCGTGAAATTTATCTGAAGAGCAGTAATGGCAAGACTTCCAAGCTGTTGAAGGCATCCAAGAATCCTTTTGCCGACTGCACCATGGGCAAGGCTTCCATTTTCAGCATCAAAAACAAAGCGGGCGATGACTTGTATTGCCGCATGATTCTGCCGCCGAATATGGATCAAACCAAGAAATATCCCTGTTTGATTTATGTGTACGGAGGTCCTCATTCACAATTGGTTACGAATACTTTCATGTCGGGTGGCACCTTCTTGTACTACATGGCGCAGCAGGGCTATGTGATTTTCACTTTGGACAATCGTGGCACGGCCAATCGAGGTGCCGAATTTGAGAAATGCATCCATCGTCATCTGGGCGATTTGGAAGTGGAAGATCAGATGTGCGGTGTGGAATATCTGAAATCACTGCCTTATATTGATGCCAATCGTATCGGTCTGGATGGTTGGAGCTATGGCGGATTCATGACCTTGTCGCTGGTAACCCGTCATCCCGAAGCCTTCAAAGCTGCTTCTTGCGGTGGTCCGGTGGTGGACTGGAAATGGTACGAGGTGATGTATGGCGAGCGTTATATGGACACTCCGGAAGAGAATCCTGAAGGTTATGCCAATGCAAGCCTTTTGGATAAAATCAAGAATGTGAAGTGCGATTTGTTGGTGATGCATGGTTGCCAGGACCACACTGTGGTTTGGCAGCAGTCGTTGGAGCTGATGAAAGAAGCCGTCAAAGCTGGTGTTGAGGTGGATTATTTCCCTTACACCATCCACGACCACAATGTAACGGGTATAGAAAGAGTGCATCTTTGGAACAAGATTGCCAAGTTCCATGAGGAACACCTAAAGTAATTAGCAAATTAGTTAATTAGCAAATGGATTTTTAATGTGCTAATTATCAATGTGCTAATGTGCCAATTTTTAGTGATCAGTGATCAGGGGTTAGTGGTCAGTGGTCAGTCAAGTTGATAATTAGCCACTGACAGTTTATTAATGTGCTAATTATAATTAGGGGGAGTTTCGCACTCCGTGCTCAAGGGGAGTGATGCTCCGCATCAGGGGAGATGCTAATGTGCCAATGATTAATTCCCCTTCTTTTAGAAGGGGTGCCCATAGGGCGGGGTAGTGACGTAAATATCACGTCGAAGACGTTCAAAAATTTGCTAATTAAATGAGTAAATTAGTTAAATTGGTTGATTAGTAAATTAGGAGTTTTATTTCTTCTTCTTCGTCAACAGACTCTTGATGTCGTTGAGTTTCATGAGGGCTTCGACGGGGGTGAGGCTATTGATGTCGAGGTCGATGATTTGGTCCTTGATGTCCAACAGCAGCGGGTCGTCGAGGGCGATGAAGCTGAGCTGATAGCCGGGTTCTTTTTTCTCCACCTTGATGTGGTCGTTGCCGCTGCGGCTGGCCTCCAGCTGTTTCAGCACCTCTTCGGCACGTTTCAGCACGGACTGTGGCATACCGGCCATGCGGGCCACATGGATACCGAAGCTATGCTCGCTGCCTCCTTTTTCCAACTTTCTCAGAAATAGTATTTTATTATTGATTTCCTTGACAGATACGTGGAAATTCTTGATACGTGGGAATTGCGAGGCCATGTCGTTGAGCTCGTGGTAGTGGGTGGCGAAGAGCACCTTGGCACGGTGGCGCGGGTTTTCGTGCAGGTATTCGGCGATGGACCAGGCGATGGACACACCGTCGTAAGTGCTGGTACCTCGGCCAATCTCGTCCAGCAGAATCAGGCTGCGGTTCGACACGTTGTTCAGGATGCTGGCAGTCTCGTTCATCTCGACCATAAAGGTGGATTCGCCGGTGGAGATGTTGTCGGAGGCGCCCACGCGGGTGAAAACTTTATCAACAATGCCAATTTCCGCCTTCTCCGCAGGTACAAAACAGCCCATCTGGGCCATCAGCACGATGAGGGCGGTTTGGCGCAGCAAAGCCGACTTACCCGACATGTTCGGTCCCGTGATGATGATTATTTGCTGGTGCTCATTGTCCAGATACACATCATTGGCGATGTATTTTTCGCCAGGTGGCAGCTGTTTCTCGATGACCGGATGGCGGCCGTTTTTAATGTTTATCGAAGTAGAATCGTTGACGACGGGACGGGTGTAGTTGTTTTCGAGGGATACCGCCGCAAAGCACAGTAGCACGTCCAGACGGGCAGTGAGACGGGCATCCAACTGAATCATAGGGATATAGTCCATCAGACCCAGCATAAAGTCATTGAATAGGCGAGTCTCAATCTCCAGAATTTTGTCTTCCGCGCCTAGAATTTTGTCTTCCAGTTCTTTCAGTTCAGGAGTGATGTATCTCTCGCCGTTGGTCAGGGTTTGCTTGCGGATCCAGTCTTCCGGTACCTTCGATTTGTGGGTATTGGTCACTTCCAGATAGTAGCCGAACACATTGTTGAAGCCGATTTTCAGGGAAGGAATGCCCGTGCGTTCCGACTCGCGGCGTTGGATATCGGCCAAAATCTGCTTACTGTTGGTGGCCAAAGAAGAGAGTGTATCTAATTCGGCATCAACACCTTTAGCGAAAACTCGGCCTTTGTTGACAGCTACAGGGGG
This sequence comes from uncultured Bacteroidales bacterium, assembly GCA_905233625.1. GTDB lineage: Bacteria > Bacteroidota > Bacteroidia > Bacteroidales > WCHB1-69 > RUG11690. Next base: position 18,609 of record CAJOFJ010000014.1, on the reverse strand, counting down.
ATCTTCCACAATCTCCTTTTCGATGCGTTCGCACACGCTGAGACAGGGGTTCAGCTGCTCGGCAATTTTCTTCAGGGAAGGAAGATCGGTTTGTTCGCACGCCTTTTTGATTTTCTCAACGGCGCGAAGGGAACGGGCTAACTGTACCACCTCGCGGGGTGATATTTTGCCCGTGGCGATTTTGGACACCAGTCGCTCCACATCGCCCATTTCACGCAAGCTGTGTTTGATATCTTCAGCAATTGTATCATTATCAATAAAATATTTCACCACTGACAAGCGCTCCTCAATCATCACCTTTTCTTTCAGCGGCAGCACCATCCATTTTTTCAGCATACGTGCACCCATAGGGGTGAGCGTTTTGTCCAGAATCTGAAGCAGGGTCACCGCATTTTCGTTGGGTGAGTGAATCAGTTCCAGATTGCGAACCGTAAAGCGGTCGAGCCATACGTACAGTTCTTCTTCAATTCTATTTAATTTATTGATATGCTGAATCTTGTGATTCTGCGTTTCATATAGATAATGCAAGGCTGCACCAGCTGCTATAATGCCATATTCCAATCCGTCCACACCGAAACCTTTCAGCGAGGTGGTCTGGAAGTGTTTGGTCAACAGGTCCATGGCATAGTCGGTGGTAAACACCCAGTCGTCAAAAGCGGTGAGCAGAATTTTCTCGCCGAACTGCTCTTTGAAAGCATTGGTTTTGTTTTTCTGAATGACAATTTCAGAAGGTTTGAAGTTCTGTAGCAGCTTGTCGATATAGGTGGCGTTGCCTTCGGCCACATAAAACTCGCCTGTGGAAATGTCCACAAAGGAGATGCCTATTTTACTGTCGGTCAGATGGATACCCGCCAAGAAATTGTTTTCTTTCTGTTCTAATACCTTGTCGTTAGTGGAAACCCCAGGGGTGACCAGTTCGGTGATACCCCTTTTCACGATGGTTTTGGCCAGTTTAGGATCTTCTAATTGTTCGCAGATGGCCACGCGCAGGCCAGCGCGCACTAATTTGGGCAAATAAGTGTCCAAGGCATGGTGGGGAAAACCTGCCAGATCAATGGACTGGGCAGAGCCGTTGGCGCGCTTGGTCAGCACAATTCCCAAAATTTGCGAAGTCTTGATGGCGTCATCCCCAAAGGTTTCATAGAAGTCACCCACCCTGAACAGGAGAATCGCGTCGGGGTGCTGTGCCTTGAACTGGTTATATTGCTTGATTAAAGGGGTTTCCGCCATCTTTGCCATAATCAAAAATTTTTGGCAAAGATAAAAAAAATGTGCTAATTATAGGCCTTTGGCATTGAGTTTTCAGCTATGAGCCATGAGCTTTTATTTTTATGAATTGATTCACATCATCCCCAAAGTACTCATAGCTCATAACTCATAGCTCACCGCTCACTGCTCATAGCTCACAGCAATAAAAATTGACTAATTATCAAATTTGCTAATTTACTAATTAAAAAAGTAGTATTTTTGCTGAATGAATAAAGTGGAAAAACGTTTTTATTTGTATCTGCTGATTTGGGTGTTGGCGGACATGGTGCAAGCGGTGTTCACCAACATGCATGCGGATGAGGCGTATTATGCGCTATACGGCCAGTTTCTGGATTGGGGCTACTATGACCACCCGCCGATGGTGGCTTTGCTTACTTACCTCAGTCATTTTGTCGACATGGGGGCGCTGTCGGTGCGTTTCTGTACGGTGTTGTTGCACGGGGCGACGCTGTGGCTGGTGTGGAAAACCCTTGCGAAGGTAAATATGAGCATGAGGGATGTTAACGAGTTTTTCATCATCGCCTTTTCCTTGTTAATGTTTGTGCTTTATGGTTTTATTACCACTCCTGATGCGCCTTTGCTCTTCTTTACGGCACTGTTTTTCTATCTGTATCAGGCATACTTGAAAGACAATTCTCTTGTCTTGGCTCTTTTCTTGGGTGTGACAATGGCAGGTATGATGTACAGCAAATATATGGCAATCCTGGTGATAGGTTTTGTCTTATTATCCAATATTAAATTACTGAAAGATTGGAAGATATGGTTGTCAGGAATCTTGGCGATAGCGTTGTTTGTGCCTCATATTTTGTGGCAGTTCAATCATGAATTTCCAAGCTTGAAGTATCATTTTTTGCTTCGGAATGATCCGTTCTCCTGGGCATATCCGTTGGAATTTCTGCCTAACCAATTGCTGGTTTTCAATCCGGTTTGTCTGTTTTTGGCTTTGTATTTTTGCTGGAAGGAGCGAAAGAACAGCGATGTGTTTGTCAGAGCTTGTGTTTATACTTGTGTCGGTTTTATCCTGTTTTTCTGGGTGATGACCGTCAATGGTCATGCCGAACCGCACTGGACCATTGCCATCTCAATACCCATGTTGATGCTTTTGTTCTGGAATACACGAAAGGAAATATGGAAAAAACGTATTTTGCGAATGATACTTCCTTTTTCAATTTTGGTCTTGGTGCTTCGAATAGGCTTGTGCACACCTTTTGTCCCGGAAATCACAGGTTTTGGCAATTACCAGCCGGCAATGGAAGCTATTCATGAACAATGCGGTCATTCACCGGTGGTTTTTTATACTTCTTTTCAAAAACCATCATTATATCGCTATTACACAGGAGAAAATGGCATGGCTTTGAGTTCTTTCTATAATCGCCAAACACAATTTGACATTTTGCAGCTGGACAAGGATTTACAAGGAAAGGAAGTGTTCATTATTACTGGAAATGATGGGGGATATACTTGTAAAGTAGAAAATACTGATTTTTATTACAGAAAAATAGAACACTTTCAGGGAACCAACAGAATTGAGATTTTGGTGGATAATCATCGAATAGAAAATGATACTGCGATTGTGGAGGTCAATATCATCAATTCATACAACTTTCCGTTTGATTTCAACCATCCGGAATTGCCGGTAGAAATTTATGCGGCTTTTATCCAGAAGGAGTATCGTCAGATGGAAAAGTGTGAAATATATGATTATCAGATAATTCCACCAAAAAGTAGTATGAAAACCCAACTGAAATTCAAATATCACGACGATTGTATTTGCGTTCTTTGTTTGAGCAATACCAACAATATTTCGCTGAATAGTCAGGAGGTAAAATTCTAGACAGTCTTTTTTTGTAATTATTTCCATAAAAATTGCAGTTATTCTGAATTTTTCCGTAACTTTGCCACAAATTATGGAAAATGAGAAAATTAGCCCTTCTTTTTACCTTTGTTTTTTTGTTCACAATCGTGTTAAACGCTTCTGATTCAGAAGGTTATGATATATCTTTATGGAATAATTTCAGCAAAAAAGAAAAAGTTCATAAAGAAAAACAGCCCAAAGACAGCATCCGAAGGGGCTGGACTTTTGGGATATTGCCCAGTGTAGCTTACGATGCCGACAAAGGTTTTCAGGGTGGAGTGTTGGGTAATGTCTATTATTTCGGTGATGGTTCGCAGTATCCGCAATATCTACATTCATTTTATGTGGAGCTGGCCTACACTACCAAGCATTGCGGCATTTTCCGTTTCAACTATGATTCCAAATATCTGATTCCCAATCATCGACTTACCGTTGATATTTCTTATTTGCCCGATGCCATTTGCGATTTTTACGGTTATAATGGCTACCAAACTGTGTTGAACAGGGAGTGGATCAACAATAAAAAATATCCTGACACTTACATTAGCAGGGCGTTTTATCGTAGCAGAAGGGATATGTTGCGTATAGCGGCGGATATTTCAGGAAATATCTCTGGAAATTGGTACTGGAACGCTGGTTTGGGTGTTTATTGGTTCAAAATAGGTAGTGTGAATCTCGATATGATTAACAAAGGCAAGAAGGAAGCGAACAAATTGCCGACAGGTGTGGAGGGTATGTACGAAAAGTATGTGAAATGGGGCATTATAGATGCTGATGAAGCCAAGGGTGGCTGGCATCCTTATTTGCGTGGTGGTGTCACATACGACAGCCGCGACCGCCAGCAAAATCCAAACAAAGGTATTTATGCTGATGCTTTCCTGACTTATACTGCCGCTTTCGGGGCTTTAAAAGCATACAATAATTTGAAATTTAATTTTGATTTCAGACATTATGTTCCTGTGTATAAAGATTATGTCCTTTTTGCTTATCGTCTGTCATGTCAATTGACCACAGCAGGAAAAAGTCCTTTCTATCAGAACAATATATGGAACACGTTGTATATTCAGCGTGTTACCTACGAGGTGTTGGGTGGCGGTAACACCACGCGAGGCATTGCCCGTCATCGTGGCACGGCCAATGGCTTTGCCTTCGCCAATGTGGAATTCCGCTTCAAACTGTGCAAGTTCGCCATCAAAAAAGAGCAGTTTTATATCGGTTTGAATCCTTTCTTTGATGGAGCTATTATATTGCAACCATATAAACTGAACAAGGATGAGGTAATCAAAAATATCGAAACGTATGATCCTGAATTTAACCTTGCCGATTTGGATCAGTATTTAAATTTTGACAATCCCCAGATTTACCGTCCGCATTTGTCGGCAGGTTTGGGTCTGAAAATTGCCATGAACGACAACTTTGTGCTGTCGGTGGACTGGGCTGTTCCCTTCGATAAAAGAGACAACGCCAATCAATTCTCGAATTTCTATGTGAAGATGAATTATATGTTCTGACAACTCTAAATAAACTATCATGGAAAAAGGTGAACAATACGAAAAAGATGATCGTATTTTGGCGGATGCGATGCATACCTTGAAAAATATGATCGCTCCCATTAGTGCATACTCGGAGATGATCCAGTATGGGCACGTCAAGCCGGAACAATTGCCGGAGATAGCCAAGAAGATAGACTTTTGTGCCAATAATGCCGTCAACGTGTGTACCGATTTGATGGAGATTTACCGGGTGAGAGGAAATTTGGTGAATAGAAAAATGGGAAAAGTATGCCCGTATGAAGTCTTTCAGAAATGTATCTACTTGACGGATAACTTTTTTCAATCCAAGCATATTAAAGTACTCAATCATTTGGACCAATCTGTCGAGGTGTTGTTCGGTGTCGCTATGCTGGGGTCGGTTTTCATGAATTTGGTTTCCAATGCTGTCAAATTCTCGCCCGAAAACAGTACAATTGAGGTTTCGGGAGAAGTTGTGGATGATAAGATTTATGCCATCAGTGTCAAAGACGAAGGTGTGGGGATTGATGAGGCCAAGATTGAGGAGAAGTTGAACAATAACACGGATTACTCTACCCCGGGATTGCAAAACGAAGAGGGCACGGGACTGGGTTTGTTATTGGTGAAAGTTATACTGGACAAACATCAGGGAACACTCAGGGCGTACAACAATAAAGACAAGGGTTCCACGTTTGTATTTACCCTCCCTTTGTATAAGGAAAATTGATTTTATGAAGCTGTTGGTCGTTCTGTCCCGATTTCCCTATCCCCTCGAAAAAGGGGACAAACTGCGTGCCTATCACCAGATTAGGGTGTTGTCGCGGCAGCACGACATTTATTTGTTCGCTTTGTCCGATAAGGAGGTGTCGGCTTCTTCGATGGAGGCCTTGAAACCTTTCTGCAAAGAAATCAGAATGGGACGTATCTGCTGGTGGACTAAGCTGACTAACAGTTTGTTGGCTTTTTTCAAAGGCTGGCCCATACAGTGTGGCTATTTTTACAGTCGCGAGGCGAAAAGGGCTTTGCGGCAGTTTGCCGCTGAGGTGAAACCCGATGCCATTTATGCCCAGTTGGTGAGAACGGTACCTTATGTTCAGGACTTGGAAGGGGAGAAAACCATTGATTATCAGGATGTTTTCTCACAAGGTATGTTACGTCGCGTCGAGCGGGCCCCGTTCTGGAAGAAGCCTTTCTTCAAGATGGAATCCCGTCGTCTGCAACGCTATGAGGCAAAGGTTTTCCCTTATTTCCAGCATCATACCATCATCACGGAAGTGGATCGGGATCTGATGCCAGTGAAAGAGAAAGACAAAATCAGCATTGTGGGCAATGGGGTTGATTTTGAACATTACAGATATGATGGACAGGAGAAAATCTATGATTTGATTTTTGCGGGGAATATGAGCTATGCGCCCAATGTGGATGCGGCGGAATTTATTGTGCAACAGATACTTCCAAGACTTTTGCCGCAGTTTCCGAACTTGCGCCTAGTTTTGTGTGGGGCGAATCCAGCCCCGAGAGTACGGGCCTTGCAAGGGCCGAATGTCACGGTCACCGGCTGGGTGGAGTCCATTGCGGAATACTATGCCCAGTCCCGTATTTTCATTGCCCCGATGCGTTTAGGTACGGGCTTGCAGAACAAGTTACTGGAGTCCATGGCCACGCAGCTGCCCTGCGTCACCTCGTCTTTGGCTGGAAAGCCGTTGAAAGGCGCTGTTCCCCAACAGGATCTTCTTATCTGCTCCACCCCTGACGATTACACCATTGCTGTTACCCGACTCCTCACAGATTCCACTTATTATCAGCAGATTGCGTCTAATGGCTATCGCTATGTTAAGGAGAATTATAGTTGGGAGGCAATGACGGGGGTGTTGAGCTGTGAGCTGTGAGCGATGAGCTGTGAGCTGTAAGGGATGAAAAAAAAATCACAATAATGATTACGTGTAGTTAAAATTTTCTTATTTTTGCGGCAATAGAATGTTATCTTCAGGTACAGAACAATTGTTATTTCAAATGAGAGATTTTCACACACTAGATATTTGGAAAAAAAGTCATAGACTGACACTTCATGTATACAAACTTACCAAAGAGGTGTTCCCAAAAGAGGAATTATATGGCTTGACCTCTCAAATACGAAGAGCTTGTAGTTCTATACCTACAAATATAGCAGAAGGATGTGGAAGAGGAAGTGATATAGACTTCGCCAGATTTCTGCAAATAGCAATTGGGTCATCTTCAGAAGTTGAATATGAATTATTATTAGCACATGATTTACAATATATCCCTAATGAAAAATACCAAGAATTATCTTCAGAAATAATATCTATCAGGAAAATGATTATAAGATTTATGGATAAACTAAAACCCATCGCCCATAACCCATAACCCACTGCTCACTGCTCATAGCTCACCGCTCATTCCTCATAGCTCATAGCTCATCACCCACACCCCATAGCATCAATATCATGACCCAACGTGAAACCTTCAATAACCACCCAGTATACAGTTTGTCGGAAATTACCGGCAGCATCAAGGCTGTGATCAACAAGACCTATACCCGTGCTTATTATGTCAAGGCGGAGATTATAAGGCTGAACAAGTACCCCCATTCGGGTCATTGCTATCCGGAATTGGTGGAGAAAGAAGGGGATAGGATTGTGACCCAGATGCGGGCAGTGATTTGGAAAACACAGATGGATGAAATCAATGAGAAGTTCTTGAAAATCACCGGAGAACCGCTCAAAGACAATATCAGCATTCTTTGTCTGGCCACCATAGAGTTCAGTCCGCAGTATGGCTTGGCCCTTTATATCCAGGACATTGAGCCGAGTTATACCTTGGGAGAGTTGATGAAGAACAAGATGGCGGTCATCGCCCGTCTGAAAAAAGAAGGGGTATTTGAGGCCAATAAGCAATTAGTGCTGCCTTTGCTGCCCAAGCGAATTGCCGTTATCTCTGTCGAGACCAGCAAGGGATACAGTGATTTTATGGTGACTCTGCAAGAAAATAGTTGGGACTATTGTTTTGAATGTGAATTGTTTCCGTCAATTTTGCAGGGTGATAAGGCGATAAGCACTATCACGGCGCAATTGGAGGCTATTGAAAAACGGCAGCAGGAGTTTGACTGTGTGGTTATCATCCGTGGCGGCGGCGGCGATGTGGGATTAAGTTGTTACGATGACTACAGTTTGTCGCGTAAAGTGGCCACTTTCCCGTTGCCTGTCATTTCCGGTATAGGGCATTCCACCAACGAAAGTGTCACCGACATGGTGTCATACGCCAACAAAATCACCCCTACGGAGGTGGCTTATTTTTTGATTCAGCAATTCCATAATTTCGCTATTCAGGTAGAAGAAGCCAGAGACAAGATTGTGCGCTATGTGGAGAATCTTTTTACCCGAGAGCAGCGCCAATTGGAGCAGATTGAGCATACTTACCGCTTGGTGGCCACTCGTCGGCTCACACAGGAAAGAAACCGGATAGAACAACTGGAACAGACATGCAAACTGAGTGCCATCCATCTGATTTCGCAGGAAAAAAGTGTGATGGAGAACCTTTTCAAGATGATACAACTATCTTCAAAACAGTTAATTACCATCAAAAACAAGGAATTGGAAAACTTAGAAGAGAAAATCCGCTTGCTGCACCCGCACAATGTGCTGAAGCGCGGCTATTCCATCACTCGCCTCAATGGCAAAGCCCTTACCAAGCCTATCGATGCGAAGGAAGGGGATGTGCTGGTGACGGAGTTGAGTGAAGGGGAAGTGGTGAGTGTAGTTAGAAGATGAGGAGTTTAATGATGGAGGGGCTGTGAGCTGTGAGCTGTGAGTGGTGAGGTGAGAAGGTTAATGTTTAGTGTTTAGAGATTTTGAATTTTGAATTCTGAATCATCAATTGTCACTTGTCAACTGTTGTGCCTGCCGCGAAAGGGAGGAGTGAGGTTACAGAACCATATCATTGAAAAAAATCGTATTTTTGCAAAAAATAGTCTGTATGCATAAGATATTGATTGTTGACAGAGTTCACCCGCTCCTTGCGGAACAGTTGGAGTTCCACGGCTTCCAATGCGAGACGAATAGGGAACTAACCCACGAAAGTTTCGTAGCATTGCCCGATGAATACGATGGGTTGATTATCCGTAGCCGTTTTGCAGTGGATGCCACTGTTATCGATTCTAAACCACATCTACGTTTTGTGGTGCGTATTGGCTCCGGTATGGAAAATATTGATACTCAGTATGCTGAAAGTAAGGGAGTCCACTGCTTGAGCACGCCCGAAGGCAATGCCAATGCGGTGGCGGAACTGTGCCTCACCTTCCTATTGGCCGCTTTGCGGCATGTGGTTACCGCCAATGATGAGGTGCGGAGGGGTGAGTGGATGCGCGAGAACAACAAAGGCACAGAGGTGGCCTCCCACACCGTAGGTATTATTGGCTACGGACATACGGGTCCTGCTTTTGCCAAACTACTGAAAGCCTTGGGCTGCAAGGTCTTGTGCTACGACCGCTATCGCCAGAATTATGGAGATGAAAATGCCACGGCAGTGACTCTGGAAGAGTTGCTTGAGCAGTGTGATGTGATATCTTTGCATATCAACTATCTTCCTGAAAACCATTACTTTATCAATAAAGATCTGATTCAGAAAATCAAACATCCTTTTATCTTCCTTAATACATCCAGAGGTTGGGCGGTGAATACGGCAGATGTCCTTGCCGCCATCAAAGAAGGAAAAATCAAATATGCCTGTTTCGATGTGTTGGAATATGAGTCTTCACGTCTTCAGATTCCACCCAAAGGCGAGTGGGATGCGGTGTTGCGTGAGTTGGCCGAAAACGACCACGTGCTCCTCACTCCCCACGTTGGTGGTCAGACCATCGAGGCGGAGAAACGCCATGCGGCAATCGCCGTGAAAAAGATAAGAGCGGTGAGCTGTGAGTGATGAGGTTACACAGTCAGGGTTGCGAGATTAGGGATTTGTTCATCTTGTTTTCACGCCTCCCTTTCGCGGCAGCATGGTTACTTCATCAGGGCAAACAACACCCTTGCCGCGATGTTGTATGTATGGCATTCTGTACCAGGGGTTTCACCCCTGTCTGTGATCTTGCCGACCCTACGGGCCTTGTCCTGCCATGGTGATGCGTGTGTGGAAGAGGGGGGTATAGTGGGATGCCGTTTCCACCCCACACTTACGTGCGGGGTTACTGAGATGTCGCCTCTTTGAGGCTTAAGCGGAATGTCTTCGCCGTGATTATATGTCACTATCCTGCCCTTCGGGCACCTGTTGGATGCGCAGCCTCCTTCTTTTCCTCGATCGGAAAAAGTTAAGACACTGCGTGTGTAGGAGGACTAAGCATACGGGAGCAGTAAGCTATGACGCTGCGTGCGGGGGCAAGGCCGACGGTTGGGGGAAGCAGGCTTGTGCGGCTGCACTTACCGGCGGCTTGATTTTTTGGTGACTTTTCGATCAAGCGAAAAGTCACGGAAAAGAAATTATACAGCAACCTCCGCTTTGATATGCGGATCGGGATTGTAGTTTTCCAACGTAAAATCCTCATACTGAAAATCAAAAATCGACTTCACCTCCGGATTAATCCGCATGGTGGGCAGCTGTTTCGGAGTACGGGTGAGCTGTAATTTGGCCTGTTCCACGTGGTTGGAATAAATATGGGCATCACCGAAGGTATGGACGAACTCCTTGGCCTTGAGGCCGCAAACCTGCGCTATCATCATCAATAGCAGCGAATAAGAGGCAATGTTAAAAGGCACACCCAAGAATACATCCGCACTGCGCTGGTACAACTGGCAGGAGATTTCCCCATTGTTGACATAGAACTGGAAAAGCACATGGCAGGGCGGTAATGCCATCTTGGGCACCTCGCCCACGTTCCAAGCACAAACCATCAGTCGGCGCGAATCGGGATTAGTTTTGATCTGCTCAATGAGTTCCGAAATCTGATCCACGGAATGCCCGTCGGCGGTAGCCCACGAGCGCCACTGTTTCCCATAAACAGGTCCCAAATCACCGTTTTCATCGGCCCATTCATCCCAAATGGAAACTCCGTTGTCTTTCAGGTATTTGATGTTGGTATCTCCTTTCAGAAACCACAATAATTCATAGATGATGGAGCGGAGATGCAATTTTTTGGTAGTCAGTACGGGGAAGCCATCGGCTAAATTGAAGCGCATCTGGTGTCCAAAAACGCTGTAAGTGCCTGTACCGGTACGGTCGCTCTTGTAGCTGCCTTCTGTCAAAATTCGCTGTAAAAGGTCAAGATATTGCTGCATGGGAAATGTCTTTATTCAGTGCAAAAATACGAAAAATAATTTGCACATTTGCTAATTAAAAAGTTGTATTTTTGCATCAACAATTAAAGGAAATAACATGAGAGTTATCATCAAAGCAGATTATAATGGAATGTCCGCATGGGCAGCACAGCATATAGTAGAGCGAATCAATGCGTTTCAACCAACAGAAAACAAACCTTTTATATTAGGATTACCTACAGGATCAACGCCGATAGGCACATATAAGGAACTAATTCGTCTGCATCAGGAAGAAAAAATCTCATTCCGCCACGTGGTGACTTTTAACATGGACGAATATGTAAAAATCCCGGAGAATCATCCGGAGAGTTATCATTCTTTCATGTGGAATAATTTTTTCAGCCATATAGATATTCTGAAAGAAAATGTCAATATTCTGAATGGCAATGCCGATGATTTGGAAGCTGAATGTCAGCGGTATGAAGACAAAATCAAGTCGTATGGTGGCATTGATTTGTTCATGGGGGGTATAGGTCCCGACGGGCATATTGCCTTCAACGAGCCAGGGTCTTCGTTGACATCGCGTACCAGGGTCAAGACGTTGACCATGGACACGGTGATTGCGAATTCGAGGTTTTTCGACAATGATATCAATAAAGTGCCGAAAACTGCCTTGACAGTTGGTGTCGGTACTGTGATGGACAGCCGCGAAGTAATGATATTGGCCAATGGTCATGGCAAGGCTCGTGCCTTGGCGCAGGCTATTGAAGGCGGTGTGAGCCAGATGTGCACGGTGTCGGTGTTGCAGTTGCATCCCAAAGGCATTATCGTTTGTGATGATGCCGCCTGCGATGAGCTGACTTATGGTACAGTCAAGTATTTCAAGGATATTGAAGGCAGATAATAAGTTATGAGACAATGGCTGAATATATTGATTTTGCTGCTGCTTTTGGCATTGGTAGCATGGCGTAGTGGATGGGTGTTAGGATACAATATAGATGAAATGTTTCATCCGGAAGAAGAAACCGCTGACCCCTCACTGGTGTCGCTGGAGGAGGCGAACATGGTGTGGGGTGATGCTACGTCTGTCAAGTTGTCTTCAGAAGGCATTTATGAAGTGCGTCAAAGAGGAATGCTTTTGGGTTATGTGATGAAATCATCTCCTTATAGTGATCAGATTATTGGCTATATGGGTTCCATTCCTTTATTGATTGCGCTGGATGCTGACGGAAAAGTATATAGAGTTTTGCCATTGGAAAATGATGAAACACCGTCTTTTATGATGCGAGTTACTGAAGCGGGGTTGTTTGACAGCTGGACAGGTATGAGTGCTGAGGAGGCGGCAACGGAACCAGTGGATGCCATTAGCGGGGCAACGTTCAGTAGTCGTGCCATTATACAAGGAGTGCAAAGTCGTATGTCGGTAGTGGGTAAAGTGGAAGCTAAGCGTTTGGATTGGCGTAAATGGCTGAATGACGGTGTGTTTTTATTATTTGTACTGTTGACGTTTTGGGCATGGTTACGTCCGCAAAAGCTGAGCAAATATCGTCGTTGGATTTTAGCTGGTGCAGTAATTATATTGGGAATATGGCAAGGGCGTATGCTTTCTATGGCGCAGTTCACGATGTGGGTAACAGGAGGCATTCCGCTGGCGGCACAGTGGCTGATGCTGTTGGTGATGTTGCTGGCGGTATTGTTGCCAATGATTACGGGGAAGGCGTACTATTGTACATGGCTTTGCCCGTTTGGGGCTGCGCAAATGCTACTTGGAGAGGTAAACAAAAAGCACAAGCTGAAACTCTCCCCTAAGTTGGTTAAGTGCTTGCAAATTTTGCGCACAGCCATCCTGCTATTCGGATTGTTAGCCATGGGCATAGGATTGGGTTTTGATTTTGCCGACATAGAGGCCTTTACAATTTTCCGTCCGCAATCCGCTCCAATAGTGGCATTGGTCCTGGCAATTTTCTCATTGGTACTGTCTGTTTTTGTTGCTCGTCCGTGGTGTCGTTTTCTCTGTCCTTTAGGCGAAATGCTTGAGATGGTAAGAAAAAAGCCGAAAAAAGAGTAATTTTGCATTATAAAAAATCAATATAATTATGAAAAGAATATTCCTCCTTCTCGCTGCGGCGCTGATGTTTGCGTCTTGTGGTACAAAAGAAAAAAAGACCAATATGAAATTCCGCCCATTGGGCAACACAGGCCTGATGGTCAGTGAAATCAGCATTGGCTGCGGTGGTTTCGAGAAAATTGACAGCGCGGCTTCGTTGGAGTTGATGACGATGGCGCTCGACAGCGGCATGAATTACATCGACTTATACGATGCTAGTCCCGTGACCCGCAGCAATATTGGTTATGCCTTGAAGGGTCGTCGCGACGAGATGATCATTCAGGGACATATCGGCAACACTTTCAAGAATGGGCAGCATAGCCGCACCCGTGACCTGGAGGAAACCAAGGCCAGCTTCGAGGACATGCTGACGCGTCTTGGTACCGACCATATCGAGGTGGGTATGATTCATATCGCCGACAGTCCTGAAGAATGGGAGGAAATCCAGAACTCGCCTTTCCTCGATTATGTGTTCCAGCTGAAGAAAGAGGGGAAAATCCAACATATCGGTCTCAGCAGCCACAATGCCGAAGTGGCGCTGATGGCTGCCAAGAGCGGCTGGGTAGAGGTCATCATGTTCTCTCTTAATCCTGCTTTCGATCGCTTGAAAGGTGGTGCTATTCCTTGGGAAGAAGGAGCTATGGAAAACCTGCAGGCTGGCATCGACCCTGTGCGTGTGGAGCTTTATGACTATTGCGCCTCACATCATATCGGTGTGACGGTGATGAAGACTTTCGGTGGCGGCGGACGACTACTTGACGCCAAAACCTCTCCCGTCGGTGTGGCTTATACCCCTGAGCAGTGCATCGCTTACTGCCTTGCAAAACCTTGCATCAGCACCTGTATCTTGGGCATCGACAACCTCGATGAGTTAAAGGCTGACCTGCATTGGATGCATGCCACGGAAGCCGAAAAGGACTATACCGCTGTTGAAAAGCGGAAGCAAGCCCAAGCTGATGGCAGCTGCACCTATTGCAATCACTGCTCACCTTGCAGCATGGGTATTCCTATCGCTAAGGTTAACGAGCTTCTGGACAAGGCGGAGACCGAAGGCATGACTCCGGAGCTTCAGAAACAATACGACGCTCTGCCGCATCATGCCGGCGAATGCACCCATTGCAACGCTTGCATGAGTCGCTGTCCCTTCGGCGTGGACATCCCTGCAAAAATGGACAAAGCGAAAGAAGTTTTCGGAAAATAACAGAAATGAACAAACTTCATAGAATTTAAGTTATGCAAAATTTTGATTATCAAACTCCTACACGCCTCATCTTTGGCAAAGGCGTGATAGAGAAACTCCCAAGCGTAATGTCACAGTTTGGGAAGAAAATATTATTGACTTACGGTGGCGGCAGCATCAAGAAAATCGGCCTGTACCAGAAAGTACATGAGTTGCTGAAAGCTTATGATATTGTGGAATTATCGGACATTCAACCTAATCCAAAATACGATCCCAGTGTGTTGGATGGTGTTCGTCTGTGCAAGGAATACAAAGTGGATGTGATTCTGGCGGTAGGTGGTGGCAGCGTTTTGGACTGTTCGAAAGCCATAGCGGCTGGTGCCTGCTACGACGGAGATCCATGGGATCTTATTTCCTATAAAGTGAAAGCGCAAGCCGCATTGCCGATTGTGGATATTATCACCTTGGCGGCTACAGGCAGCGAATACGACACTTTCGGTGTTATTTCACGCACCGAGACCAATGACAAAATCGGTTATGGCGACAGATTGCTTTATCCCGTCTGTTCTTTCCTCGACCCCACTTACACTTTCACCGTCAATAAAAAACAGACTGCCGCAGGTATCGCCGATGCGATGAACCATGTGATGGAACAGTATTTTACAGAGGATACTACCTTGCTGAACGACGGTTTTTGCGAATCGATGTTGCGCAGCTTGATGGTGAACGGCCGCAAGTGCCTCGAGAACCCCGAGGACTACACTGCCCGTGCCGAGATGATGCTGGCTTGCACTTACGGTTGTAACGGTATCCTGGCCCTTGGCAACAGTCCATCAGGCTGGCCTTGCCATGGTATAGAGCATGCTTTGAGCGCCTATTACGACATTACCCATGGTTGGGGCCTGGCTATCATCACGCCTCGCTGGATGAAACATATTCTGAATGAGCATACGCTACCACGCTTTGTGAAATACGGCATCAATGTATTTGGCATTGACGCATCGCTTGACCAATGGGAGATTGCCGACAAAGCTATTGAAGAGACATACAAGTTCTTCGAGAGTATAGGCATCCCGATGCACTTGCGTGAGGTGGGCATTGACGAAAGCCGTGTTGGCGAGATGGCACACCATATTGCCGTAAACGAAGGCCTTGACCAAGCATACGCACCGCTTACAGAGCAAGATATCGCCGAGATTATCACAGCGAGTTTATGAGACTTAAAAAAATATCCCTAACTGCCCAAATTGGTATTGCTTTGGTATTGGCGGTGATTGCCGGTATGCTCCTGAGCAACCATGCAGATTTTGTCAACACCTACATCAAGCCTTTCGGCATCATCTTTTTGAACTTACTGAAGTTCATTGTGGTGCCGTTGGTGCTTTTCTCCATCATGGCAGGTATCCTGTCGATGAACGATGTATCGAAGGTAGGCAAATTGGGACTTCGCGCTTTGCTGTATTTTATAACGACAACCCTTTTCGCGGTGGCACTGGGCCTCGTTGTACCTAGCTTGTTGAAAGGCATATTGCCGCTCATCCATGTTAGCACGGAAGCGACAGCAGAGACCATTGAAACACCACATTTGTCGGTGATGGACCAGTTGGTGAACATGTTCCCGAACAACATTCTCGAACCTGTAAGTTCCATGGCGATGATGCAAATCATCGTGATTGCCCTGTTTTTCGGCATTGCCATGGTGCATGTTGGCGAGAAAGGTGAGATGGCCCGGAAAGTGACGCTTAGCTTTAACGATGTGGTAGGCAAAATCTTAGAGTATATCATGGCATTGGCACCTATTGGGGTGTTTTGTATGCTGACCCCTGTGGTTGTTGAAAATGGCCCGTCGGTATTGGGTTCCTACGCAGCCCTGTTGGTTTTAGCCTATTTCTGTTTCGCCGTACACGCAGGTGTCGTTTATTCCTCGGCAGTGGGACTCTTGGGCAGAATCTCCCCGTTGAAGTTTTTCAAGGGGATGCAGCCGGCCATGCTGTTCGCTTTCTCCAGCGACTCGTCTGTGGCGACGCTACCCTATACGATGCAATGTACCGAGAAGATGGGCGTTAATAAGGACATCGGCCGTTTTGTGCTGTCGTTGGGTGCGACCATCAACATGGACGGGGTTGCCATCTATCTGGGCGTGGTCTCGGTGTTTATGGCGGCTTGTTGTGGCATCGACCTCACCATGAGCCAGTACATGGCCATTGCCTTCGCTTCTACCGTTGCCTCTATCGGCACGCCAGGCATCCCTGGTGGCAGCTTGGCCTTGATGGCGATGGTATTCGCTTCGGCAGGTATTCCCGTCGAATGCGTGGCTGTGGCCGCTGGTATCGACCGTATTATCGACATGGGACGCACTGTCATGTCAATCACCGGCGATGCTTCCTGCGCAATTGTGATGCAGCGGATTATGGGCAATAAATTGTGAAGATGGATTTAATTAGAAATATCATTGAATGAAGACTATCCGTCAAGATATACAAGCCTATATTGAGCGTGAGATTCTGCCGCGATATGATAACTTTGACGCAGCGCATCGGCGCGATCATGCGGAAATGGTTATCCGTCAGAGTCTGGAACTGGCCGAGCAGACGGGTGCAGACGCTGAGATGGCGTATGTCATTGCTGCCTACCACGATACAGGCTTATGTGAAGGGCGTGAACAGCATCATCTGGTCTCCGGAAGGATTATCCGTGCCGACCAGAACTTGTTGCGGTGGTTCTCGTCTGAGCAGATAGAGACGATGGCCTGTGCGGCGGAAGACCACCGAGCTTCGGCGGACCATGCTCCGCGCACGCTGTATGGGCGCATTGTGGCCGAAGCCGACCGTTTTATCGACCCCGAGACGATTGTCCGCCGTACCGTGCAATTTGGGCTGGAGCACTATCCCGAATTGGACAAGGCGGGGCATTATGAGCGTACGATGCAGCACCTCCACGAAAAATACGGCCGCAATGGCTATCTCAAACTATGGTTCACTGACTCGCCCAATGCCAAACGCCTGGAGCTTTTGCGCCAAATCATCGACGATGAGCCCCAACTCCGCCAATTATTCAATGAGTATTGGGAAAAACTGAAAAACGGTTAAATTACAGGATTTTAAGCAAACTCATATTGTAGAATAGAGATATTCAGCGCATCTTCCAGTTTGCAGATGGTTTCAAGGGAGAGATTTTCAGTTCCTTTCAGCAATTTGGAAATGTATTGCGGTGTGCATCCCATTCTGTCAGCAACATCTTGTCTGGAAAGACCTTGCTGCTTCATGGCCACAGCTACTTTGATGGCAATTTTACGGGAATACTGTAACCAGCCTTTTTTCTTGGCATAACGGATTTTCTCTTCCGCAACCATCCATTCTGAAGATTCGTCAGATTGGTAACGGCTTAGTCTGGCAATTGCTTCTTCTTGTGTCATAATTCTATCTCCTGTTGATAATCTGTGAAACTGTCTTCATCAAATACATGTTCTCGAATCAAAAAGTTCCGCACTTTCTCCATCTTTTCCAATTCTTGCAAAGTGTGTTCCCTTTCCTGCATCGTTCTTGTCAGTTTAATAGCCCCTCCCGTAATGATATAAATGCCCATACTGAGTTTGATGGCATACAAGCGCAACCAACTTCTGCGATGAGGACGGCCTTTCTCCTTCCCAAGTATCATTTCAGTTGAACGGTTGTTTTCAAGCGGACGGAAAAACCGATCAAGATTGGCATCTGGAGAAATATCCATGATGATACATGCCAATTCATCCCTGTCTTCCATAGTCTGATAAATGGCATCTTCGATATTCGTAATCCTGAAATAGGAAATCAGATCATCAAGGTTTTGTGTGAAAAATTCAGCCAGCCATTCCGCATCGCTCCATTGAGACAACACTTTTTGAAGGGCATTCTGATTGTCCTTGTTAAAACGAACCGCCCATAAACGTCCATCATCAATAATTTTATCAAATGTCATCATTTAAGTATTTAAAAAGAGTGCTGCAAAGATACAAATTTTTATTTACGCAACTTATAGGTTTCAATTTTTTTGTTTTGATTTTTTAATCTTTGCACTATTAACTAATAATGTGACAATGGAACGGCCAATAAGGAAGCAATAAAACAATTGTAACCACGTTCGATAACAGGCACGACCCGTAGCCTGCCCGTGTTCTGTCGCCCCTGACGGGGCTAACAATATGGGTACAGTCTACGAAAAGGCAATAAAATTTCTGTTATTACGTTCAATAATAATTGAATTTCACAGAAAATGAATAGAATTCTATTGATATGTGTGGCATTGTTGGTGGTGTTTTCCGCCTGCTATCGCAAGTATGACAAGACCTACCACCACATCGAGACTGAGGGATATACCTTGACGGTCAATGGACAGCGCATCTTCACCGATGAGCAGTTGGCCGCAATTTCCAAGGACAGCTGTATGAG
>CAJOFJ010000013.1 GCA_905233625.1 uncultured Bacteroidales bacterium | reverse complement strand
CTGGCCGAAGGCGTTGTAAACCACAGCTTCTTTCACCTTCACATTGCTGTTGATGCGCAGCTCGATGTAGTTGTCTGCCGGGTTCGGCATCAGGCTGATGCTATTGGCCAGCGAGATGTTGTCGATACCCACAGTTTGTGTAGTGAAGGTGGTGTTCACAAAGTCACTCTGGCTGTTAGCGGAGCAGATGGCTTTCACACGCACATCGTAAGTGGTACTGGCGGTCAAACCTTCAATAGTGAAGGTGGTAGTCTGAACGGTAGCCTCTTGCCACTGGCTTGCGCTCTGCGGTTTGTACTGAATGTTCCAAGCGGTTTCGCTGCCACCTGCAGTCCATGTCGCGATAGCGGAGTTGGTAGTGATATTGCCGATGGTCAAACCAGTAGGAGCAGCGCAAGGCTCTACGTCTTCGGGCAGGGTGGTGAAAGTCATTTCACTACCGTAAACCGTGGTGCCGTTGAAGGTGATGAATGCCTTGTAAGTGTAATCCGTGTTAGCGATCAAGGTAGTGAGGTTGGCGGTAAAGGTGTTACCGGTACCTGTGCCTGCAATCTGGGTATAAGAACTTTCAGAGTTGGCTCTCCATTCGAAGCCCTTGGCGGTGATGGTCACGCCGCTGGGGTTGGTGATGGTGGCGTTCAGTGTAGCGTAGGTCTGTCCGATAGAGGTGGCAGCATTGGTGGCTACGGTAGGATCGGTAATAACAGGAGCATCGTTTAAGCTGATTTCCACATCATCCAACCAGTAATAATAGTTGCTTGCATTTGAGTGCTGACGGAAAGCGATATACTTGTTGGTGCCTGATACGGCGGTAGTGTCAAAACGAATAGTGTATTCAATCCAGCTTGTTGAAGTCGGTTGGATAGTCCATACGCCGACGAAAGTGGATACATCGTCGGGATCTGTCATCACACCAACTTCAATAGTACCAGAGGAAGTGGTGCTTTCAGCCTTCAGCCAGAAGTTCAACTGAAGGTTGTGGATGTCTTCTGCAAACTGAGGAGTTACAGCTGTGGTAGGTGTGGTGGTCAGAGACTGGAATCTCAAGCTGGCTGGTGCGGAGTGCTGATATGCGGTTACAGCGTATGGATAACCGGAATATTGGATAGGTCTTGCCCAGCAAATTGGGAAGGCGTTTGCATTACCAGATGAGATATTGTCAAAGTTTTCAGTATAAGGAAGTACAGTGACAATGTCGCAATCGGTTGTTGCAGCGTAAACATTACTCCATGCGCTGGTTTCGCCACCGCCGCATTCTGCCTGAACATAGAAGTTGTAAGTGGTGCTGCCAGACAAACCGCTGATGGTTACTGGATTGGTAACGCCAGTCATAGTGGTGCCTTCTCCCGGGTTGAAACCGGCAGGACCATATTCAACATTCCAGCTGGTTTCATCTCCACCAGGAGTCCATGACAAGGTTATAGAGGATGTGGTTGTGGCAGTACTGGTCAATTGGTTAGGTCTCGGACAGCTTGGTGCCTCATCCACCATCACATTGGCGATGTGCAGGTCGTTGTCACCACCATCTGCGGTTGATTCACCATAGAAGGCGATTCTGATGGTCTGTCCGGCATACTGGCTCAAGGAAATGGTAATGTCTTCACCAGTGGTGCTGATAGTATTGTATACATAGTCACCAGTAGTGGTGTTGTTCCATACGGTGGCATTGGCAGCTGACCAGGTGGCGCCGTTGTCGGTAGAGATAACCACCATGAATTGGTCATCAGCTTGAGCGGTCGGGTCTTCGATAGGATCTTCATAATTGTAGTCGGTCAAGGCCAAACTGAACATCAAGGTAGGTTCAGACAACTGGCTTAAGTCGATGCTGGGTGATACTAGCCAATAATTGACGTATGTACCATAGATGTTGATTTTCGGGTGACCGAGCGGGAACACATTGCTGCTGTTGAAATACCAGCCGCTGGTGCTGGCAGTCAGCGCACCGCCATTAAACACGGAGTTGGCTAAGCCAGTGAATCTTTCCCAACAGGGTGACATTGCAGTGTTGAATCCAGTGAAGTTTTCGGAATAAGGAGCAGTTACGGTAGCACAGAGGGTGGTGAATGACATGGTAGCGCTTGTTAGCGTGTCGTCAGTACAGATGTTGGCAACATATACATTGTATGTTGTAGCCGGATCCAAATTGGTCATCAGATAAGTGTTGACATCTGTGAATTCTGAAGCATCGACAACTGTCCATGTGCTTTCGCTATTCTTTTTGTAATACAATTCAAGGGTAGCGTCTTCATCTGCAGTCCAAGTAATAGTGGCCTCGTCAGCTGCGATATTGCTGGCGGTAAGTGCGTAAGGAGTACGGCAGTCTGGTGCTTCCACGCAGGAAACTGTTACGGCAAAACCAGAGTATTGTGTAGACCCGTCGGAATAGAACCGGAGGGTGAGTGGACCAGCTTCAGAGGTTATAGGACCGAAAGAGCCTGAACCGGCATATGTTTCAATGAGATTGCCATCGTTTGCAGAGGTGCCGCTGTAGATATATAGGTAATCCCAGCCGCTTTCGGTGTTGTAGGTACCGGAAACGGATACTACAGAGTCGGGATCTGAAGGATAAACAGTTAAAGTGTAGTTGCAGTTGCTGCTGTAATTGCCGTTAGGACCACCATTGTCATAAATAGTCAAATCGCAAGCGGTAATAGAACTGCTACCAGTAGTGCCGAAGATGAATACACCGGGAGTTGCGGTGAGGGGTCCTCTCCAAGCGCTTGGTTCGGTGCCACAGTCGGCCTGTACATAAAAGTCGTAGCTTGTTCCAGAGGTAAGCCCATCAATGGTGATGGTAGTGTCATATACGGTTTCGTATGGACTGTCTTCAGTGGGAGTGAAAGGAGTTGGACCGTAGGCGACATTCCATGCTGAAGCATCCTCTGAGCCCCTCCATGAAAGGTTAATGGAAGAACTGGTGATTTCATTAACGGTAAAGTTGCTGGGTCTGGGACAACCGGTCATTTCTATACAAGTTACTTGAGCTACAAAACCGTCATAAACGACAGAACCGTCGGAATGGAATAACAAGGTCAATGGACCACTTTCAGAAGTTAGCGGGCCGAAATTAATCAAAGTGCCACTTGTACCAGAGCTTATATGTTCGAGGAGTTCGCCTGAAGTGGAAGTCCCTTCATAAACATTTAAATAGTCAAGATCTCCTTCCCCCTTAAAGGTGCCGGAAATGGAAACCAGGAAGTTGGGTGCGGGAGGATTGATGGTAAGGGTATAGTCGCAGCTGCTAGAGTAACTGCCATTCAGGCCGCCATCATCGGTAATGGTGAAACCGCAACCGCTAATAGTTTCAGAACCGTTAGTGCCCATCTGGATGATGAAAGGAGTGGCAGAAGCAGGCATTGTACACCAAGGACTTACATCTCCGCCATCGCAGATGCTACGCACATAGAAGTCATACACAATGCCTCCTTCCAATTCGGTGATAATGTATGGGTTGTCGGTAATACCCTCAATTAAGGTAATGCCTTCATCGGGATCGAGGTCTTCGGTGGGATCAAAGCCAGTGGGACCATAAATGATGTCCCATTGGGTAGCATTGGCATCTGTCCATGAAAGTACAATAGTATCGGTTGCGCCAGAGGCGGCTGTTACATGTGTGGGTTTCGGACAAGAGGGGATTAAGTCTATATTCAAATTGTCGATATAGGCGTATGCTGATTGACTTGTATATTGGTTTTTGAAAGCAATATATCGGCCATTGCCTGTATAGGAGGCGAAGCTTACTTCTTGCGGAATCCAAGTGGAAGCTGTTGAATGAGGATAAACCGTATCGACAGCTACGAAAGTGGTAGCGTCTGTCGGGTCTGATATCACACCAATAATCAGGCGGTCGGAGGTGTAAGAGGCTTTATACATGAATTCAGCCTGCAAGGTATTGATGTCTATAGTGGCATCAAAAATAGGAGTAATAGCAATATTGTATGTAGTACCTTCGCCTGCATAGAAATACAATGAACCAACACCTTCGTAATTAGAGCTATTTATGTATGGTCTGTCGCTGGAATAAGTGTTGATTTTGTCCCAGCAAGTGGGATATGTGCCTGTACCAGTGCCGTAAGTGTCGAAATTTTCGGTGAACGGCAGGTTTGCAATTTCACCGCAGGCAGTTCTGAAAGTATAGGACATCCAGATGCTGCTCTCATCACCGGAACAAACTGCTTTTACATATACATCATATAAGGTGTTGTTGTTCAGGTCGGTAAGAGAAATGCTCGGGGACTGTACGGTAGTAGCTGTTTCGTCGTTAGGATCGGTAATGGTGCCGCTGATGCCGTAAACCACATCCCAAGCGCCTTCTGTGCCAACAACAGTCCAGGTAATGTCAGCTGCGTTAGCAGTAACAGTGCCATTCACTGAGGTGATGTTTTCTACGTGTTCGCATGACGGAATAATGTCGATGGTGACATCGTCAATGTACATGTAGTTGGAAATGTCGACTGGAATTCTGAATGCAATGTAGCGACCGTCACCAGTATAGCTGTCGGTGTTGACCTGCAATAATTTCCATGTGTTGATGGTGTCTGGAGTCAGGTTCTGACCAACCTGCTGGAAGGTGGAATAGTCATCGGGGTCGGTCATGATACCCACTTGAATGTAATAGGAGGCAGAGGTTTTAAGAGCCCAGAAGCGTACCTGCAGGTTGTCCATGGCCACCATGTCGTCAATACGTGGAGATGCCAAGTATGAGTAAGATGATGTGGAACCATAGAAATAAACAGAATAGTCGCCTGAATGTTGTTGTGAATTGTAAGTGTATGGATAAGCGGTAGAAGTGTTGTTGGTGTTGGCGGTCCAGCAGGTAATCATGTTGCCTGAACCAGAAGCTGGAGCGTCTTCAAAGTCTTCAGAATAAGGGATTTCAATGCTGGAGCATTCGGTTCTGGCTGAAACCGTTGCATAGCCACTTTCTTCTGAACCGCAATCGGAGTTAACACGGATATAATATCTGGTGTCGGGGTCAAGGCCATTCACTTCGTAAGGATGTGTATTGACACTGCCAAGAGTGGTCCAGTCGGTGTCGTTTACGGAGTATTCCACATTCCATGCGCTTTCGGTGTAGCCAGGTGCCCAGTCGATAGTGATGCTTGATTCACTGGTTTCGGTCACATATACGTTGGGTTTGACACAGATAACATCTTCTTCGCAGGGTGTCCCGAAAATAACATTATTACGAGAGTCGGTAGATGTGCCGCCTGAGGGAGTGCTGGTAGTGCTGTATGCACTACCATCCTCATAAATATATCGGGCAAGACTCTGGTTTGTGGTATGGCAATAGAATTGGTTGGTGCCACTCCAGGTACCTGTAACATCTAAAACTATAACAGCAAGGTTGGTGCCATTGTACTGGAATGGGGTGTTGAAATGGAAAGTATTCCAGCCTGTTGTCAGGGTAGGAGTGTTATCATATACCAATGTGGCATTGGTAGCGTTCAACCAGCTGTTGCTGTTGGCGGCTGTAGTGTTCATCAAGTATATTTTCAAATGGCGGTTGTCGTTTGCAATAGTTTCAGCTTGGAAAGCGATAGAGCTGATTTCTGTAGCATCGCCTAACTCAGAAGCCAGGTAAATCTGTTGGGTATAGCTATAGTTGTATAGGCAATATTCCGGCAAATAACCTGAGGTGAAGGTGCCTTCGCCAATTTGCAGATTGCCGCCAGCTAAGCAGTTGGTGGTGAATGTTTTGAATACGGTGTCGGCATCGCCAAGGTCGCAGTTGCTGTAAACCATCACATTGTAAGTGGTGCCAGGTTCAAGATTGGAGATCATGAACTGAGTACCGTCAACAACCTCCATGGTCCAGTTTTCCAGACTGTCTTGAGAATACTCAACAGTATAACTGGTAGCACCAATAATGGCTGGTTCCCATGTAACCAATGCGGAGGTACCCGTAATTTGACTAACACCTACATGTACAGGGGATGTACAGAGAGGTTGGGTGGTGAAAGTGACAGGAGGGTTTGACCAATAGCTATGGTCGCCGCCACCGCAGTCGGTGCGTACATATACTTTATATTGGGTGTTGTCTTGCAAATCGAAAACAGTGTATGGATGGTCAGTGGCTTGTTCGGGAATTCCGCTTTCAGGAGTGGCATTGGCGGGAACCACCACAACTTCCCATGCGATGTCGTTGGCTGCTCCGGCAGTCCAGTTCACATCCACGGTTGTGGCGGTGATATTGCTTACCATAATATTGGTAGGCACGCTGGCACAGGTGGCAATGGTGGTGAAGTTCACTGAACGGGGATTGCTGACTTCACTGCCACAGTTGGTGCGCACGTAAGCGGTATAACCAGTGGCGGGAGTCAAGTTCGTGAAAGTATAAAAAGTATCGATGACTGTCTGCCAGTTTGCCTGGTCGGGATCGAAGTTGCCAGAAACACAGCATACCTCCCATTCGTTTTGGCCGTCACGGGGAGTCCATGAAAGGGTAGCTTCGTAGGCGGTAGTATCACTGATTTGTAGATTGTTGGGAGAGAAACAAGTAACGCCTGAAGGTAGAAAAGAGAAAGTGGTTTTGGGAATGAAAGATACACGAGTGGTTGGGGTGGATGGGGTGGATGAAGAATTGTAGGCGTATGCACCTTGGTAGTTAGAGGTGCTTATGCCATAGAAGTATGCACTTGAATAGGAGCCTATAGAAGTGTTTTTAACGTCCAATACAAGATTAGAGCCTCCATAAGTATATGGACTGTCGAAGGTAATAGTCATTTCGTTGTTGGCAATGGTTACTTGTCCGGTATATACCAAGGATAATCCACTCGTAATATACGCGGAGGAGGAATAACTATCCTCTGTGGTTTCACCAAGACTGATTTCGAAAGGACATCCCCAGGTATTGGGTAATGTAGACAAATGGAATGTCATGGCCGTGATAGTAGCACCGTCCAAGTCGGCTAACATGTCGGCGGGATAGATGACCTGTGAACGGGTGTAATTGTCTACCCACAAACCATAGAACGGAACGTAGGAATTGGTTGCTGTTCCGTCAGCTACGGTTTGGGTTTCCTGTGCCGACAATTGCAGGGTGTTGAACCCTATCATCAATGTCAGCAGAAAAAGTAAAATTTTTTTCATTTTTTGTTGTATTTGGTGAATAATAAAGTGAATTGTATTTCTATTTTCTTTTGATTATAAAATATTTGTTATCAGTGTTTTAATTTGAATTTGAGCGGTGTAAGTCGTATTCCATAGTCTGCTTAGAATATTAACATCTTCAAGTTGACAAAGGTACAAAAAAAATTAAAACCACACAAAAAAAAATGGTGAATAATTTGAAGATTATCCACTGTTGAATGTTAATAAGTTGTGTATCAAAAAAGTAGAGACGCGCTTTAGCGCGTCTCTACTTTTCGGTAAAGCGTCAAGGCGTCAAGACGCTCACTTCGTTTGCTCGTTAAGACGATAATTGCTATAACGTCTTAACGAATGCACGCAGTGCATGTCTTCACGCCTCCACGTCTTAACGTTTGATAAACTTTTTCGTTGCACTTACTCCATTGCCATTCACTCTCACAAAATACATACCTGCCGCCATGTCGCTGAGGTTGATGCGTACATGCTTGTCCGTCAGTTCAACTTTCTGGATCATCTGGCCGAAGGCGTTGTAAACTACCGCTTCCCCCATAACAACATTGCTGTTGATGTGCAGCTCGAGGTAGCTGTCGGCGGGGTTTGGCATGAGACTGATGCTGTTCGCCAGCACGATGTTGTCGATGCCCACAGCTTGGGTGGTGAAGCTGGTGTAGACAAAGTCACTCTGGTTGTCTTCGGAGCAGATGGCTTTCACACGTACTTCGTAAGTGTTGTTGGCGGTCAGATCTGTCATGTTGTAGCTGGTAGTATTAACGGTAGCTTCTTGCCATGGGTTGGCGCTCTGCAGTTTATACTGAATGTTCCAGCTGGTCTCGCTACCACCGGCAGTCCAACTGATAGTGGCGGAGTTGATGGTCACGTTGCTGTATGACAAAGCGGTGGGAGCGTCGCAAGTGGGAGGTGTGGGCGGAGTAGAACCGTCATTGTCATAGATTATTACTTTATCAAGGCCGACACCATGTCCGTAGTCCAAAACTGCCTTAAAGATAATCTGATATTGTGAGGACGGATTCGGCAATGCGACAGAATCCATCTGCCAAGAAGAAATGTCACCGGTGAAGGAAATCAACAATACAGGAGTTGCAGACAAGGTGTTCTTATAATAGACATACAGCTCATCCTGGTCCCCTGCCCAGACCGTCTGAATATGATGGAATGAGAGATAGGGATTGGTCATTGAAGTAAGATCAAAAATCGGAGAAGTGAGTTCCGTCTCAGGACCATGAGAGCTGGTATAAGCTACAACACAAGAGTTTCCTTCAGGTAAAGAGGAACTGTAGTTATAGTTTGAGTTGACTGCCCAATTGATGGTGCCAACCGTGGGTGTGGAGACCCAGCAACCTAATCCATTTTCAAATCCCTCGATATAGGGGAAATCGGTGATGGTCTCGCATGCCGTCATGAAGGTGACTGTCGCCGGGGATGAGGTGCCATCTTCACTGCCGCAATCAGCTGTAATAGTCAGCGTATAAGCGGTAGCAGAGGACAGACCAGTAATAATGGCGGTATTACCTGTCTCTGTACTGGTGAAATCGCCACATACAATGGTGTAACTATCGGCACTACCAGTCCAAGTTACTGTGGCGGAGGACATGTCAATGTCGGAGACCGTCACGTTCTGTGGAGCGGGACAAGCCACCAATGTCTGGAAGGTGATGGTGTTGGTGGCGTCGGCAACCGGATCGGGGGTGGTGCAGTTGGTGATGACATAGGCTTCGTATGAGGTTTCGGGATCCAGGTTGTTCAGGTCAACACTGGGGGTAGGACCGGCAATGGTGGATTCCCAGTTGGCTTCTCCTTGGGCTCTGTAGAATACTGTCCATGAGTCGTGGCTGACGTCGTGGTCAGTCCAGCTGATGGTGGCGTTGTGGCCGTCCACATTGGTGGCGGTGACGCTGGTCTTCACGGGTGAGGGACAGCCAGGAATCAGGGATACCGTGATGTCGTCCAAGTTCCAAGAGTGGGGATCGTTGCTCCATGACAGTGTGCCAATATCAGTAAGACGCAGTGCAATTCTCAAACCGGTCTGCGGAGTGACACCACTGAAATCGTAGGGGCCGATGAAGTTGGCATGCGGCGCATCGGTGCCAGTGCGGTTAAAGGCAGTGGCAGGGATGGTGTCGATAGCTATGAAAGTGGTGGGGTCATTGATGTCGGAAATATAACCGAGAGCCATGGTGCCTGCATCAGTGGCGTCGCCAGCAGTGGTATTGCCCCACATTGAAAAACGCAGGGTGTTGATATCGTTGCTGAATTCGGGCAGAACCACCATGATGGGACTGCCTTTCATCTCTAAAGTGTTCTCGCCAGAATAGGCGGAGCCAGAATATCCTAAATATACAAAAGGAGCTGTTCCGTTAGACACTGTATAGGTCTCGGGAGTAGCCCAGCATGTACCGATGGAAACCGCGCCTCCGCTATTGCCATAGCCTTCAAAGTCCTCAAACCACGGGGTGCTTTCGTCAATGGTGATCTGACCGCAAGAGGTGTTGAAACTGAATACCTGGGAGAATGCGGAGGAGTCTGTTCCGCAAAGGGAGCGAACCAATACTCTGTAGGTGGAACTTGGCATCAGGTTGGTCAAGGTAATAAAGCTATCGGTCGTGGTGTAATATGTTGTGTCGGTCAGGATGACATATATGCCATATTCAGCTGCGATACCACTCCATGATATGGTGGCTTCTGTCATGTCAACATCTGTTGCGCTGAGGTTGGTGGGCGGGAAACAGCTAATACACTGGGCAAGCAATTCAAAACCAGCAGAATTGGTCGAATTATCTGAAGTGAATTTGATGGTCAGGGGGCCTGTGGTGGACAACACGTTCACTAGCTGATTGGAGCCATGGTATCTCGCAAGATAGCTGCCTTCCGTGCCAACACCATCATACACATACAGATAATCATATCCGGATTCAGTGGTGCAGGTACCTGTCAAACCCATCTTCGAGTCAGGATCAGCGGGATAAAGTACCAAGGTGCCGTTGCAGTTTGATGTGTAGCTTCCGGTAGCGCCTCCATTATCATAAATCAATAAGTTGCAGGTGGTCAGCGTATCACTGCCATTCGCAGCCATGTTGAAAGAACCTGGAGTCACTGTGAGCGGGCCAGACCAGTTGCTGCCACAATCAGATTGAACGTAAATATCGTAAGTGATGGTGGGCGTCAGGCCAGTAATGATATACGGATGGTCATACACTGTTTCAATGATTTCGTTTTCGTCATTTCCTAACGTGTATCCGGTAGGACCGTATGAGACGGCCCAGCTGGTGGAGCTTCCCACTTCTGTCCAGTCAATTGTCACATTGTCGGATGCAATATCGGTCACTGCCAATTGTGTGGGTTGTGCGCATGTGAATCCCAGAATGCTGATATTGTCAATAGCGGCGGGCGGGTTCGTACCTTGAGAGTTGTCGTTCTTCCAATAGAAAACAATCTTCTTGGTGCTGTTTGCCACATTCTCCAAAATGTAATCTTTATGAGTCCAGTCGCTTATAGCGTTTGACTGATACAGCAGGGCGGTGCCGGAAGGGGTTGCATTGGTGGGAACTGTAGCACTGCCATCCATCAGGTATACAGACAGATAGTCATATTTGGTAGAGGTGCCTTCTCCCTCGAGTTTGTAGTCGAAAGAGAGATGATATTCCATTGGGGTGTCATCGAATTCCAAGTCAAGGATAGCGTAGGCATACGAAGTGCTGGTGTTTGTATAACTATTGGACACACCATTGTCGTTGGAAATATAGAGGGAATGTCCCGTTTCGGTTGAGTCGCTGGCATCTATCGGTTTGAAAGTGGCTGCACCGATAAACCATTGGTTGGGGCCAGAGCCTTGGATGGTGAAGTCGGTGATAAGTTCGGGATCCGTCTCAAAATCTTGCTCGTAAGGCAGTTCAACGGGAACATTGGGAGTGGTGAAACTCAGCGTCTGGAAGGCATTGGCGTATGTGCCGTCGCCGCAGTCGGTTCTTACTGTCCAGTTGTAGCTGGTGTTGGGATTGAGGCCTGTTAACGTAAGAACGCCATCGGTTAGGGTAGCATTAGTAATGATGTCAGGATTGGTAGGGTCAGTTGTCCAGTAAAGTACCTCGTATGTGTTGCTGGGTGACTCGTTCCATGAGATGTCTGCACTAGAGGAGGTGACATTGCCGGTGATCAAATTTCCAGGCTCTGCACACTGCGGGATAAGGCTCACGGTGAAGTCATCCAAATTCCATGACAAGCCATAAGAACCTGAATAGTTGCTGGTAAATCTCAGGGCGATTCTGCCCGAAGTGGCCTGCACCATGTCGAAATCGAAAGGTCCCATCAAGTTGCCATTACCCGCACTTGAACCACCACGGCTACCAGGAGTACTGCATACGCCCACCAATTCAAAAGTGGAGGTGTCGCTGGCATCTGTCATCACACCCACTTCCAAAGTGCCATATTGCGGATTGGTGGATGTAGCCCAAAAAGTAAGTCTTAAGTCATGGATATCGGCAGAAAACTCGGGCAGTACAGCTATGTTCATAGCACCGGAAAAGCCCTTCATTTCCATAGAATTCACTCCTGAATGGCATGCCTCGCCATAACCACAAT
Organism: uncultured Bacteroidales bacterium; assembly: GCA_905233625.1. Classification (GTDB taxonomy): domain Bacteria; phylum Bacteroidota; class Bacteroidia; order Bacteroidales; family WCHB1-69; genus RUG11690. Next base: position 150,036 of record CAJOFJ010000013.1, on the reverse strand, counting down.
AAACGAAAGGTCCATTGGTTGTTGGATCTTGTACAGGAACAGCCCAGCACAAGAGAGGACGTTGCACATTGCTGCCTTGATAAGTGCTTTCAAAATCTTCAATCCAAGAATCCGTAAAGGGGATAATGTCACAAGCTGTCATGAAAGAATGAACCGCAGACCATACGGTCTGGGTGTTGTCAATGCATTCTACCTGTACCCTCACCTTGTAGGTGGAAGAGGGCTGCAATCCAGTCAAATAAACTGTGGTGTCCGAAGAAGTGGTTGTTTCCGCAGTACTCCAATCAGTGCTGGAGGAGAGCATATACTGGATATTGTATGAGGAGGCGTTTTCATCACCGTGCCAGGAAATGGTGGCGTCAGTGGTGGTGATGTCGCTGGCTATTACTCCGTATGGTGTTTTGCATAACGCACCGCCAGTATAGGTAAAAGTGGTTTTAGGGATGAAGTTACGAATGTTGTTGTAGGCATAGCTGCTTCCTGTTGAACTGATGCCTAAAAATGTGGTGGTAGTCCAGTTGGCGGCAGTGGTGGTGATGTCAAACAGCAAATTGCCACCATTGTACGTAAAAGGAGTGCTGAATGTGAGGGTAAACTCCTGGTTGCTAATGTCGATGCTCCCCGTATATACTTGAGTGAGCGTTTCGCCAGTCAAGATGCCAGAAGTGAACGTTTCTGTGGTTGTCGTACCTAAACTTACTGTAATGGTTGAAGTTAATGTGGTTGTGACATTGTTTTGGAGGTAAAATTTCATTTCCGAAATCTCTCCTGTCACCATGTCTCCTAACATGCTTTCAGGATAAATAATCTGGTTGTGCTGAGCCTCATCCAAATATAAGCCGTAAACAGGTACAAAACCATTGGTGCTTGTGCCATTCGCTACGGTAAGAACCGAGGGCGTTTCTTGTGCCGACAGGTGCATGGAGCAGAACCCTATCAGCAGGATCATCAAAAAAAAGTAGATTTTTCTCATAAATTTGTGTTTTTTAATTGATATGGTGAGTTGAAAATTTTTTTGTTTGTCTTAGAAATTGCTGATTACAATGGAGTGTATGCTATGAAGTTCAAAGCTTATTTAAAATCAGTGCAATATACAAAAAAAAACAATATCCAATAGTATTGAATTATTTGTGCGTTAATCTTATCAGCTCCCCATTTTATTTTTTCATTTCGAGGCGGTAAACGAAAGCTACAAAACAAAAAAGATAATTCTGTGATAAAAAATTTGAAAATTTCAAAGAATAGTGTATTTTTGCGAACTAAAACTATAAATCATGAAAATTAAAAAATCGTTATTTGTTTTTGTTATTTGTTTATGGATATCGATGATGGCAACAATGGCAGCCCCTGTCAGTCCCACTGTTGCACGTCAGGTAGCAGAGAACTTTTATGCTTCGAATGCAGGTAAAAATATCGCTGTAAGTTTGCTTGATATTAGTCAACAGTCTGATTTTCAAGAACTTTATATCTTCGTCCACCCGATAGGGAAGGGTTTTGTCATTGTGTCGGCCGACGATTGTGCCCAGCCGATTGTCGCCTATTCGCTGACCAATCCTTTTGAGTTTCCCTTGCCGGAGCATGTGGGTGAGTTTCTGGCGGCTTACAATCAGGAAATAGCTTATTATAAAGAGAATCATATTTTGGCCACAGCGGAGATTGAGTCAATGTGGTCACAGCTCAGGAATGGCACTTATACGCCCAGAAACACCACATCGGTGGAGCCTTTGCTGACCACGACCTGGGGCCAACAACCCTGGTACAACGATTTGTGTCCGGATTCGGCAGGCATACATGCTGTCGCGGGTTGTACCGCCACGGCTACGGCGCAGGTGATGAAGTATTGGAACTGGCCTGTTATGGGTACGGGTTCCTATTCATACGTAGACGATAATTTCGGAACCCAGAGCGCCAACTTCGGGGCTACGACTTACAATTGGAATCTGATGCCGAATGCGTTGACAAACTCCAGCACTGCTGCCGAGGTGAATGCCGTGGCTACATTGATTTATCATGTGGGTGTGGCTGTGGAAATGGATTATGGTATCAGCGCAAGCGGCGCTTATACCAATTCGTACGGGTATCCCGACTTGGCATGTTCCGAAAACGCGTTGAAGGATTATTTTGGATACAAAAGCACATTGTATAGCGTCTATAAATCGCAAGAAACCGATGCCTCATGGATTGCTGCGATGACCAATGAGTTGAATGCCGGACGTCCAATGATTGAATCCGGTCACGGTGGTGGTGGCCATGCATTTGTATGCGATGGCTATGATAACAATGGCCTTTTCCACATCAACTGGGGCTGGAGAGGCAGCTACGATGGCTATTTCGCTCACAATGCGTTGAATCCTGGCGGTGGCGGAACAGGAGCCGGTAGTACACACACATATAACGATAATCAATCACTGGTGGTGGGTATCGAACCTAACGGCGTGCTATGGGTAAATCCTATGCAATTGAATTTCAGCCAAGAAGGAGGCAGCTTGAGTTTCACGGTGTCCAGTAACAGCAACAGCAGCGCTTCCTGGACCGCAAGCTCTAACCAGTCGTGGCTGACGGTAAGTCCGGCTTCGGGTGCAGGCTCCGGCTCGGTAACTACAGTCAATGCCACCGCTACGGTCAATAATACCGGAGTGGCGCGCTCGGCGGTGATAACCGTTACACAGGGCAACCAAACGGTGTCGGTCAATGTATTGCAGAGTGAGTGCTCCACAATGGATATGTGTACCCTCACTTTTCAAATGGAAGATACCTATGGTGATGGATGGAATGGCTCCTACCTGACGGTAAGCTCCGCTTCGGGTTATGTGTATGGCACAGTCACGCTCAATGACGGTACTTATGCCACACAGGAAATAAATGTATGCCCCTCAAACGTAAATCTTACTTGGACCTCTGGCAGTCAGTGGGATAACGAATGCTCTTTCACCGTACTGGGTGCTTCTGGTCAGTCTTTGTTGAATATTTCTTCGCCCACAGCGAATGCCAACTTTTTGGTGTCCACCCCGTGTGCCGGTGCCCAGCCGAGCGAATGTGACGTCACCAGCTTCCCCTGGACCGAAAGTTTTGAAAATGACATAGATTGTTGGTCGTTTATTGATGCGGATGGTGACGGAAACAATTGGGCAAAACTTACTGGCTCGTCATACGATGGAACTTATACTATGGTATCTTTTTCGTATGATAACACGAACAATCTGGCTGTAAATGCACTGAATTACTTGATTTCTCCCAGAATTACCCTGCCTGCCACGGGCAGTTATCAGCTGAGTTTCTATGCCAGAAGCGCTAATAACAATTATCCTGATACGTTGATGGTGAAAATGTCCACCACGAGTAATACCAGCACGAATAGCTTTAATATCACACTGAAACCTTTGACCATGATTCCACAGAGCTATCAGCAATATATTGTTGATCTTGCGGGCTATAACGGTCAGAGTTTCTATTTGGCATTTATCCATGATTCTTATGATGGATATTATTTGCAATTGGATAATTTTTCCATCGTAAACACCTCAGAGAACTATACTATAACGGCTACTTCGTCCAACACCACCATGGGCACTGTGACCGGTGGTGGCACATTCATCGCCGGCGAAGTCGCCACACTGGTTGCCTCGGCCAACGTCGGTTACCGTTTTACGGGCTGGAGTGATGGCAATACCGATAATCCCAGAAATATCAACGTGATGGCCAATGCAAGTTATATCGCTTCATTTGCCGATTTGGGCAGCAATGAGTTGCATTACGACAATGGCACATTCAAGAGCAGCATGGGTGCGGGTGGTACTTTGTATTGGGCCGTGAGATTCCCTGCCAGCGTGCTGTCCTCTTACAACACCCTGTCTTCTGTCCGTTTGTGGGATTTTTATACGGGAACCTACCAAATTAGTGTTTGCCAGGGTGGCACCGATGCTCCCGGTACCCAGATTGCCACGCAGACTTTCACTTTGAGTGGTTCAGACACATGGTTTACCGCTACTTTTAGCAATCCGGTAAGCATCGACAACACCCAGCCCTTATGGGTGGTGCTGTACAATACCGATGCAACCCATCCTGCCGCTGCAAGTAATTACGCGGGCAATCCCGATGGCTCATGGGTGTCCACCGATGGTTACAACTGGGCCTCCATTTGCGACTATGGTTATAATCTTTCCTGGATGGTTCGTCCGGTACTCTCCGGCAATACTCCTTCACAGTCGTACACCATCACGGCGACCTCTGCAAATAGCACCATGGGTAGTGTGACCGGTGGAGGAACATACAATGCAGGCAGCACGGCTACACTTACAGCTATCCCCAATTCGGGCTATGAATTCCTTTATTGGCAAGATGGCAATACCACCAATCCGAGAACCATCACCGTGACAGATAACGCAAGTTATATAGCGTATTTCCAAGCCATATCATCCAACTGCTATGTCACCACATTCCCGTGGGAAGAAAGTTTTGAGAATGGTATTGCCTGCTGGACCATGTTAGATACGGATGGTGATGAGAATAATTGGAGTGTAACCGATAATGATGGTTATGCGTATGAAGGTGACTATGCAATGATCTCTTATTCGTATGATAATCCCAGTCAGTCGGCTGTGAATGCGAAAAACTATCTGATATCTCCGCAGATTACCCTGCCGGCTACGGGTAATTTCTCCCTGAAATTCTATGCACGCAGCGCAAGCAACAATTTTCCCGATTCATTGGCAGTGAAATTGTCCACCACGGGAAATACCAGTATGTCTTCGTTCAACACCACGCTGATGCAGAAAACGAAGATCAGCGCTTCCTATCAGCAATATTCTGTCAGCCTTGCGGGGTATAATGGACAGAGTCTCTACTTGGCGTTCTTACACGACTCATACGATGGCTATTTCGTTCTGTTGGATAAAGTGGTTGTTTTGAACACGTCGGAGTATTATACGGTTACGGCGACTTCTGCGAATAGCACCATGGGCACTGTGACGGGTGGCGGCACATACAATTCGGGAGAGGAAGTTTCTCTGACGGCAACAGCCAATGAGGGCTACCGCTTTACGGGTTGGAATGACGGAAACACGGACAATCCCCGTAATTTCACTGTTGTGAGCAATGTCTCCTACACCGCCTCGTTCGCAGACTTGGGCAGTAATGAGTTGCATTACGACAATGGCACATTCAAGAGCAGTATGGGTGGGGGTGGCACTTTGTATTGGGCTGTGAGATTCCCTGCCAGCGTGCTGTCCTCTTACAACACCCTGTCTTCTGTCCGTCTGTGGGATTATTATGAGGGAACCTACCAAATTAATATTTGTCAGGGTGGCACCGATGCTCCCGGTACCCAGATTGCCACGCAGACTTTCACTTTGAGTGGTTCAGACACATGGTTTACCGCTACTTTAAGCAATCCGGTAAGCATCGACAACACCCAGCCCTTATGGGTGGTGTTGTACAATACCGATGCAACCTATCCTGCAGCTGCAAGTAGTTACGCGGGCAATCCCGATGGCTCATGGGTGTCCACAAATGGTTCCAGCTGGGCTTCCATTTGCGACTATGGTTATAATCTCACATGGATGGTTCGCCCGGTACTTTCAACCACTGTGCAAAGCTTTACGATCACCGCTACTTCTTCCGATCCTGCTTTGGGTACGGTGACTGGCGGCGGAACCTATACTTATGGAAGCGTGGCAACCCTTACCGCAGAGCCTGCCGATCATTGCCATTTTGTAAATTGGAGCGATGGTAGCACCGCTAATCCGCGTACTGTGACGGTGACCGCGGATGCTAACTATATGGCGAATTTCGCCAGAAATCAATATTATATCACTGTGACCACCGAAGATGCCTCTATGGGAACGGCAAGCGGTGGTGGTTCTTACGATTATGGTTCGGTTATCACTATTACGGCAAATCCTAATGAAGGATACGAATTCTTGAATTGGAATGACGGAAATACTGAAAACCCAAGGTCCGTCACGGTGACGGATAACGCTACTTACAGGGCCTATTTTACGCCTGTTTCATCTATTTCAGATGTATATATGTCACAGGTGGAAGTGTATAGTTTCCAGAAGCAGATTATAGTGAACCGTGCCGAAGGCATGACCGTTGAGATTTATGATATTCAGGGCAAGCGGATTGTCCTCGATGCGGACAATGCCAAAGCAAACCGTGTCTTCACCATCAATACGACAGGTGTCTACATGGTCAAAGTCGGTGACACTTTCTTCAAAAAGGTTATCGTACGCTAATTTTCTTTCATCACATTTTCCCCTGCCTGGATAATGGTGCAGAAATCCTCTGCCTTCAGCGAGGCTCCGCCAATCAAACCGCCATCAACATCTTCTTGCATGAACAGGTCGGCGGCGTTTTTGGCATTGCAGCTGCCACCATATAAAATGTAGGTATTATAAGCCATTTCGGTGCCGTATTTTTTCTCCACTAACGAGCGGATGAAGGCATGCATCTCCTCGGCCTGGGCTGGTGTGGCGGTTTCGCCGGTGCCAATAGCCCAAACTGGCTCGTATGCAATGATGACTCTTTCAAAATCGGAGGGGCTCAAATGGAACAAAGCTTCTTCAATTTGCTGCTGCACCACCTGGGTGTGTTTTCCGGCTTTGCGCTCTTCCAACAATTCGCCACAGCATACGATAGGCACAACGTCATTCTTTAGTAAAAGATTGATTTTCTGAGCGATGGTGGCGTTGGTCTCGCCAAAATATTTTCTTCTTTCAGAATGGCCCACAATACAGAATTCCACACCCATGGAAGCCAACATTTCGGCAGATACTTCACCTGTGTAGGCGCCGCTTTCATGCTCGCTGCAGTTCTGCGCTCCGGCATAGAACTGGCTGTCTTCCTCCTCTGCAATGTCGGTGAGGAGTTCCATATAGACAAATGGCGGACATAATACTACTTCTGTCTGCAATTTCAAGTCTTTCAATGCATTCTGAATGTCTAGAATCAAGTCCTGCGCATCATCGAAAGACTTGTTCATTTTCCAGTTACCAACTACTAATTTCGGTTTCATAATATTCAATATTAAATACGTTTTTTGACAGGAATGAAAATATACTCGCAACACAAAATGACAAAGCTGCTCAGAATGGTGTTGCCCAAGATGACCAACATCGTTTTCCAGAAATGGTGGAAAGAGAATGTCTCTAACATCACAGCGGCAAATTGCTGGATGAACACCAAAATGACTGTATAGGCCAGCAACCAGCGGAAATCCTTCACCCCAGGCAGTGGCTTGTCCACGATGTCGTCTGTTTTGCGTCCGTTGAGCGCCACCACCAAGTAGGGACGGATAAACATCATCAGCATACAAGACGAGGCATTGATGCCGTAAGTGATGTTGAACATGTCGATGAGAAAACCGGTGGCAAAGGCGATGAGATATTGTATCCAACGTGGAATCTCAAAAGGAAGCATCAACAGTGGCAGCAAAAAGATGTAAATATTGACACAACCGAACAGATGAACGTAGCGGAACACAAAAATCTGCGCGAGAATGGCAAAAATAAAGCGTAGTATGTTGGAACTGGCGTTATTCATCTTTGAAATTGCTCTTGAGTTCGTCTATTTCCGAGGTGTAGATGTTGCGGATAAGGTATACGGTGTTGACATTGTTGAAGTTGGTAGCCAAACGCACCTTGATGGTCAGGAAACTGCTGTGGCCTGTTTCGTGCACATCCTCAACAATGCCCACCAGAATGTCCTTGGGGAAGATGTTGGAGTAACCACTGGTGACAATCGAGTCGCCAACACTTACTGGCACATGCTGCGGAATATCGTACAACTGCGCGTATTTGGCATTGATACCATCCCAAAGCACGGTTCCTATCTGGTTGGAAGGCAGTAACTTGGCACTGATACGGGCATCGGGGTGCAGCAAGGAGATAATGGAAGCAAAGTGCTCAGTCACATCGCTTACCACACCACAAACACCACCTGCGGATAATACCGCCATGTCGTTGGTGATTCCATCAACCCGTCCTTTGTCTATAATAATGTAGTTGTGTGTTTTATCCGTAGTCTTATACACAATGTTGGCGTAGGAGTAGTCGTACAACCGCATCTTCACCCGTTGGTTGCTGTCGCACTCTGTGGCAGTATATACCGAATCGTCCTTGAAAGTGAAGACATTGTCGCGCTCGTTCAGCAGGGTGATGTTTTGCTGAACCAGCTGCTGGTTTTCTGCTTCGAGCGAGAAATGCCGGATTACATTGTACCATGCCTCGTTGACAGGGGCAACAATGGCCTGGCAAATTCGGTCAAGGGCGAAGCTGGCATATTTCATGCTTTTGGAAATCATAATGATACAAACTATCTGTAGAATTACAAATAGAAATATATGAAAATTTCGTTTGAGAAATTCCGATAAATTGTTCATTATGAATTAGATATGTCTTTAAGAGACGTGCTCTCCTATGCTTCTTAGTGTTTTTCGGCGTATTCGCGGCCGGCTTTCAGACAGGCAATGTTCACATTGACCACATCTTCGCCTTTACGTGCGAAGTTCTCTCTTACGGCGGCTTCAATCTCTTCAAAAGGCAGCTGGAGGTATGGAGAGGCAGCACCGAGAATCACCATGTTGGCGGAACGGGCGGAACCCAGATCTTTGGCAATCTGATCGGCATCGATGACCACCTTGTTCGGCAGCTTGTCCAATGTGGCGTTCAGCTTGTCGAAATCCGGATAGTTGGGGATGTTGACAAAAGGCTGGCTGTTGGTGATTAACCAGCCGCTTTCCTTGTTCAGCCAGGGCAGGTAACGCAACGACTCCATCGGCTCCACAGAGATGATGAGGTCGGCTTTGCCCATGGGGATAAGGTCGGAGGCGATCTCCTGGTCGGACAGGCGGAAGTGTGACTGCACGTCACCACCACGCTGGCTCATACCGTGAACCTCGGCTTGTTTCATGTACATTCCTCTTTTGACGGCGGCGTGGCCTACGATGGTGGCGATGGAGAGGATACCTTGACCGCCTACGCCTGCTAATATAATGTCGATTTTCATAGTTGTTATTCCTTTTTGATGATATTTTTATTTTGGCTATAGGGTGATTTTACTACCCCGCCCTTCGGGCACCCCTTCTTAAAGAAGGGGAATTTTTTTTCTCGTTTATTCGTCAGCCCTAATAGAAGGGGAAATAATTTGAATCGGGGATAGTGATTATGTCTTTACTAATTCCTAATCACTAACCCCTATTCCCTGATCACTTCTTCGCGGCCTGCTGTTTCTTCATGCGGCGGCTCAGGGTCTGGATACATTCACGGGTCGGGATGATGACCGAAACACCTTCGTATTCCAGTTCTTTCTCGATAATCTTGACATTCTCTTCCAGCTGATTGGGCAGGGGTTTGATGCGGTGGATATGGTCTTCCTTAACACCGAGGCCCTTGCAGATTTCGCCCAGAACGCCCAGCGCGTGAGAATCTTGACCACCGGTCATACCTGTGGTGCTGTTGTCGAGAATCATCACGGTCACGGGAGTGTTCTCATAGATGCAGTCCAGCAGGGAGGTCATACCGCTGTGGGTGAAGGTAGAGTCGCCAATCACAGCCAGGCAGGGACGAACGCCGGCGTCGGCGGCACCCTTGGCCATGGTGATGGAAGCACCCATGTCAACAGTGGTGTAAATGGCGTTATAGGGAGGCAGTGCGCCCAAAGTATAGCAGCCGATATCGGCAAATACTTTGCCTTTGCCGTATTTCTCCATAGCGCGGTTGATGGCGTTGTAGGAGTCGATGTGGGGGCAGCCCTGGCACAAAGCGGGGGGTCTGGGCACCACGAGTTCGGGCACGGGAGCACCGTAGCTGTCGGGCATGCCCAAAGCTTTAGCCACGAGGTTGGGGTTCAATTCGCCGTCGCGGGGCAGGGCACCGCTCAAGCGGCCAATGATATTGCCGGTGCGGTTCAACAGTCCGCGTACCTGCTCCTCAATGAAAGGATAGCCTTCCTCGGCCACCAATACGGTTTCACATTCGTCCACCATTTTGGCCACCAGCTTGGAGGGGATGGGGTATTGTGAAATCTTCAGCACGGGGTAGGGGCACTGATGGTTCTCAAAGTTCTCCATCAGGTAGTTGAAGGCGATACCGGAGGCGATGATACCCATCTTTTTGTCTTTGCCTTCGATATATTGATTGAAAGGAGACTTGCAGGCTTCTTCTTCAAAAGCTTCCTGTTTGCCTAATAGGTTGCGGTAATGCACTCTGGCATTGGCGGGCAGCAGGATAAATTGTTTCGGGTTCTCCTCAAGGTGCAGGGGGTTCTGCGGGCGTTCAGCTTTGCGTTCCACGCCGGCACGGGAGTGGGAGAGACGGGTGGTGAGTCGAATCAACACGGGAGTACGGTATTTTTCGGAGAAGTCGAAAGCCGCATAAGTGATATCGTAGGCTTCCTGCTGGTTTGACGGCTCGAAAGAGGGAATCAGCGCGAACTTGGCATAGTAGCGTGAATCCTGCTCGTCTTGTGAGGAGTGCATCGAGGGGTCGTCAGCTACAACCACTACCAAACCGCCATTGGCGCCGGTGATGGAAGAGTTCATGAAGGGGTCGGCGGCCACGTTAAGACCAACGTGCTTCATACACACCATGGCGCGTTTGCCGGCATATGACATGCCGATGGCAGACTCCATGGCGGTCTTTTCGTTACCAGCCCAGATACTGTGTACCTCGCCTGCTTTGCCTTGTTTCGATTCTTGTATGAATTCGGTAATTTCGGTAGATGGAGTGCCGGGATAAGCATAAACTCCGGATAAGCCTGCGTCTAACGCTGCCTGCGCAACGGCTTCATCTCCTAAAAAAAGTACTTTTGACATGGTGATAAGATCTTATTATTTTGATTATTAATTAGTTGTAATTTTTAAGTCTAATCTACAAATATACATATATTTTTGATATACATCACTTTTTAATTAGCAAATTAGCAAATGATTTTAGGAAATAGGGATTAGTGGTTAGTGGTTAGTGATTAGGTTTTAGTGTTTAATGTTTAATGTTTAATGGTTAGAAGGTTATGAGGTATGAGGTTATGAGGTATGAGGTATGAGGTATGAGGTTATGAGGTTATGAGGTATGAGTTATGAATTTTGAATTATGAATTTTGAATTCTGAATTCTGAATTCTGAATTCTGAATCGTCAACTTTCAATTATCAACTTTCAACTGTCAACTCTTCGATCATTTCCCGTATAATCGCTTGCGAGTAGATGTTTGCTATGGCTTCGGTGAAGCGGTTGAAGTCCACACGCGCGTCGTGGTTGGCTTTGTCGGAGATGATGCGGATGACCGTAAAAGGCAGCTGGAACTCGTAGCAGACCTGAGCTACGGCAGCTCCCTCCATCTCCACGCAAAGCACTTCCGGCAGCAGGCCGATGAGTTCCTGACGTTTCTCGTCGCTGCTGATGAACTGGTCGCCACTGGCCACGTCGCCCTGCAATAGACGAGGCTGTATGAAGTTGAACTCTTTGGCGGCTTCCTTGCCGATGACTTCGCTGAAACCTTTGGCAATCAGTTTGTTGATGCTATTGATGGCCAAGCTTGACAGTTGAGGGTTGCTTTTAATATAGATATGGTCGGTTAGTGGAATCTGGAAGCGTTGGATGATAGGGCGGGCATCGAGGTCGTGCTGTACCAGTCGTTTGGCTACCACAATGTCACCCACGTTGAGCTCGTCGGCCAAGGCTCCTGCTGTTCCGATAAACACAAGGTCGGTGATATGGAAATGCTCAATCATAAGGGTGGAAGTGATGGCGGCGGCCACCTTGCCCCATTTGGAGAAACACACCACACAGTCAATGCCGTTGAGCATGCCTCGGTAAAAGGTTCTTCCACCCAGTTCTGTGCGGGTGGGGCTTTCAATCATTTCGCATACTAAGCTGATTTCCTGCTCCATGGCAGCTAAAATTCCTAAAGTCATATTGTATTGGTTTTGAAAGTGCAAAGATACGAAAAAAAAAAGAGCGACTCTTATGAGCCGCTCTTTTGAATGAATTATGAAAAGACTAATAACTAGCGAACAACAGAAAATTTCTTGTTGATAACGCCGTTTTCGGTATGAATCTTCATCATGTACAGACCGTTGGTCAAGTTAGCAGTGCTAATAGCGGTGTTGGTGCTGTTAGCAGTGAAATCACCAACTTTTTGTCCAGCGATAGTGAATACTTCAACATTGCTGATGTTGGAGTTAGCGTTCACATTGATCACGTTGTTAGCGGGGTTCGGGTAAACGCTCACATTGTTGCTTTCAACGTCGGCGATGCTGGTTTCACCAGTAATGCTTACGTCATCGAGGTTGAGACGGAACATGTCGGTAACATCGTGGTGACGGAAGGCGATATAAATATTCTGTCCAGCGTAAGCACTCAGATCTGCAGTGTATTCAGTCATAGTTCCTGTAGTAGTCTGGTGGTCAAGCAAAGTAACGGTGAAGTCACTCGTTGCAGGACCAGTAGTTGAAAGATATACAGAGAATACTTCAGCTGCATAGCTGGGATCCTGACCGGCAGCCCAGAAAGACAGGTGGCCATTAGTGCCCATGGCAATCTGAGGAGTAATCAACCAGTTGTCAGGGGTGAGGGCAACACTAGCGTAGGAAGCTGAGGTAATGTGACCTTCGCCTGAATGAACCACAAAACCACCTTGTGAACTCTGTGAGTTGTTCAATACATACCAGTCGTGACCGTCACCGTCGGCATCGATTGTGGTCCAGCAATCAGGAACATCTTCACCTTCGAAGCCTTCAATGAATGGTAAGCTTGCGGGAGTGTTGCAATCTGCAGGTTCTGTAGCAGTACCAGTCAGTGTGATAGTAGCGTTTGCTGTGCCACTGGTCAGGTTAACCATTCCATTATAAGAGCCAGCTGCGATTGGAGCGTACTGGATGTAAAGAACTCCACCGGGCTGAGTCATGGTAGCTGTTGTGTTGTAGTTGATACCGTCAGTAGATACTGTGTAAGGAGCAGCGGTGCTGATGGCAATGTCTGCGGTGAGGTTGTAAGCGGTAACGTTTACAGTTGCTACATCGGTGTTAGGAGTAACAAGGTTTCCGAATGCAACAGCGGTGGGGTTAACCTCGATGGTCGGGTCTGCGGAAAGTTCGGTAACGGAGATGTCATCGATCTTCATGACAAACATATCGGTGCAGTTGTTGTGAACAAAAGCGATATGAATGGTCTGGTTTGTATAAGAGGTAAGGGCTACGGATTTTTGAGCCCATTCGTTGCTGGAGAGTGTTTCTTCAAATACTGAAGTGAAATCAGTAGCAGCAGTACCAGTTGTGGAAACCATTACCTGGTAGTGTTCTGCTGCGTAGTTGGCATCCTGAGCGGCAACCCACCAAGTCAGCATAGCGCCAGTGGCAGGAATGGAGATGGCGGGGGTAATCAACCAGTTGTTAGGAGTTAAAGCGGTATAAGAAGGATTGTCGTATGAAGCTGAGGCATATGCAGCATCACCTGAATGTGTGGTAACAGTGGTTCCCATAGTTGAATACCAAGAAAAACCATCACCGTCTGCATCAATATTCAACCAGCATTCACTCAGTTCACCTTCGAAATCTTCGGTGAAAGGCAGTGTGGATGCACTTGAGCAGTCGATAGCAGTACCCGTCAGAGTAACAGTTGCAGAAGCTGCACCACTGGTAACGGTAACCATACCATTGTCGGTGCCAGCAGCAGTGGGGTTATAACGAACATAGAAAGTGCCATTGGTCACAGCACCAGTGGGTGTGAGGGTAGCAGTGGTGCCGAATGTAGTGTTGTCAGCTGAAACTTCAAACGGAGCGGTGGTGCTAACAGCAATATTGTTGGTCAGACCAAAACCGTTAACAGTTACTGTTTGTGCGTTAGAGGGCACGTTGGCAATAGAGGAGAAAGTCAAAGTGGTGGGATCCACAGAAATGCTTTCAGTAGAAATATCAATAATGTTGAAATTGTCAACATAGAGGTATAATTGGTCCGCATCAGATACACAGTGGATACCAATTCTGTAATTGCCATTCAGGCTGCTTAAATTAATATTCAGAGTTTCATCGGTACTGTTGGTAACATCAATGGTGTCGGTTAACATAATTGCTCCCGTAGTAGATGTTCCAGTGATGGCTGCCACAACGAATTTCTCTGAATAGTAGCTTGATCCACTACGGTAGTCAATAGTGGCGATTTGGGTGCCTGTGAATGTGAATTCAGGTGAAATCAACCAGTCGTCAGCAGGGTTGTCGCTGCTATATCTGTATCTTGCTTGGCCATTGTAATAAGAGAATGTGTAACTGTCATTGTTGGCGTCAACAATAGTCCAGCACTCGAGAGCTGCGGTGTTTTCAAAATCTTCAGCATAGGGGAAGGTGGTAATAAGATCGCATGAAATAGCGACACCATCCAATGCGATAGTGACATCAGTAGCACCAGTGGTTGAAATAGTAACCGTGCCAGTATGTGTGCCAGCTGCGGTGGGAACATATTTCACATACAAAGTTCCGCTACCAACAGTCTGGGCGATGGTGGCAGTGGTGCCGAAAGTGGTACCATCCGTAGAGACTTCAAATGGGCCAGTAACACCAATGTTGATATCGCCAGATAATACGCTACCAATAACATTGGCGGTTTGGATTTCGGGAGTAGCACCCAAAATGTAAGTGAAGCCCAAAGCGTCGGGAGATACTGACAGTGAGGGACTGGTCATTTCTATAACCTGGAAGTTGTCAATATACAAATAGTATTGATAGTTAGAGGCGTATTTGATAGCAATGTAAGTCGCAGTTGCGGGAATTACACTGGTATAGGTAAGCCAGTCGGTATTGGTAGCGGTAATATTATCACCCCAAGTGAAGCTGGTGGGATTACTGCTGGTTGAATAACCTACTGCGAAAGTTTCTCCATAGCTGTTAGATGCTTTATAGTCAAAAGATACACTCTTGTCACCTGTTGGCAAAGCCGGAGTGATCAGATACTGGGTATAATCAGAAGAAGAAGAGTAGGAAGAGAAACGGAATGATTGTGAGCCAACAGCTGCTTGATCAGCGGTGTGAATCATGGTGTTTATGCTCGGGTCGCCATCACCATATACAATGGTCCAGCAAGAAGCGGGACATTCAGCGTCTTCAAAGCTTTCAGAGAAAGGCAATGTGAAATTGCCGCAGTCGACGGCGTTACCGTCCAAAGTGATGGTGACATTAGTAGCTCCGGTACTTGATAGCGTAATCGTACCGTTGTCAGTGCCAACAGTTGTGGGGGCATATTTCACATACAGGGTGCCGCCAGCTTGAGCAATGGTAGCGGTAGTGCCATAAGTAGTACCGTCTGATGATACTGCAAAAGGAGCAACAGTGGTGGCGGTGATATCGCTGGTTAACAATGCTCCAACAACAGAAACAGACTCGATTGCCTCATTGTTGAGTTGAACGGTACCGAAGTTAATGTCATCAGTACTTGCGAAGATTTCAGCATTGTTGATTTCTGATAAAGTTAAATTATCAAAAAACAGATAATTGTAATAAGAATTATAACCATAAGTGAACGTGCCGATTAAAGTTACATCAATAGCAATGTACTTGGTGCCAGCAGGAATTATAGAGGAATAGGTGGAGAATAAGCCAGTAGCCTCGACAGCATCTACAGGTGTTAACCAGGTAAAGCTGCTATAATTATTGTTGGTAGTGGAATAACCAATACGGAAGGTGCTTGAACTATTCAGTTGATTCATACCTGCGTATGTCAAGTAATCAATGCTCATGTTCAAGGGTGATGTACTGATGATTTCAGGAGTGATCAGATAATCTACGACTCCAATGAGAGCCGCATAATCACCGGCGTCTTCATCAACCGTCAAAACGCCAAAGTGAGCAGCATCGTCATAGCCCCAGCACAAGGGAGGAACAATGCCATCGTTGAAAGTATAGACATACGGGAAGGTGGTAATGTTGTTTGCAGCACAGTCAACACAGTTACCTGTCAAAGTGATAGTAGCATCGGTGGCGCCAGTGCTTGACAAGGTAACCATACCATTGTGGTTTCCGGCAGCGGTAGGAGTATATTTCACATACAGGGTGCCGCCATTCTGGTCGATGGTAGCTGTGGTACCGTAGGTAATGTCGTCAGCTGATACGGAGAAAGGAGCCATAGTGGTAGCCGTGATACCTGTGGTGAGGCTGTAAGCGGTTACGGTAGCTGTTGCGGATTCAAAATCACTCAAAATTATTGTGCCGAAATCAATCGTGGTAGGCTCAACAGTAAGAGTGGGACTTGTTGGTTGAGCGAAGATTTCCACATCGTCTAAGTTCAAGAAGAACATATCGGTGCAGTAGTGGTGACGGAATGCGATGTAAATGTTTTGACCAACATAACTGTTCAAGTTAACAGTTTGCTGAGCCCAATCGCCAGTAGTAATACCGCTTGTTACCGGGGTTGTTGCAGTGAAAGCGGCAATCGTGTTAGCAGTAGCCACATACACACTGTAGTATTCGGAAGCATAGCTAGGGTCTTGCCCTTTTACCCAGAAAGTTAGGTCAGCATTTGACGTGATGTTGATTGCCGGGGTAATCAGCCAGTTGTCGGGAGTTAATGCTGTACTCGCATCATTGTCATAAGAAGCAGATACGATAACTCCGTTACCGGTGTGAGTGGAGAATTGTTCTGCAGTACCGGTCAATTCCCAGTTGGAACCATCATTGTCATTGTCGATAATAGTCCACCCAGTGGGAAGCGTACTGCCTTCAAAACCTTCCTGAAGGAGGTACTGCGCTTTGGCACAAAATACCATCATGAAAAGCGCAAAAAACAAAGTAAAGATTTTTTTCATAACTGTTGTTTTTGGTTAATAAAATGTTGTGTTTTTGGTTGTTAGATTGTTTTTTTTCTTTTTTGATTACTATTTGTGAATTCTACATTATGAACTGCAAAGATAACAAAAATTTTTCAGAAAATTGTTGAAAGTGGGAAATTTTTGTTTTTTTAACCGATTAATTTTGCACTATTGCGGTAAATTGCAGAAGACCAATGTCTTTCGTCTGCACCAAGACACATAATTTCCCTTCTTCTCTCAGCAGGGCTGCCCGGAGGACAGGGTAGTGGATATACCATGCCATTCGTCTGTACTTTAAAAAAAAATCAACAAAAATATTTTACCCTGCATTTGCATCAAAAAAAAATGTATATTTGCAAACCTTTAGAAGTGAAATAGAAGAAGACGGAAAACGAAACTCTGAAAACTCGCAACTACTTGATTTCACGGACTTTATATGATATTGTTGGATAGTGGAAGATGGGGCTTATTAAGGTCGGAATGTGAATAAATAGTTGCAATTTTCTCCCAAATTTGCACTATTTTGCTTTTAAATGGACACGAAAATTAACAACAAAAAATAATATTTGAAGGGATGAAAAGGATTAAAATCACACAAGTAAGAAGCGCTATCGACAAACCATTGCGCCAGAAAAGATCATTGGAAGCATTAGGAATCAGAAAAA
The DNA here is from genome assembly GCA_905233625.1 of uncultured Bacteroidales bacterium. Taxonomy (GTDB): domain Bacteria; phylum Bacteroidota; class Bacteroidia; order Bacteroidales; family WCHB1-69; genus RUG11690. Next base: position 132,579 of record CAJOFJ010000013.1, on the reverse strand, counting down.
TGCACCAGACCGTTGAACACAACGCCACTCCCCAGATCCTGGGTATCGTGAACGCCGTGAAACACTTGGTCACTGTTGAAGAAATTTAATGTAAATTGAGTATTAATCTTGAAATTATATAGAAGAGATGAATTTGCACAGTTTAAAACCAGCTGAAAACGCAACTAAGTTGTCAAAAAGAGTAGGTAGAGGTCAGGGATCAGGTAAAGGCGGTACCTCCACAAGAGGTCACAAAGGCGCCCAGTCCAGATCAGGTTACAGCCGCAAAATCGGTTTCGAAGGCGGTCAGATGCCTATCTACAGAATCATGCCCAAGAGAGGTTTCAAGAATATCAACCGCGTGGAATACAACGCCATCAATATCGGCACTCTCCAGACTTTGGCTGAAAACAAGAATATCACCGAAATCACTCCCGAAGTGCTGCACGCCAATGGTTTGGCCAAGAAGAATTGCTTGGTGAAAGTGCTGGGTAAGGGCGAACTGAAAACCGCTTTGAAGGTTTCCGCTCACGCTTTCTCAGAAACAGCCAAGAATGCCATCACCAATGCCGGCGGTCAGATTGTCGTTATCGGTGAGAAGGTGGAGGCTCCCGCAGCTGAATAATCAAGAATAAATAATACATATTTTATATCTCATGAAAAAATTTATCGAGACCATAAAAAACATTTTTAGAATCGAGGATCTGAGAAAGAGAATCCTTTACACGCTCTTTATCATCCTGATCTATCGTTTGGGTGCTCATGTGGTGCTTCCGGGTATCAACCCAGGCGCGCTTTCGGCATTCACCAAGTCGGCACAGGAAGGTCTGCTCGGTATGCTCGACCTGTTCTCCGGTGGTGCGTTCTCCAACGCTTCCATCTTCGCCTTGGGTATCATGCCCTATATCTCCGCTTCCATCGTCATCCAGCTGATGACCCTGGCAGTGCCTTACTTCCAGCGCTTGCAGAAAGAAGGCGAAAGCGGAAGAAAGAAATTGAACCAGATTACCCGTTACCTGACCGTGGCAGTGGTGGCTATTCAAGGCCCCGCCTATATCGCCAATATTCAGGGCCAGTTCAGCGGAGCTATCTCACCCGCTATGCTTACCCCTATTATCGGTCATCTGTCTGTGTTCGCTGTTACCTCCTTCATCCTCCTGATTTCAGGAACCCTGTTCATCATGTGGCTGGGTGAGCGTATTACCGACAACGGTATCGGCAACGGTATTTCCATGATCATTATGATCGGTATCATCGCTCGTCTGCCTTTTGCCCTGAAAGCTGAGTTCAGCTCCCGTATCGGCGACATGAACGGTGGTCCTATTATCTTCATCATCGAGCTCATCATCATGATGCTGATTATCGCTTTCTGTATCATGCTCGTCCAGGGTACTCGCCGTGTTCCGGTACAGTATGCCAAGAGAATCGTGGGCAACAAGCAGTACGGTGGTGTGCGTAACTTCCTGCCTCTGAAAGTGAACGCTGCAGGTGTTATGCCTATCATCTTCGCCCAGGCCATCATGTTCCTGCCTTTGACTTTCGTTTCTGTAACCGAACAGTCAACCGGTGGTTTCTGGCACAGCTTCATCGATTATAACGGATGGGGATACAATATTGTGTTCTTCCTGATGATTATCCTGTTTACTTATTTCTATACCGCTATCACCATCAATCCGCAGCAGATTGCCGAGGATTTGAAGAAAAACGGTGGCTTTATCCCCGGTACGAAACCCGGTAAACAGACTGCCCAGCTGATTGAAGACATCATGTCCAAGATTACGTTGCCAGGCTCTATCTTCTTGGCTATCGTGGCTATCCTGCCCGCTATCGTAAGATTGTTTGGTGTGAACCAGCAGTTTGCCCAGTTCTTCGGCGGTACCTCCCTCTTGATTATGGTGGGTGTTGTTCTGGATACCCTTCAGCAAATCGAAAGCCATTTGTTGATGAGACATTACGACGGCTTGACAAAATCCGGAAGAATCAAAGGTCGCTATAGCGGCGGTGCTTACTAATGAATATGTTTAACAAGATTCGCTTGAAAAGCGAAGAGGAAATTGAAATAATACAAAAAAGTTCTTTGCTTGTTGGAAAAACTTTGGCCGAAGTGGCAAAGTACATCAAACCGGGAGTCCCGCTGACTTATTTGGACAGAATCGGCGAGACCTATATCAGGGACAATGGCGGAGTGCCTTCCTTCAAAGGTTACAATGGTTATCCCGCCTCCCTCTGCATCTCGGTGAATGATGTGGTGGTTCACGGCATTCCCAGAAACGGTATGGTACTCAATGAAGGAGATATCGTTTCGGTGGACTGCGGTGCCTACCTGAACGGCTTTCACGGCGACTATGCTTACACCTTCGCGGTGGGCGAGGTGTCGGAGGAAAAAAAACTGTTGATGGACCGCACCAAGGAGTCTCTTTATCGGGGAATTGCCGCGGCAGTGGAGGGAAACACCACCGGTGATATCGGTCATGCGGTGCAGATCTACTGCGAATCATTCGGTTACGGGGTTGTTCGTGAGTTATGCGGACATGGTATCGGCAGGAATATGCACGAGAAACCGGATGTGTGCAATTACGGTAAGCCTGGCAAGGGCGATACCCTGCGCGAAGGCATGGTGATTTGCATCGAACCGATGATTACCATGGGTTCCCGTAAGATTTACTGCGAACGCGACGAATGGACCATCCGCACGATGGACCATAAGCCGGCAGCCCACTACGAGCACCAAATTGCCATCACGAAAAACGGCACCAGAGTTTTATCCACCTACAAATACATCGGGGAAGTGTTGGGGACAGAAGAGAAAATATAATTGAATCAAGATATGGCAAAACAATCATCCATTGAACTAGACGGTGTCGTCATCGAATCCTTAGGGAACGCCATGTTCCGTGTCCAGCTTGAAAACGGACATGTGATCATCGCGACCATTTCGGGCAAGATGCGGCTGCATTATATCAAGATTCTCCCCGGCGACAAGGTGCAGGTGGAGGTTTCTCCGTACGATTTGACCAGAGGACGTATCACATTCAGACATAAATCATAAAAATAAAAATAGAGATGAAAGTAAGAGCTTCAGTAAAGAAAAGAAGACACGGCGTGGTCTATGTTATCAACAAAAAGAACCCGAAAGAAAAACAACGTCAAGGATAATAAGTATTAACATTAAAAATAGATTTTAAGCTATGGCAAGAATTGCAGGTATTGATTTACCGAAAAACAAAAGAGGCGTCATCGGTTTGACTTACATCTATGGTATTGGCCGCAGCACTGCCGCCGCCATTTTGGACAAAGCCGGTATCAGCCATGACAAGAAGGTAAATGAATGGAATGATGATGAGTTGGCAGCACTCCGTGGAATGATCAATGAGATGAAGGTAGAAGGTGCTTTGCGTTCGGAAGTTCAGATGAACATCAAGCGTCTGATGGATATCGGATGCTACAGAGGCATTCGTCATCGTATCGGTTTACCGTTACGCGGACAGAGTACCAAGAACAACGCACGTACTCGTAAGGGTCGTAAGAAAACTGTTGCAAACAAGAAGAAAGCAACTAAGTAATTAATTGATTATCAGGAAATAGTATTATGGCAAAGAATACCAAATCAACAAAGAAAAAAGTTGTTAGAATTGATGCAATGGGCAAGGCCTTTGTGTATGCGTCGTTCAATAATGTTATTGTATCCCTTACCAACAGCGACGGTCAGGTTATCTCCTGGTCTTCCGCTGGTAAAATGGGATTCAGAGGCTCCAAGAAAAACACTCCTTATGCAGCTCAGATGGCTGCCCAGGATTGTGCCAAAGTTGCCTATGATCTTGGCTTAAGAAAAGTTAAGGTTTTCGTTAAAGGACCTGGTGGTGGTAGAGAATCCGCTATCAGAACCATTCACGCCGCCGGTATCATGGTGGAAGAGATCACCGACGTGACTCCGCTTCCGCACAATGGTTGCCGTCCTCCCAAACGCAGACGTGTATAATTTATCAATATCAGTATAAAGAACCTTAAAATAGCAAGAAAATGGCAAGATATACAGGACCTAAAACCAAGATTGCAAGAAAGTTCCATGAACCCATTTATGGAGCTGACAAATATTTTGAACACAAGAATTATCCTCCCGGACAGCACGGTCAGTCCAGAAAACGTTCCAAACTGTCAGAGTACGGTATGCAGCTTCAGGAAAAACAGAAAGCTAAATATACTTACGGTATTCTGGAACGTCAGTTTAGAAAATTGTTCCACGCCGCTGCCCGCAAGAAAGGTATCACTGGTCAGAACTTGATGAAACTCATCGAGTCTCGTCTCGACAACGTGGTATATCGTTTGGGTATCGCACCTTCAAGAGCCGCCGCACGTCAGCTGGTGAGCCACAGACACATTCTGCTGAATGGTCAGATTTGCAACATCCCCTCCGCACTGTTGGTGCCTGGTGATATCGTGGCAGTTCGCGAACGTTCAAAAGCTCTCGAAGTGATTACCAACTCACTGAGTGGCAAGACCAACAGCTTCTCTTGGCTGGAATGGGATGGCAACATGATGAGCGGTAAGTTCATGAACTACCCCGAGAGAGAGGAAATTCCCGAAACCATCAACGAGCAGGCTATCGTTGAGTTGTACTCCAAATAATGGTAGTTAAAACCGGGAATTAAAATGGCATTGCGGCTCCGCCGCAATTTCCACATAGAAAAAATAACAATCAAAACAAAATACAAATGGCAATTTTAACGTTTCAAAAGCCCGACAAGGTCATCATGATCGAGGCCGACGATTTCCATGGCAAGTTTGAGTTCCGTCCCCTCCAGCAGGGTTACGGCATGACCATCGGAAACGCCTTGCGTCGCGTGCTGATTTCCTCGCTCGAGGGCTATGCCATCACTTCTGTCAAAATCGAAGGTGTGGTGCAGGAGTTTTCCTCTATCCAGGGAATCATGGAGGATGTAACTGACATCATCCTCAACCTGAAGCAGATCCGTTTCAAGAACAAAATCGAGAACAATAATTCGGAAACTGCCAAGATCGTTATTTCCGGACAGGACAAATTCACTGCCGGCGATATGAACCGTTTCCTGAACTATTTCCAGGTGTTGAATCCGGATTTGCTGATCTGCCGCATGGAACCCGAAGTGGTGCTGTCTATGGAAATCACCATCGACAAAGGCCGCGGTTATGTGCCCGCAGAGGAGAACAAGTCGCTGCACGAAGGCATCGGTATCATCAATATCGACTCTATCCACACACCTATCAAGAATGTGAAATACACTGTTGAGAATTACCGTGTGGAACAGCGTACCGACTTCGAGAAATTGGTGTTCGAAATCGACACCGATGGTTCTATCCACCCGAAGGAAGCGCTGAAAGAGGCTGCCAAGATTTTGATCCAGCACTTCGCCCTGTTCTCAGACGAGAAGATTGCTGTAGATTCTCCCGAACTGAGCGTTTCCAATGAGGAATTTGACGACGCTTCCAAGCTGACCCGCCAGATCCTGAAATCCAAACTGGTGGATATGGACTTGTCCGTGCGTGCGTTGAACTGCTTGAAGACCGCTGAGCTGGAGACCTTGGGAGACCTTGTTGCCATCCACAAGAGCGATTTGTTGAAATTCAGAAATTTCGGTAAGAAATCTTTGGCTGAATTGGAAGATTTAGTGAAGTCGAAAGGTCTGGAATTTGGAATGAATGTATCAAAGTATAAATTAGATAAGGATTAAGAATCATGAGACACGCGAAAAGAATCAATCATTTAGGAAGAACAAGCGCGCACAGAGCTGCCATGTTGTCCAATATGGCTACCTCCCTGATCATGCATAAACACATCCATACCACTTTGGCCAAAGCTAAGGAGTTGAAGAAGTTTGTGGAACCGCTGATTACGCGCAGCAAAAACGACACGACCCACTCGAGACGTATGGTTTTCGCTTCCCTGCACAACAAATTCGCTGTCACCGAACTTTTCAGAGAAGTTTCTCAGAAGGTGGCCGACCGCCCCGGTGGTTACACCCGCATTCTGAAGACTGGTTTCAGAAAAGGTGACAATGCCGAAATGTGCATCATCGAACTGGTGGACTATAACGAAACTTATACCACCACCGAAACCAAGAAGAAAACTACAAGAACCAGACGTAGCAAGAAATCAGCTCCCAAGGCTGAGGTTGAAGCTCCCGCTGCTGAAGCAGTTGAGACTCCCGCCGCTGAGTAGTCGCAAGGTTTTTGAGATTTTGTTCAAAATAAAACTCTCTTTGTGTACAACAAGAGAGTTTTTTTTATATTTTTGCCGAAAGAAATTTGATAAGCAATTCAATTTATCTACTAACTAAATATCACAATTATGGGCTTTTTTAAAGAATTCAAGGAATTTGCCATGAAAGGCAATGTCATGGACATGGCTATCGGTGTGATCATCGGTGGCGCGTTCGGCAAAATCGTTACCTCTTTGGTCAATGACGTTCTGATGCCATTGATTGGCGCTTTAATCGGTAATGTTGATTTCACAACCCTTTCTGTCACCCTCCGTCCCGCTGTCATGGAAGGGGAAGAAGTGGTGAAAGAGGCTGTTACCTTACATTACGGTAATTTCATCCAGACCACAGTGGATTTCTTGATTGTGGCATTCTGTATCTTCTTGGTAATCAAGTTGATCAACAAAGCTTCCAATATGGTGAAGAAACCTGCCGAAGAAGAAGCTCCCGCCGCTCCCGCAGAACCAGAACCCACCAAGGAAGAAATTCTGCTGACCGAGATCAGAGACCTGCTGAAGCAGAAATAATCTGTTGAAGATTAATGAAAAAAACGCCTGTTTTTGCAGGCGTTTTTTTTTGTTGTAGAGACGGGGCACGCCCCGTCTTCTATTGTTATTTTTTTATAAAAAAAAGCTTGTCAATCGAAATTAATTTGTATTTTTGCACTTTAAATTGTTGAAAATTATAAGTCTAATTTTAATATTAGTGTTATGAGAAAAGAATTACTTTTATGGGCAATTGTCAGCATTATTACAGTGTCGTTGTCCGCTCAGTCCGCAGTAGTGCCTGCAGGTGGCTCGGCCACGGGCAATGGTGGCACTGTCACCTATACGGTGGGGCAGATCGCCGACCAGAAAGTGGATGGCGGGGGCCGCTACATCATAGAAGGTGTGCAGCAACCCTACGAAATCCAGGTGGTGGGTATCAACAGCTATCCCGGTATCAATTTGACGGCGATTGTGTACCCTAATCCTACGGCCGATAAGGTGATGCTGAGCATAAGGGATTACGAAATTCCTTCAACAGGCTTGATGCTTCAGTTGTTCGATTTGAGCGGCAAATTCTTGAAAACAATGGTCATCACGGATGCGGATACTGAGATCGATTTCTCCGGATATGCGGCCTCCACGTATCAATTACGAGTGGTGAATCAGAAACAATTGCTGAAAACCTTCAAGGTGGTGAAGAACAGCCTCTAATTCCCCTTCTGTTAGAAGGGGTGCCCGAAGGGCGGGGTAGTGATGCAAGAATTACGGCGAAGCCGTACCTTGATGAGGAGAAAGGAGGTGCAGCTTTCAACAGGTGCCCGAAGGGCGGGGTAGTGACGCATCGAATGCGTCTGGAAAAATGGTTAAGAAAATAATCAATAATCAAAATATATCCCTATGAAAAAGTTTTTACTATTTTTTGTGCTGGTGTTTGCTGTGTCAATGTTATGGGCACAGGCACCGCAGAAAATGACTTATCAGGCAGTGGTTCGCAATGCGGGCAACAGCTTGGTCGTGAACCAGAGTGTTTCTGTTCGAATCTCGATTTTGCAGGGGAGTGAATACGGAGGAGCTGTGTATGTGGAGAACCACAATGTCACCACCAATGCTAATGGCTTGATGACCATTGAAGTGGGAAGTGGCGATCATGTTCCGGGCTCGGGAGCTTTCAACGAAATCAACTGGGCATACGGCCCCTATTTCTTGAAATCGGAGATTGACCCTAATGGTGGCAGTAACTACAGCATTACTGGTGTGCAGCAACTGTTGAGCGTTCCGTATGCCTTATACGCTGCCAAAGCAGGCAATGTTCCCGCTTTTGTCGTGATGCCTACCGATACAGGCTATGTGATTAACATTTCTCAGGACGGCGGTACGCCCCAGACTTTGGTGCTCCGCCAAGGTACTCCTGGCCCGCAAGGTCCGCAGGGTCCTGCCGGTAACGCTGGTGCCGATGGACAAGACGGTGCCGATGGTTTCTCGCCCGTTGTGACGACTGCTCAAACCGCCAATGGAACCACCGTGACCATCACCGATGCCACGGGTCCACATTCCTTCACCATTTTGAATGGTCAGGATGGCCAGAATGGTACTGATGGACAAGACGGCGCCCCTGGTTTCTCACCTACAGTAACCGCAACTTCGACCACTGATGGCACGGTTGTGACGATTACCGATGCCACGGGCCCGCACTCCTTCACCATTTTGAATGGTCAAAATGGAGCAAACGGTACTAATGGACAGGACGGTAATGATGGTTTTTCGCCCGTTGTGACGACAAGCCAAACCGCCACCGGAACCACGGTAACCATCACCGATGCCACAGGCCCGCATTCCTTTACTATCCTGAATGGTACAAACGGTAACAATGGCCAGGATGGCCAAAACGGACGCGGTATCATCAATATCGTGGGACCTGTCTCCAACGGACTTCAAGACACCTATACGATTTTTTATTCTGACGCTACCACCAGCACTTTTACCGTAACTAACGGAGCTGCTGGTGCAAACGGTACCAATGGCCAAGATGGTGTCTCTCCCACGGTGTCCACCACTGATGTAGACGGTGGCACGCAGGTGACCATCACTGACGCCAATGGCCCGCATTCTTTCACCATACAGAATGGCCAAGACGGCACGAACGGTACCAACGGTACCAATGGCCAAGATGGCTTCTCACCCATTGTGACGACCACCACCGCTGGTGACAGCACGACGGTGACCATTACGGATGCCAATGGCCCACACAGTTTTGTTCTCCATAACGGACAAAATGGTGTTGATGGAGCCGACGGTATAAACGGAACCAACGGTACCAATGGCCAGGACGGCTTCTCACCCATTGTGACGACCACTAGCGCTGGTGACAGCACGACGGTGACCATTACAGATGCCAATGGACCACACAGTTTTGTTCTCCATAACGGACAAAATGGTGTTGACGGAGCCAATGGTATAAACGGAACCGACGGTACCAATGGCCAGGACGGCTTCTCACCCATTGTGACGACCACTAGTGCTGGTGACAGCACGACGGTGACCATTACGGATGCCAGTGGACCACACAGTTTTGTTCTCCATAATGGACAAAATGGTGTTGACGGAGCCGATGGTATAAACGGAACAAACGGAACCAATGGCCAAGATGGCGTGTCACCCACAGTGACCACCACTGCCGTGGAGGGCGGTACGCAGGTGACCATCACCGATGCTAATGGTCCGCAATCATTTATTGTGAGCAATGGTGCAATTGGTGCACAAGGTGAGACTGGCGCACAAGGCGAAACCGGTAACGGCATCGCCTCTGTTGCCAAAACAAATACAGACGGTCTGGTTGACACCTATACCATCACATACACCGATGGCACTACCACAACCTTTACCGTGACGAATGGTGCACAAGGCGCAACTGGTGAAACTGGTGCAACTGGAGAGACAGGTGCACAAGGTGAGACCGGTAACGGTATCGTCTCTGTAGCGAAAACGGGTACAGAAGGCAATGTTGATACTTATACCATCACCTACACTGACAATACAACCAGCACCTTCACCATCACGAATGGAACCAATGGCCAGGATGGTGTTTCCCCGACCGTAAGCGCATCTGCATCAGGATCTAATGTCATTATTACAGTGGTTGATGGTGAAGGCAACCACCAGTATGTCATTCCCACAACAAGTGGTGAAGTGACCCAATTGCCTGCTAACTGGACAGAAGAGAACAGTTCTAGTCCGCAGTACATTATGAACAAACCCACTTTGGCAACAGTGGCCACTTCCGGTAGCTATAATGACTTGAGCAACAAACCCAGCATTCCTGAAGTTCCGACCAACGTCAGCGCTTTCACTAACGATGCCGGTTATCTGACAAGTGACTCCCTGTCCGCTGAAACCGACCCTACTGTTCCGGCATGGGCCAAAGAGGCCAACAAACCCGCTTACGACTATTCTGAAATCCAGAATACTCCTGACTTAAGTGGTTACCTCACTTCCGAGACCGACCCTACGGTGAACAACGCCACCATCACAGTACAGAAAAACGGCGAAACGGTAGAGAGCTTTACCGCTAACGAAGGCACCAACAAGACCGTGAATATTGAGGTGCCTACCAAGACCAGCGACCTCACCAACGACGCCGGCTTCCTTACCACTGACAGTCTTACCGATTTGACGGCTCAGCTCGGCAACCAGCAGGAAGTGATTGACAATGTAGTGAATAATATTTTTGTTTGTGGTGTATCGAAGATGAAAGATATTGACGGTAATGAATACAATACCGTGAAAATCGGAGACCAGTGTTGGATGAAAGAAAACCTTCGAACCTCTCGCTATGCTGACGGAACTGATATTCCCGAAGGAAGCGATACATCTTCAACAATAGCATACAGATATACCCCTACGAACAACCAAAATCTTCCTAATTGGGATGATAATTCAGAAGCCTATGGTTATTGGTACAACTGGACTGCTGTGATGAATGGAGAGTCTGCCAGTGATGCTAATCCGAGTGGTGTGCAAGGTGTATGCCCCGAAGGATGGCATGTGCCAAGTAGCTCGGAATGGGATCAACTTCTTGATTATGTTGGCAATCAGAGTGAGTATATGTGTGGTGGTGCGCCCACAAACATTGCCAAGGCATTGGCTTCCACTATGGGATGGTGGGAGATGAGTAATGAGAATGATTGTTCAATCGTAAAGAACGTCAATGAAAATAATGCGACAGGCTTTAGCGTACTTCCTGTAAGTTTCTATCGTTGTACTACGGATTATGGTTTCCAAGCGTGCTTTTGGAGTACAACAAGCTTCTATTCGTCATCAATCTATTACTATGGATTTAGAAAATTCAACACATACGTTCAAAAAACTAATGGTGCTAAAGAGTATTCCGGTTATTCTGTCCGTTGTGTTCAGAACAGTCTCACTTTAGGTTCTTTACTCAATGATGCCGGTTACCTTACCGCCGACAGTATTGCTAACCTCACTGACCAAATTGCAGATCAACAAGAGGAAATTGCTAACTTGCAGCAGCAGGTGGGTTGGAGTAATACTATTGATTGTCCCGCTACTGTTCAAGACTATGATGGCAATACCTATAATACTGTGAAAATCGGCAACCAGTGCTGGATGAAGGAGAATCTCCGTTCCACCCATTATGCTGATGGTACTGTTGTGTCGGATACGGCCTATAGACATGTACAGGATTCTGCCATTTATGACCCGACATACGGTTTGGCATACAGCTGGACGGCCATCATGAATGGTTCCTCAAGCAGAACTAATGTACAGGGTATTTGCCCAGAGGGTTGGCATGTTCCTAATGCAATTGAAATACAGATGTTTATGCAGTATGTAGGAAGCCAAAGCGAATATGTTTGCGGTGGTTCTTCCTCAAATATCGCTAAAGCATTATCTTCCACTACCGGATGGAATAATAGTGCTTTTGAATGTGCACCGGGCAATCAGCCTGAACTAAACAATGTAACAGGATTCTCTTTCCAGCCTGCGGGTTATTTTTCAAGGGATAGAAACAAATATGTGCAGTTTGGGAAAGTGGGATTTTTATGGACTACCACAGGATCATTTGGAGTACAATCCAGTTATATGTACCCTACCAACAATGTTGAAATTGCCGCTGAAAGTCGTTCGACAATTTTCGACCATGTCCGCTGCTTGCGCAATAACTCTATGAGTGATGCCATGAACGAGATGGGAGAAACCATTGACGAATTGCAGCAGGAATTGGCCGATGCCTCCTTTATTTGCGGTACTACCAAAGTTACCGACTATGACGGCAACGAGTACAATACCGTGAAGATCGGTAACCAGTGCTGGACGAAAGAAAATCTCCGCACCACCCATTATACCGATGGTACGGAAATTCTTGCCGGTACCGCAGCAAGCGATACCATACCTTATCGCTATGCTCCTAACAACGACGATAGCAATGTGTCTACCTACGGTTATCTGTATAACTGGGCGGCAAGCATGAATGGTGCTGCTTCCAGTGTTGCTAATCCTTCTGGTGTGCAAGGTATCTGTCCTGAGGGCTGGCACGTGCCAAGCAACGCGGAATGGACACAACTGAAAACCAATGCCAATTATTTAACTCTCTTCTCGGCTGCGAACGCTGGTAGATGGCAGAATACTACTACTATGTATTTTGACACGAGAGCACTTTATTGGAGTAGTACAGAAATGAATACAAATGGTTCATATTATTCTAACATTATCCTATCATATCAAAATGGAACTTCCAAATCGTATGGTCATTCCATCCGCTGTGTACGTGACGAGTTGTCACAGATTGACAATGCCCTCAACGACCTGCAGCAAGAAATGGATAATCAGGTTGAAGAGTTGCAGAACACCATCGACAGTTTGCATCAGGAAATGGAAAACAGCATGTTTGTTTGTGGTACCTCAAAGATAAGGGACATTGACGGTAACGAATACAATACGGTGAAGATTGGCAACCAGTGCTGGATGAAGGAGAACCTTCGTACTAAGCATTATGCCGATGGTGAGATGATAAACATTGTGGAGGATGCTGATCCGGAAAGTGAGCCCTATTATGCTGCTCCTGAAACATATTATGACGATACCTACGTGCCTACATACGGCTATTTGTACAATTGGTTTGCTGTGATGCACGGGGCAAGTACAAGCAACGCCAATCCTAGTGGTGTGCAGGGCATCTGTCCCACAGGCTGGCATGTGCCCAGTGATGCGGAATGGGATCAATTGACAAATTATGTACGCAGTAAGAGTGCATACCTATGCGGAGGATTAAGTAACAATATTGGCAAAGCTTTGTCTGAAACAACAGGCTGGACCAGTAGTGGAAATGCCTGCGCTGTGGGCAATGCGCCAGAGAACAATAACATGACGGGCTTCAGCGCACGGCCGGCAGGATGGTTCAACCCCAGTGATTATGAATCTCTTTATTTCGGCGAAGAGGCCCTCTTCTGGAGTTGTACGGAGAATGTAAGCACTGCATACCCGCTTAGAATCCGATATGATGGTACTTATGGCAGTATTTATCAATATGATAAAGCAAATGGATACTCTGTGCGTTGCTTGCGTGACAACGAGACGTCGGCTATGGAAAATATCCTCAACAACGCGCAAGAGGAGATGCAGCAGAACATGCTACAGCTGATGCAGCAGATGATTCACGACAGCATCACCCCGCTGCGCAACCAAATCAACCAGCAGCAGAATACCATCGACAGTTTGGGAATTGAAGTGTCGTTGAGTACCTGCGGTTTAATCACCGTCTCGGACATTGATGGTAATGAGTACCATACGGTACGTATCGGTAAGCAGTGCTGGATGAAGGAAAACCTGCGCACCGAGCATTATGCCGATGGAACACCTATAGCTCTAGGAACAAGCGCCAGCATTACAGATCCGTATTGTTACAACCCCAATAATGACGCCGGCAACGTGCTCACTTACGGCTACCTCTACAACTGGGCCGCTGTGATGAACGGCGCAGCCTCCTCCAATGCGAACCCCAGCGGTGTGCAGGGCATCTGCCCTAATGGCTGGCATGTGCCGAGTGATGCCGAATGGACGCAACTCATTGACTATGTGGGCAGTCAAAGCCAGTATGTGTGTGGCAGCAGTAACAATATAGCAAAGGCCTTGGCCGCCACCACAGGCTGGAACACCGATGCAAATACATGTACTGTTGGAAACACATCGAGTGGCAACAACAATGCCACAGGCTTCAGTGCATTGCCTGCTGGCTATTCCAATGGCACTCCATATGGTTTTGGCAAAAACGCCTTCTTTTGGAGTACTACGAAGAGAGAAGATGAAAACTACAGTGCTTACAACCGTGTTCTCTCCTACAATAAATCCATCGTGAACAGGAACAACGATTTCAAGAACATGGGTCTTTCTGTCCGTTGTGTCCGCGATTAGACAGTGAATATTGAACATTGAATAGTTAAGGGAGGGTCGCAAGGCTCTCCCTTTTTTAGTGGTTAGGTGTTAGTGATTAGGGGTTAGTGGTGGTTAGTTAGGTAATTTAAATGACGTCCATTATCGGGTGTATCTAACATCTCATCTTAAAGTGTCTGATAATGTCTTGAAACACCTCCATTCCGCCTTGTATGACCTTGTATTTTAGCACTCCATCATAATACCCGCTTAAGTGCAGGATGCTATATGCTGAATTTACATATTTGAGAAGTTGATTGTCCCTGTCGCTGATGTTATCCCTGTAATATTCAATGCTCTTGCGGTCTTTATAGTTCGTTACCTGCCCCTTGATCTTGATGTAGGCGTCAAGAAGAATTAATATACCACTGTAGGCCGTGCCGCAGGCAGTTTTCACATATTTGGCATCGGAGTAATAATCGCCTTGCTTGCCAGCTTTTTCCGACAGCATGGTTTTGGCATTGTCGTAGTAACGTTCGGCATTACAGATGGCTTTCTCTTTAAGTTGTATTATTTTTTCGGGACTCATTATTATTTTGTTTTGTTTGGCAAAAGTAGCTTTTTCCTTCGAATTATTCATGGCCTTTATGTTTAAGATGATAGTTTACTTTTTTTTTAGCTGCAAAAATACGAAAATATTCCGAATAATTTACTATTAATTATCAAAATAAATAGATATTTATTGCTAATTATTTGATTTACAAGGTTGAAAAATTTTTCCTGATCTGTAAAAAACTAAAAGACTTGTCGTATCTTTGCAAAATACTACTGTTCACTTTATAACACACTTTTATTACCAGTTTTAATAAGAAATTATCGCAACAGTAGTATTTGCAAAATAAAAATGATTGAATTATGAAAAGTAAAGAATTTAAAGATCCGATTGCTGAGGCTCGCAGGTATGTGGCTAATGCGGAAACTGTTATCCAAAATGCCAATTACGACTCGGAGTTGAAAATCTATATGGACGGGAAATACATCAAAATGGCTGGAGATACGTTGTGGAAAGGCTGCCTGATAGCGTTGGATGCGGTGCTGAACATACGCAAGGGCAAAGGTCGCCCTTCCATTGAGAAGTACAAGGAGGCGGCAGGGGACCGCGATCGCAAACTCCTGGCTGCGATAGTGGCAGGATACGATACCATGCATTTGTACATGGGCTATGATGGAACAAAGAATAAAAAAACTTGCGATTCGGGTTTTGAGTGTGCCAATGCCATTATTGACCGTTGTGCTCTGATGTATCATCAGGAGCCGGTCATGGCATAAAAAAAACGCCCGTAACAACGGGCGTTTTTTTTATGGATGGGGCGAACATTCATCCGCCCAACCGATTACAGGGTATGATAGGGTTTTAGCAAACCTTTGCCGATTTCAACAGCCTCCTCGTTCTTGGGAATGAGGTGATGGTGACGTTCTGGCAGAGATTTTTCCAAACCTTTGTGCAACATTTCAGGGGTTACCAATGGTTTCACCTTGAGGAAACCACCCAGTACAATCATGTTGAACAGCTTGGAAATACCCAGTTCGCTGGCTTTGTCAGCAGCGGCCACCTGATAAATGTTGATGTCTTTACGGGTGGGGTGGTGGGTGATACCGTTCGGGTCATAGATCAACAGACCACCGGGTTTTACTGAGCTTTCGAATTTGTCCATGGACTGCTGGTTCAGGATGATGGCAGTGTCGAACTGGTTCAGATAAGGAGAGCAGATACGCTCGTCGCTCAAAATCACCGTTACGTTAGAAGTACCACCACGCATTTCAGGTCCGTAGGAGGGAAGCCAGCTGACTTCCTTGTCTTGCATAATGCCGGCATAAGCCAGGATTTTACCCATTGAGAGTACACCTTGACCGCCGAAGCCTGCTATAATAATTTCTTCTGTCATTGCTTTGTGAATTTAAGGTTATTATTTTTTTCTCAATGAATAAAGTGTCTCATTGGGTTGGTCGAAGGTGGCGATGCGTTCGATGAACTTGGGATCGAACTTGCCGTTCACTTTCATGTCGCCCAGCGGGAAGTATTTCAAGGTGTTTTCTTCCATCCATTTGTTGGCCTGAACAGCGGTCATCTTCCAGCCAGAGTTACAGTTGGAGGTAACTTCCACGAAGGAAACGCCTTTGTTGAGTTTCTGGTTCTCGAAGGCCTGACGGATAGCTTTCTTGCATTTACGTGCCAAAGCGGGGGTATAAACAGCTTGACGGGTTACATAGTAAGTGCCGGGCAGCTGAGCCAATGCTTCGGTCAGACGCATGGTGTGTCCCATGATTTCGGGGTCACGGCCGTAGGGGCAGGTCACGGTTTCCATACCCTCGAGGGTGGTGGGAGCCATCTGACCGCCGGTCATACCGTAGATACCGTTGTTGATGAAGATCATGGTGATGTTTTCGCCACGGTTGCAGGCATGCATTACTTCGGCGCAACCGATGGAAGCCAAGTCACCGTCGCCCTGGTATGAGAACACGAAGGTTTCGGGGCGCAGACGCTTGATAGCGGAGGCGCAGGCGGGAGCACGGCCGTGGGCGGCTTCCACGAAGTCAACATCAAAATAATTGTAAGCCAGAACAGAGCAGCCTACCGGTGAGATACCGACGACGTTGTCCTGAATGCCCATTTCCTCAATCACCTCGGCGATGATTCTGTGAACAGTACCGTGTCCGCAGCCTGGGCAGTAGTGCATGGTGGCATCCTTCAAAACAGAGGTGCGCTTGTACACTAAGTTTTCGGGTTTGATAATATCTTCTCTTGTCATAATTTCAATGCTAATTAAATTATTTTACCATTTTTTTCAAAGCTTCGAAAATCTCAACCGGGGTTGGGATGACACCGCCGTAGCGGCCGTAATGCTCAACGGGAACGTTGCAATTCACTGCCAGTTTCACGTCTTCGATCATCTGGCCGGCGTTCATTTCAACGCTAAGGATTTTCTTCATGCGGCCACCGATTTCAGCCACAGCTTTGGTCGGGAAGGGCCACAGGGTGATAGGACGAACCAAGCCGACTTTGATGCCTTCGGCGCGTGCCAATTCCATGGCTTTCATACAGATACGTGCAGCGGAGCCGTAAGCTACGAACAGGTATTCTGCATCGTCGCACTGGATAGCCTCGTGACGAGCGTCTTCTTCTTCGCATTTTCTGTATTTGGCTTGGATTCTCTCGTTGATAGCCTCTTGTTTCAGAGCTTCGAGTTCAAGAGAAGTGACGATAGTGCTCTTGCCGCCTGCGCGATGGCCGGTAGCGGCCCAGGGGCAATGTTCTTCGATATATTCGTTGGTCCAGCGTGGTTTGTAGTCGTCAACCATCACTTTTTCCATTACCTGACCGATAACACCGTCAGAAAGGATAGCGGCGGGGTTTCTGTATTTGAAAGCCAAATCGAAACCGAGTTCCACAAAGTCGTACATTTCCTGTACGGATGCGGGTGCCAAGGTAATCAGTCTGTAGTCGCCATGACCGCCACCCTTGGTGGTCTGGAAATAGTCGGACTGTGAGGGCTGGATGGTACCGAGGCCTGGGCCGCCACGAACAACGTTGACACACAATGCGGGCAGCTCAGCGCCAGCAATGTAAGACAGACCTTCCTGCATCAGAGAGAAACCTGGAGAGGAAGAAGAAGTCATAACGCGTTTACCAGTGGATGCGCCGGCATATACCATGTTGATGGAGGCCAGCTCGCTTTCGGCTTGCAGCACAACCATGCCGGTTGTCAGATATGGTCTTTCAGCCATCAGGTGTTCGAGAACCTCACTCTGCGGAGTGATAGGATATCCGAAATAACCGTCGCAACCCATACGGATGGCAGCTTCGGCAATGGCTTGATTACCCTTCATTAATTTTAATTCTTTTGCCATTTTGTAATTTGTTTAGTTGTTAATTGTTTTGTTTTTCTTACTTCTGTTCTCGTTTACTCTTTGGCACGGTAAACTTCGATAACGCCGTCGGGACAAATGACTGCACAGTTGGCGCAGCCAATACACGCGTCGGCATTGACAACCTCAAGGTAGTTGTAACCTTTTGCATTTACTTTCTTCGAAAGTGCAATGACGCCGTTGGGGCAGCCAGTGATGCACACTTCGCAACCTTTACACTTTTCAGTGTTGATGACTAATGCTCCTTTAAATGCCATAATTTTAATTTTTTATGTGTTAGTAAATTTGGTTAGTTGTTCTTTTTTATGTGGATAAAAAATAGTTTACGAAAATACGAAAAATTTCCTTATCTCCAGCATTTTTCTGAAGTTTTTTTTCTGTCCTTTTGGAACCTCTGTTTAAGCCTTTTTCTCAGGGTTGGTTTCCAGTTGCAGTTTTACATCATTCAATACATTCATAAAATTTATAAATGCTTGATAAGGAGATGGATACACGTCGAAATTTCTCCGTACACTGTCGTGGGCAAACCATTTGGTGCTCATAAAGTTGAAGTGGTCGGCGGCTTGCAGCTGCAACCAGTTCTCTTTGGCAACCTTGTTTTTCGATTTTTTATACAGATTTTCTAACTTAAACAGTTGATTGAAAGCCTCCTGTTGCAAGTCGTTGCCTAACCATTCGGCCGTGTCTTTTTCGTCTCCGGAATAGGAGATGGGCCAAGGGGCGTGCATGGTGGAACATGGAACCTTCATGCTTGTGATTTCCTTCGGGGTGATGAATTTATATTTATCATTCTCGGCTAATTGTGAGAACAAAGCCTTGAAGAAGTCGAAAATGCCGGTGTCGGCGGTATGGTATTCACCGATGGTTTCATAATCGAAATACAGATTGATAAATGGCGCGTCATCGGGTATTTTATTCAAATTGTTGATGTATTTTTCGGCGGTCAGTCCCATGCCGTCCCAGTCTTTTTCTTCGAAACGCAAGGTGATGTCGTCACACAGACGGTAGCTTCTGAGCATCAGTTTCAAATCAGTCTGGAAGGGATTGCAGTATAGGTAGCAGGGACTTTTCCAGCCCAGAATATGGCGGGCGCCTTCGGTCAATACCACGTCGTAGCCAGCTTCGTGCAGCCATTCGCCGATTTCGTCGGAATAGATGATTTCGGTGTTGCAGAACGAGGTGGGACGTACTTTGAAAACTTCCTTTAAAAGCTTTTCTTGCAGCTTTACCTGTTCCATGAAACAGGTTTTGTTGTGCAGCGAGGCAAGGCTGTGGGTATAAGTGTTGCCCGTGATTTCCACTTTTTTGGTGGCAATCAGTTCTTTGAAACTCTCAATCACTTCGGGGCAGTATTGCTGGAATAAATGTATGGAACTTCCCGCTATACTGAAACTTACCTTAACCTTGTCGCCGTATTTGGCAATGAGCTCCTTCAGCATGGCGTTGGCGGGAAGGTAGCACCGTTCAGCCAAACGGTTGGCCAAGTAACTGTTTTGGTAATCGTCAAAATACTGATGGTGCTGGTTGATGTCGAAAAAGCGATAGGTCCTCAAACGGAACGGTTGGCTGATATGAAAATGGAAACAAATATTATGCATACGTGTTGTATTTAAAAGCGTTATTATGATCTGTTGACTACTTTGGTGTATATATCTTTGAGTTTGCGGGCCACATTTTCCCATTTCAGGTTGTCCACCTCCTCCTTGCCTTTGCTGATGAAGAGCTTGGAAAGGGCGGGGTAGTGGAGCAGGCCGTAAATGGCGTCGGCGGTGGCATCGATGTCCCAGAAATCCACTTTAATGGCATATTGCAGCACCTCGGCTACTCCCGACTGTTTGGAGATGACCACGGGCACATTGGCGCGCATGGCTTCCAATGGTGATATCCCGAAAGGTTCTGATATAGAAGGCATTACGTATACGTCGCTCATGCCGAACATCTTGTCAATGTCAGTCCCACGCAAAAAGCCTGTGAAGTGGAATCGGTCGGAGATGCCCAACTCGGCCACACGCTCAATGATGCGCGGCATCATGTCACCATCGCCGGCCAGCACAAAGCGTACATTGGGGTCTTTGTCCAGCACTTTCTTGGCGGTTTCCACAAAGTATTCGGGCCCTTTCTGGAAAGTGACACGTCCTAAGAAGGTGACAATCTTTTCTTTGACGTTTTTCTCACGCTCCACGGTCTTGTCGTTGGGTACCACGGCATTGTGCAGGGTGACCACTTTTTCAGCGGGGATATGGTATTTTTCGATGACGATGCGGCGGGTCAGATCGCTGACGGCACACACCATGTCAGCTTCGCTCATGCCATAACGCTCCAGTCCGTAAACAATGTCGTTGATGTTGTGTTCGCCGGAACGGTCGTATTCGGTGGCGTGGATGTGCACCACCAGAGGTTTTCCGCTCACTTTCTTGGCGGCGATGCCAGCCTTGTATGTCAGCCAGTCATGGGCGTGGATGACATCGAATTGCTCGTGCTTGGCGATTTCGGCAGCCACTTCCGCGTAGCGGTCCACTTCTTGCATCAGGTTGTTGCCGTAACGGCCTGAGAATTCGTATCTGCGCTTGTTGCCGGAAATGAAAACACCGCTGTCAATCTGGTTGATGACATTGTAATAGTCGTCTAACCCGACGTAGGGTATCATTTGAGAGTTGACCTGGATATAGGTGGTTTCGCCGCCTTGCTGGAAGAAAGGGGAGAAACGCGGGTCAACCTCCACGTCGCTGGCATTGATAATTTTAATCAGGCTCTGGTCCTCGTCGCCAGAGGCTTTGGGCATGACGAAAGCGACATCTACCCCGTTGACAGCCAGTCCCCTGGTCAGCCCGTAACAAGCTGTGCCCAAACCGCCGGCAATGTGCGGGGGAAACTCCCATCCAAACATTAGAACTTTCATCAGTATTTCCTTTTTTATTTATTTCGTAATAAAATTGAATCTCGCAGTTTGACTGCTTTTATTGTTTTGCAGTATCGATTTTCCATTTCAGATAGAGCAAGGCGGCCACGCTCCATGCTTGCGAGAAGCAGCCGTTGGGCTTGTATGGCGGGTCTCCGTCGGTGATTTCGCAGATGGTGGAGATGCCATAGTCTTTCATGCAGTTGTCAAAGTTATAGAAAATCTTCTCTAAGACGGAAACTGCATTCTGGCCGTATACACTTAGCATTCCGTCGCAGAACGGTGCCAGCAGCCAAGGCCAGCAGCATCCCTGGTGATAGGCGGCATCGCGTTCGGCCTGGTTGCCCTGATAGTGGCCCTTGTAGTCGGGGTCGTTGGGCGATAGCGTTCTGATGCCTTTCTCCGTCAGCAGTTCCTCGCAGGTCTTCTTTAGCACCAGTTGCTTGATTTTTTCGCTGATGGGGGTATAGGGTAGTGAAACGGCAATCATCATGTTGGGACGCACCTGGAAATTCTTGTAGTTGCCATTGACAAAGTCGGCGAGATAGCCGATCTCCTTCGACCAGAAGGTGGCCTTGAAAGTATCGGGGAAACTCTTAGCCAAGGGTTCCCAATCTTCCACAAATGCCTTGTCTTTGGCCAAGCGAGCCATTTCGAGGCTGAATTGTATGGCATTGTACCACAGCGCGTTGATTTCCACCGCACAGCCGGTACGCGGGGTCACGGGAACACCATCCACTACCGCATCCATCCAGGTGAGGGCTACATGCTCGTTGCCGGCATAGATCAGTCCGTTATCCAGCATTCTGATATTGTATAGCGATCCATTACGATAGGCGTTGAGGATGGACTGCATCACAGGACCATATTCTTTCCAGATTTTCTTTTCCGTACGGGTGTATGAGGCATATTGCTGCAAGGCGCGGAAGAACCAGAGGGGGGCGTCAACGGAGTTGTAGGCAGCCTGATCGCCGCTGCCGATGTTGGGGAACAGCCCGTCTTTCATCTCCGAAAGCATGTCGTCGATAATGGTTTTACATACTTTTGGTTTGTTAACCACCGACAAGGTAAGGCCTGGCACGGCGATAAAAGTATCGCGTCCCCAGCGGCCGAACCAGGGGTAACCAGCGATAATCTGCGTTTTGCCGTTGCGCTCGATGATGAACTGTTCAGCGGCGTTCTTGAGGCAGTTCAGGTAACTGTTGCGGGAGCGGTGCCCTTCCAGTGTGCTGTTGAAGATTTCGGCGATTTCTTCTGGCTCAATCGGACTGGTGCCGATGGTGAAATACAATTCCTTGCTCTTGATGGGCACGTTGATACGTCCCAGTTTCAGTAAATCCTCGTGACCATCGTATCCTCTGTTGATTTCTTCTTCATATTCTATATTGTAGAACCAATCTGGCGCATGCTGGTAGTCGATTGCTTCGGAACTTTGTAGGTATATTGGTGTGTATTTGTCATAAAGGCAATATTTTACGCCGTTTTTCACCTCTTCGTAGTTTGTGTTGGCCTGGTCGTTTTTATGTGTCAGCTGGTGAATCTGACGGAAGGCCAGCAGCGGTTGGAACTGGAATGAGGCAGATTCGAAATCGTCGAGAATGGTGTATTTGATGATGATGCGCTCTGATGTGTCAGAGAACAGAATTTCCTTGGTGAAGTTGAAATGACCGACTCGGAAATGGTAAACCGGAATGATGTCGGCGTTGAATTTTTGCAGATATTTGTTTCCCTTTGGGTCATAGATGCCCCCTTTGTACTGGTGCATGCCCAAGTGGAACTCCATGTCATCAATGATGATGCTTTCGTTCAAGGAGGACACCAGCACATGGCGCTCGCCGTCTACATTTTCTTGTGGCAGGATGAACAAACCATGGTATTTGCGGGTGTTGAGGCCGAGCAGGGTGGTGGAGGCAAAGGCGCCCGTACGGCTGCAACGGACAATTTCCTTTTTCTTTGAGAAGGGAATATTGACTAATTCTGTTTTGTCAAACTCTATATAGCTCATTTTAGAAATTAATTTGAATAATTCTGCAAAGCTACAAAAAATTATATTTCATACAATAGAAAAAGTGAAAAAGATAACATTTTTCAGTAAAAATAAAATTTTAAAATAGTGTGTTGTATATTGAAATTTTTTGTATTTTTGCAACCCCAAAATAAAGAGGAAAAAATTAAAAATAAAAGATAGAGATGAAACAAGATTTGATTCAGTATGTTGAAGATAATTTCGTGACTACTAAGGAGTTCCCGAAATTTAAGGCTGGCGATACCATCACCGTTTCCTACAGAATCGTTGAAGGTTCCAAAGAGCGTATCCAGCAATTCCAGGGTGTTGTTCTGCAAATTGCAGGCACCGGCGCAACCAAAACTTTCACCATCAGAAAAATTTCAGGCGGTGTTGGCGTAGAAAGAATTTTCCCCTTCGCTACCCCTCTGATTTCCGATATCGTGGTGAACAAACACGGTGTTGTTCGCAGATCCCGTATTTTCTACCTGCGTAACCTCACTGGTAAGAAAGCTCGTATTAAAGAAAAGAGAGGATAAAATCCTTAATCTTTGTGTTTTCATAATGGAAAAAAACGCTTTTGTCAAAGAAAGCGTTTTTTTTGTTCCCCAGTAGAGACACGCCGTGGCACGTCTCTACAATATGAGATAAATAGCTAAAAATTCTCATCCTTAAAAACTTTTATTACTTTAAAGATCTTATCTCCTTCAAATCCCCTAAAAAAACAATCACATGAAAATCACCGCTGTTGAACCCATTGGAATAACCCCGGCTTTGGCGGAACAACTGGCCGCCGATTTTGCCCGCCGTGGACATGAATTTGTTTGTTTCCCCGATCGGAACGAAAAACCGGAAGTACTGGCCGAACGTATGGCCGATGCGGAAATTGTCATCATTTCCAATATTAAGTTAGGAGCCGATGTGTTGAGCCGTTGTCCGAAACTGAAAATGCTGGCCGTGGCTTTTACCGGCCTCGATCATATCGACATGGCTTATTGTCAAACTCATAATATTGTGGTGAAAAATGCCGCCGGCTACGCCACCGTGGCGGTCGCCGAACTCGCTATCGGCCTGATGATTGACGTTTATCGCCATATCACTGCCTTGGATGCGGATACTCGCAATTGCCTGAACCGCAGGAATTTCCTGGGTCGTGAGATATCCGGCAAAACCGTCGGTATTGTGGGGACTGGCGCTATTGGCCGCAAAACAGCAGAACTGCTGCAATGCTTTGGCTGTGAAATATTGGCCTGGAGCCGCACCCGCTATGCGGAACTTGAAAACGAACATTTCCATTACGTGGAACTGGACCAGCTGATGCGTGAGTCAGACATTGTTTCGTTGCATGTGCCACTGACGGCCGAAACGCATCATCTGATTTCTGCAGAAAAACTGGCTTTGTGTAAGCCTTCAGCGGTGCTGATTAATACCGCTCGTGGTAATGTGGTGGATATGAATGCATTGGCTGTGGCACTGAAATCCGGTCGTTTGGCTGGTGCCGGCATCGATGTGTTTGAGCAGGAACCGCCGCTTCCGCAGGGCCATCCCTTGTTTGATACGCCAAATTGTGTGCTGGTGCCTCATGTGGGCTACGCCACCCGCGAGGCTTTCGATATCCGCATCGGTATCGTGATGGATAAAATCAATGAATTTCTGAAATAACGGCTGCGGTGGAAACGCAAATTTATTGCTAAATTTTAACGTATCTATGCGGGGATTGCGGTGGAACCGCAATCTATCTCTCCCATTTCCTAATTTCATTGGCACATTAGCACATTGGCACATTAACTAATTTGCTAATTTGCTAATTTTCACCACTCCCATTTCCCCTTCAATCTTATATTGGTTGAAATATTGGGGGTTGAAATCCAGATTCAAGCTGTCAGTGTCCAAAAACGGCTTGTAATCAATGCTTTGGTATTCCAAATACTGGTCGGGAAGATTTTCGAATGTCCATTTTTTTTCGGCTTCCGCGTCCGTATAATGATATTGAATATTATGACGGTCGAATTTGATGGTGTTCATACCGGGAGCGGAGATTGCAAAATGGACGTTGAAGTCATTGCTGTATAGCGTGAAATCGCCGTTTTCATCGGTATAGGTGTTCATGCCGATCCAGTCCTTCGTCCACCCTCGCACAACAGCATTGGGTATGCCTTTCCTGCTTTTGCAGTCAATAACGGTTCCGCGAAGGATTATGTTATTATATCCCAGCATATTATAGTAGTTGGAAGGAACACGATGGTCGTCGGCTGGGAAAGGTCTTTCCATCAGGGATGGCAATTCCTGAACAGCGGTTTTGCATTCGCCATCATTGTTGATTAACCCAGTGTGTTGAGCCTCGAAATTCACCCCGTCGGGACATTCATGGTATTCCCACCAGCCATAGCCTGCCGCATGGTATTGCCGGGCAAGGGTATAGCTTTGGAGGAGAAATTGCCGCTGGTATTCGTAACTTACGCTGTCGTTGTCGGCGGGAAGGGCGGTCTCGCCAACCATCCATGGACGGTCGGTGCAGTTGCTACTGTACCAACGCATTTCGCTGGCAACTCGTAAGGGGTGATAAGTGTGCATCTCCACAAAATCTACAGGAAGAATGGTGGGGTCCCATTCGAATACCTCAATGGGTTCGGAAAAGCCGATGGTGAACAATTGATGCGGAGCGTACTGGTTCATCATGGTCCGCCACTCATTCACAATGCGGTAAGCATCCTTTTTGTCGCGCATTTCAACCTCGTCGAAATACAAGGGCTCGTTGAAGAAATCGTAAGCCCAAATCGTGTTCTTGTCGGCCAAATGCTGTAACAGCCCTTCGGTATAGTGTATAAGATTTTCTTCTATCGGTCTTTTAATCAGTAACATAACTCTTAGATGACATTGTGCGGCAGTGTCTGCCATTTGACCGATAGCTCTGTAAAGTTGTTCATAGTCCTTCTCTTCAGGAACAATATCCAGACAGATTCTCACGCAGTTGAAACCCATGTCAGCAATGCGTTGGAAATCGTGTGTAAGGCTTGGACTTTGGTAGTAATAGGCGGGGATTATGCGAAGTGTGTCGTTTACAGTGGCAACAGCAGGCTTGTAGTTGAGCATCAGCGGAAACCAGGGCTCTCCGTCCAGCATGAATTGCTGCTTTTGCACATAAACAAAGCCGGGACTTTGGGTGTCACGCGGAGTAAGGTCAATATCAAAATGACGGCAATTGCATAGCAATACACATACAAGGAGAATAAAACTTATTTTTCGCATGGGGTAGAATTTAATATGACTTGCTTGATTTGCTCCATCAGCCACATGGGGGTGGAGGTAGCTCCACAAATACCGATGCTTTCGTGTGGAAGAAATTGATATTGTTGAACTTGCTCTATCCGTGAGATGAAAAACGAGCGGGGATTGCTTTGCTTGCAAATGTCAAAAAGGTACAAGCCGTTGGAGCTTTTCTCGCCCGAGACAAACAGGATGATGTTGTGCTGACTGGCAAATTCCTGGATATGTTTTGCGCGGTTAGCCACTAGGCGACAGATGGTGTCGTGGTATTCAAACATTTCTTCATGCTCCATAGCGGTATAACCTTGTTTGATGGTATCAATCAGTTGGTAGTAATCCTCTAAACTCTGAGTGGTTTGGGAATACAAAGATGCCGGTTTGGTATAGTCAATGAGGTCAAGATCCTCTGCCGAGGAAATGACGATGCCGTTGCGTTGGGTTTGCCCATGTAATCCTGTGACCTCCGCATGCCCTTTTTTGCCGAAAATCAGGATCTGGCGTTCTTCGCCGCAGTTTTCATATTCTTTTTTGATATTTTGCTGAAGATGAAGCACTACGGGACAGGTGGCGTCAATCAATGTGATGTTGTTTTGCTTGGCCAACTGATAGGTCTCAGGGGGCTCGCCATGGGCGCGAATCAACACAGTGGTATCGTGCAATTTGGCGAACTGCTCATTTGAAACGACTTCCAGTCCTTTGGCTGCCAAACGGCTGACTTCCTCGTTGTTGTGGACAATGTCACCAAGACAATACAAGTGCTGATGCTGCGAGAGGTATTCCTCCGCAGTCCGGATAGCGTTGATGACTCCGAAACAAAAACCGGAGTCCTTGTCAATGGTGATGTTCATGCCGCCTTAGTCTTGTTCGGGGAAGAGGGAGTCTACAAATTCAAGGCGGTTGAAGACTTGCAATTGTTCGATTTTTTCACCCACGCCGATGTATTTCACCGGTATTTGGAATTGGTCGGAGATGCCGATGACCACACCACCCTTGGCTGTTCCGTCCAATTTGGTGATAGCCAAAGCGTTGACTTCGGTAGCGGCCGTAAACTGGCGGGCTTGCTCAATGGCATTTTGGCCCGTGGAACCATCCAATACCAACAGTATTTCATGGGGTGCATCAGGCAGGAGCTTGCGAATGACGTTCTTGATTTTGGTGAGCTCGTGCATGAGGTTGATTTTGTTGTGCAGTCGGCCAGCGGTGTCGATGAGCACTACATCAGAGCCTTTGGATATTGCCGAAGCGACAGTATCGTAGGCCACTGCGGCGGGGTCGGCTCCCATTTTCTGGGTCACAATGGGCACGTCGGCGCGCTGAGCCCACACTTCCAGCTGCTCGATGGCGGCGGCGCGGAAGGTGTCGGCAGCACCCAGCATAACCGAATAGCCTTTCTTTTTAAACTGATAGGCTAACTTGCCGATAGTGGTGGTTTTACCCACACCATTGACACCTACCACCAAAATGATATAGGGCTTTTTGTCTTCGGGAAGGGTGAAATCCTGCTTGCCTTCCATGTCGTTCTCCAGCAACAACCCTGCGATTTCCTCTCGCAGAATGGTGTTTAACTGGCTGGTACCGATGTACTTGTCCTTGGAAACGCGGTTTTCAATGCGGTCGATGATTTTCAGGGTGGTCTCTACACCGACGTCGGAGGTGACTAAAATCTCCTCCAAATTGTCAAGCACGTCATCGTCCACCTTGGATTTGCCGACTACGGTTTTGGCGAGTTTGGCGAAAAAACTCTCTTTGGATTTCTCCAAACCCTTGTTTAATTCCTCTTTCTTTTCTTTGGAAAAAAATGAAAAAAAGCCCATGACATAAATTTTTGCAAAGTTACATAAAAATCCCTAACAATGTACACAGAGAAAAATTTTTCCAGTCAAGCAAAAAAAAAGCCGGAATGGGTCACATTCCGACTTTTTTTAACCATGAAAACAAAATATTACTTTTTAGCCAAAAAGTCTTTTACGTTTGCGGATTCCACTACAGCTTCTTTGAAAGTGTAGGCTCCGGTTTTGGGTGAGCGTTCCATTTTCACCACGCGGGTATAGGCAACGCCGCCTTCTTTTTTCAATGTTGCAACAACCTTCTTTGCCATTTTCTATAGATTTTTATTATTTAACTTCCTTGTGAACGGTAACACGTTTCAGATAGGGATTGTATTTCTTCAGTTCCAATCTCTCGGTCGTGTTCTTTCTGTTTTTAGTGGTGATGTATCTTGACATACCCGGAACGCCACTGGCTTTCTGTTCGGTGCATTCTAAGATGACCTGTTGTCTTGCTTCTTTATTTTTCTTTGCCATAACACTAAATTTTTGCTACTTTGTTCTCTTTTGATTTGAGTTTGCAAAAATACAATTTTTTTCAATACAAAAAGTATTCTGTTGAAAATATTTTTAACTGATAATTTTGACCTCCGGTTCGATCAGAATTCCGTATCTTTTTTGCACTGATTGGATAATATCCTGATAGTATTCAACTACCTCAGAACCCTTGGCATTTCCCCAATTGACGATAACCAGGGCTTGGGTGGGGTATACGCTTACATCGCCTCTGCGGATGTCCTTCCACCCACAACTTTCGATGAGTTGGCCGGCTGCCAATTTGACCCCGTTGGGGGCAGGGTAGTGGACAAGTTGGTTAAATTTGGCAGAAAGTTCCGCAAATTTTGCTTCGCTCACGACAGGATTTTTGAAAAAACTGCCAGCACACCCCACCTTTGTAGTGTCGGGTAGTTTGCTGTTGCGGATGTTGAGCACGGTGTCCGCCACTTTTTTCAGGGTCAGATCTTCGCCAAAGGGTGCCAAATTGTCTGCTAACTGTTTGTAGTTTAGTTGGAAATGCTTTACTTTGCTTAATTTGAAAACCACTTCGGAAATCCAGCAACGGTCTTTTAATTCATTTTTGAAAATGGAGTCACGATAAGCGAAGTGGCATTCTTCATTGTATAATACAAAAGGTTCACCATCAGGGAGATAATAGCCTTCCATTTGATAGATGATGTCTTTGACCTCGCTGCCGTAGGCGCCGATGTTCTGTACGGGGCAGCTGCCCACCAGTCCCGGAATGCCGATGAGGTTTTCCGCACCGTATAGTTCGTGCTCGATGGTGAAGCGCACAAAGTCAGACCAGTTTTCGCCTCCTGCCGCACGCACATACACGTGTTCGTCATCCTCGTTGATAATTTCTATGCCTTTGGTGGCCAAGCGGATGACGGTTCCCTCGAAATCCTTGGTAAAAAGGATGTTACTGCCCTCGCCAATCAGCAAAAAAGGCTGGTGAAAGATTTTTCTGCGGAATACTTCATCAATATCCTGGTCATTTTCCACAATCAGCAATTCCTTACACCTGCAGTCAATGTGGAAGGTGTTGTATGGTTTCAGTGAAGGGGAAATTATATTTTTCATAATGTGCTAATTGTTTTTAGGGAATAGTATTTAGTGGATAGGGGATAGTGTTGAACTTTGAATTCCCCTTCTTTTAGAAGGGGTGCCCGTAGGGCGGGGTAGTCTAATTGTTAACTGTCAACTCCATACATTCCTCCACCTGACGAATCGCACTTTGCTCCCGTAACCGAGGCAAGGCAGTTGGGAAGGCCATTGGCGCGCAGCATGCCCAAAAAGGCAAAGATGATGGCTTCTTTGAAATCGATGGTGCTGTCGTCGGGGATGATAACCTGTCCGTGGAATTTCTGACGGATGAGGTCGATGAGGAAAGTGTTGTGGGCTCCTCCGCCTGTGATGAGCAAAGTCTTGCCGCCTGTAGCATTGCACGCTTTGGCAATTTGCTGTGCAATATGCTCGTACACGGTCCGCATCTGATCGGGGATGGACAATGGACTGCCTGCCAAAATCGGGAAAAAGTTTTGATCAATCCATTCTCTTCCTAAAGATTTGGTTCCTAGTTGTTTATAATAATCCAGTTGGTTGAGTTGTTCCAATAATGGCATGTTGATACAGCCGCTTTGCGCAATGGCTCCGTTCGCGTCATACTCCTTTCCCAGCTGTCGGGACAATTGATTCAGCACGATATTGCAGGGGGAAATGTCGTAGGCTTTGCGCTGTCCGTCTGCCCGATAGGAGAGGTTGCTGATACCGCCCAAATTCAGGCAGATGTCATATTGACCAAACAATAGCTCGTCACCGATGGGTACCAAGGGAGCACCTTGTCCGCCTGAGGCCACATCGAGGGTTCGGAAGTCGCAGACGGTAGGCTTCCCGCAGATAGCGGCAATGTCTGCTCCACTGCCGATTTGCATGGTCATGCCTAAGTCAGGGCGGTGAAAAACGGTATGCCCGTGCGAGGCGATCAGTTCTACTTCTTCGGCAAAATCAGCCATAAATTCATTGACTTGCATTCCGATAAAGCGTCCCAGTTCGTTGTGGAGCAATGCTAACTCATAGCCAGATAGGCTCATGGCCTGCGCCAATTTTTGACTCAATTCTTCGGGGTAGGGCACCGTAACCGCTTTGCGTACCTCATACTCCCAACAACTATTGCCAGAAGTACAGCTCTGGTTCTCTCTCTCTCTCTTGTCCTTAAGGTCTTTAAAAACCTTATTCCTTTTCTTCCCAAACACACAATACACCAAATCCAGCCCATCCAAAGAGGTGCCTGACATGATGCCGATAACATGGTGGTAACGCATTTCCCAAAATATTGTTTATTGTAGCAGTATGAGTTTGTCCAAGTGCATGCTGTGCGAGCCTTTAACCAGAATCAGGGCATCATTTAGCGGGTTTTGCTCAAAATATTGGTTGGCTTCCTCCACATCGATGAAACTATGCGGATGGTTATCCAGATGCTTCCGAAATTCGCTGCCGACATAATAGGTCTCGATCTGATTGTCTTGGCATAATTTGATGATGCGAGCATGCTCCTCGTCGCTGACACTGCCCAATTCGCGCATGTCGCCGATAATGGCCACTTTGTGCGGGTGATTAATGCCGATGAGGTTTTGCAGGGCCGCGGTCATGCTGGTGGGGTTGGCATTGTAATAGTCGGCAATGATGGTATTGCTGCCTTTGTGCTCCACCTGCGAGCGGTGGTTGGCGGGCTGGTACTGGGCGATGGCGGCGCAAATGTCCTCTTCGCTCACTCCAAAATGTTGTCCGACTGTCGCTGCCGCCAGCATGTTATACAAGTTATAAGCACCTGTCAGCTGGGTGTTTACCTCCTTCCCGAATAACTCGATGCTGATGAGGCCGTCGTTGTGGACAATACGTCCGTTAATGTCGGCTGCTTTTTCGGTGGAATAGGTTATGACGGGTTGATAATCCAAATCTTTTGTAAGGATATCATCATCAATATTGACAAATAAAGTGCCCTTGCAGCCCATAACACTGCGGTACAGGGCTTTCTTGGTGGTGATGATGTTCTCTTTGGAAAGGAAACCTTCGATATGGGCGGTGCCGATATTGGTAATGAGACCGTAATTGGGCATCGACAGGGTGCAAAGGTCTGCGATTTCGCCCGGATGGTTAGCCCCCATTTCCACAATGGCTATTTCATGCTCGTTGGTGATACTGAGTAGAGTAAGGGGCACACCGATATGGTTGTTCAGATTGCCTTGGGTATAGCAGATATTGTATTTCTTTGACAGCACGGCGGCTACCAGCTCTTTGGTAGTGGTTTTGCCATTGGTACCCGTAATGCCGATAACAGGAATCCGTAGCTGCTGGCGATGGTATCTGGCCAATTGCTGTAAGGTTTTCAGACTATCATCTACTACTACACAGCGGGAATCGTCCTTCAAATCTGGGCGTTCGGTCACCACGTAGGCGGCACCAGCTTCCAATGCCTGGGTGGCAAAGTTATTGCCATTAAAATTTTCTCCTTTTAGGCAGAAAAATAACGAGTCGGGGATAATGTTCCGTGTATCGGTGCAGATGCGCGGGTGCTGTTTATACAGTTGATACAGTTTTTCCATGTTATTCATTGCATTGAATTAAAAAGCAAAGATAAGGAAAAAATCAATTAACGATATAATTATGTGTAAATAAAAACCCCTTTTGCAAATGTGTTTCTTATACCATATTTTAGTGTACGAATTAATATTAAACCCTCTGCGAGGGTAATTGGAAATTGTGAAATATCGACCATTGTTCTATTGATATTATATCCCCTGACGGGGAAAAGAATATCCCGGTAGGGATTCAATTTCAATAGGATGTGAGATGTTGTGAAACAATTATATCCCGCAAGGGATTCAATATCAATAGACAGGTACATTGCCCTGTCATGGTCGCGGCGCGGGTGTCGCATGCTCCGAAGCACTATATTTGCCGCCGCGAAATTCACATCCTTGCGATTCGTATGATTATCATATAAAGCTGGCACAAAAATCAAGATGGATGTTCTTTTTTCTGCTGATTTTTGTATCTTTGCAGCCAAAATAAGTGCGGAAAAATATGTTGGGATGGCTGATTTAACTGCAAAAACCTGTATTTCATACTCATATTTTGTTGCGGAAAACTTTGTCCGCGCTAATTCAATGACTAATTTTCTGAAAGCGAATCCCGACATACATGCCGTCCGATACTCTATGCTGCCCTACAAGGAGCAAGAACAACTTACCAATATCCCGCTATATGATGTTTGTGTTTTCAACTAATGTAAAACTTCGGATATGAGCACAGACTGCATTTCTTCTTCTGGCAAAATCACTTCCTCGTTCGAGAACATCTCCGATGTGTTTACTTCTTATTCAGAAATCCCGTCCAAGGGCTTTAATCGCCTGTTTAAGGCACAGCGTTATGGGAAGTGGTTTGTGCTCAAAGGTCTGAAACAGGAATTTCAGCATAAGGAACTGTATCGTGAATTGTTGACCAAGGAGTTTGAACTGGGAGTGCGGATGGATCATCCCAACATTGCCCGTATCATCAGTAAGGAGATTGACCCAGTGGCCGGTCCGTGTCTCGTGATGGAGTATGTGGATGGGGTCACCTTGAAGGAGTTTATGACGCAACATCCGCCGCATAAAACCCGTCTGAAGATTGTGAAGGAGCTGCTTGATGCTATGTCTTACTATCACAGTCTTCAGATTATTCATCGCGACCTGAAACCCGACAATATTCTCATAACACGCAATGGTTATAATGTGAAGATCATTGATTTCGGTTTGGCAGACAGTGACTGGCACGGCATTTTCAAGCAACCGGCAGGGTCGAACAAGTATGCCGCACCTGAGCAGTTGACGGGCGGTGTGCCGCTCGATAACCGTGCCGACCTATATGCTTTCGGGGTTATCTTACGGCAGATTTTTCCGCACGGCTATGGTCATATTGCCCGTAAATGTATGCGCCTTGACCGTGAACGGAGGTTCAGCAATGCGGATGAAATCATACAGCGCTTGCAGCGTAGCCGGCACTTTACCCTTGCGATAGTCATTTTCGTTGCTCTGATTTTTGTAGTGGCGGGTGCATTATTGTTTTGGCCAACGACAAACGGGGTGCAATCAGAGCCTTTGTCGCCGGAGACAGAGAAAATCGCATCATCGGAGACACCATCCGAAAATATTGAGGAGCAACAGGATGTTCAGACTGCAATGTTATCTCAAGCGGAAGCGGGCAATACGGTAATGCCAACAAACCAAATGGAGCAGAACAGCCAGTCCATACAGGAGAGGGAGGTGGTTGTGTCTTCGGAAGAGTATTTTTATCGGCAGATTCCTTCAGAGGCCAAGCAGCAGATTGAGCAGGCTGTGGATACATTGATCCAGCAGTTTTGGGACTGGGAGAAAGCAGCAACGGTCAGCGGGATGTCTTCTGTTGACAAGCTGTCGGATTATCTTCAGTCTGATTTTTTTCAAAACAATTACGATATTCGCGAACGGCACCGCGAAGAAGTGGTGAACGATGTCCTGCGGCGTTATCCGCAATGCGAACCAAATCGGGAGGCATTGGTTATGTTCTACAATTCCGTCTCCGTGAAGAAGATGGTAGAGGTGACCAATGTGGTGAACGGGTGGCAGCGGGATATCCGTCATAAGACGAATGACTAATCCCGGAGGCAACGGACGGAAATAGCATCAGCAATGTAGCATATTGATCGTTCCACAGCGGCTTGATAATTATTCAGGTTGATAGTGTGCACCGTATTATCAGCATTATAAGTACAGCTCCAGAAACTGGTGACTTCTCCAAATGAACAGTTTGAAAAACCAGTTGGAAGAGCTGAAAAACCAGTGGCATTGTTGGAAGTGGGATTTTGACCGGGAGCGTCCGCGATGCTCGTTCTGTCCCATCCCCATGTAGCCGACAGTGCTTTAGCTAAGTGAGTATTGTCGTTACTTGCCGCGTAAGCCGGTTGTGTAGCCATATAATTGATCAGTTCCATCCATTCAGTATCACTGGGAACATGCCAGCCTGTGGGGCAGATGCCTTGAACGCCGCTAGGACTGTCATTACTGCTGTTGGCCTCATGCATCACAGCCAGCCAGTTGTACAAAAAACCATGGGTGGGTACATAGGCTAAGTTGTCTTCATCATTCATATTTTCCCCTGGTATTTCGCGGTAAGGTGATGAGAAACCGATTGAAAGATTTCCCAACGGTATCGCCGTACCATCTGCATAATGGGTGGTGCGCAGGTTCTCTTTCATCCAGCATTGCGTTCCAATCTCCACTATGGAATAAGAATTGCCATCATAGTCGGTCACCAGCGAGTCGTTGCCACAATGAGATGTCCCCGAAACATCAGAGGCTGTGGTGGTGAAGTTCCGCTCCTCACCGTAAGCTGTGCCCATGCTGGTGGTGGCGTATGCCCGCATATAATAGGTGGTGTTAGCACTCAGACCGGAGATATGACTTGTGAAATTACCGAGATTATTGCCGTCAACAGTGATGTTGTCATTTACGGTAGGAATAGGCGAAGTGCTCCAGCAGACACCATGGGCTGTTATGGGTGTGCCGCCACTCGCTTTCATGACTCCTCCGCAGGAAGCTGTGGAAGACATGATGTTATCAATTGTCCGGGTGGTCACTACAGGCAGCACTGCGTTGCTGCTGTCCACCCCAGAGTCATCTAGAAGGCAGCGGACAGACTTACCATATTCTTTCTTGTTACATATAGTTTGCATATATTCCGAGTAAAATTCGATACATCGTTGGCGAGCATTACCTTCATTACATTCTGTGGCACTCCAGAAACATGCAATATGGCCAGAGGGTACGTAGGAATTGTTAAATGTGCCAGCTGGTTGAGCCGAAAAACCGGATGTGTTGTTCGTGGTAGGGTCGAAGCTAGGGGTGAATTTATGATACAAATTTGGGGTAAAGTACCAACCTTCGGTATCCGATAATGCTTTGGCCAAAAAGTAGTCGTTGCAGTTAATCATATATGCCGGCTGGGTACCCATATAATCGGTCAACTCCGTCCATTCCGCGTCACTGGGCACATGCCAGCCTGTGGGGCAGATGCCTTGTACTTCACTTGGATTGGAAGAACTGGTCGGCTCGCCGTGCATCACGGCTGTCCAATTATAGAGATAGCCGTAGGTGAGTACAAGAAGACTGTCTCCATAGGGTGTATAACGGTAAGCTACTGTGCTCGAATGGATTGTGTCAAGTGGAATGGCAATGCCGTCAGTGTAATGTGTGGTGCGGAGGTTTTCTTTCATCCAGCACTGTTGTCCTATTTCCACCGTGTGATAAACGTTTCCGTCGTAGTCGGCCACTGAGTCAATGCCGCAATAGAATGGTGCTGTGGCAGCCGAGGGAGCGGTGGCGAAAGAACGTTCCTCCCCGTAGGCTGTTCCCACACTGTTGGTGGCGTAAGCACGCACATAATAGGTGGTATTGGGCGACAAGCCGACGATGTGGCTTGTGAAGCTGCCGATGCCGTTGCCATCGGTAGTATGGCTGTCGTTCACGGTAGGGTTTTGCAAGGTACTCCAGCAAACCCCTCGTGCCGTTACTGGCGTGCCGCCGTCAAAAGTCACATTGCCGCCACAATTGGCCCAATGAATACCTGTGTCCGTCACCATGAGCGTATGCACTTCGGCTAAATCCGATTGCGTGTTAAAAGACAAGATGTCACCGTAAGTGATTCCCAGCACTGTTCGGGCATAGGCACGGAAGTAATATTGGGTGCCCATTTGCAGATTGGAGACAGAATGGTGAAAGCTTCCATCTCCCGAGCCGACAGCATAATCAGCCGCACCTATCAATTGGGAATTGTCAGTGATCAGGAAGCCCCTTTCAACAATTGGATATTCTACATTTCCCCAAACTGTTCCATTTAATCGAGCCTCTGTGGTAGTGATGTTGGATGCGGCTTCCGTGGTCACCGTCGGTAGCGGCAGCGTGAAGGTCAGCGGAATCAATTCCGAGTTGTATTGTGCCTTCACTGTGGTTGAACTCGTGAAATCCCTGTCAGCAATATGGGCATAGCCGGTGTATGCCATGGTGTCGCCGTAGTTGAAAGGCATAGTGGTGCTTCCTTTGGGACCATTCTTCGGAATCTCCACCGACAACGAAGCACCCTCCCCGATGTATTCAATATGGCTCTTTCCGGCATGTCCCGTATTCACCAGCTTGATTTGTACGGTACCATTATTGGACCGGGCTTGAAGCAAATAGGTTTGTGGAGTGGTCAGCCACGCTCTGAACTGGTGGCATCCTTGGTCTAACGAAGCCTTGTGGGTGGCCATCACTTTACCGTTAATGTCATAGATTTCCAACTGTACATTTGTGGCTTGGTGCAGTTGGAGGGCAAAATCGGTCACGCCTTCGAAAGGATTGGGCACATTTTGGAAAAGATGTATTTTTTCTCCTACCTGTTCAAACTCTTCAATGCCAGTAGTACTGATAAAAAGGGTTGTGTCAGGGTGATAAAGCACCTCTTGCCAGTGTTTGGTGGTATTCTCCACCAAGACCTGGGATAATTGCACATACTGACTGTATTGGTTCTGCCCGGTGAACCGCAGGGTCACTTGGTCTTGTGCCCGCAAGGTGGCAACGCTGGCCAATAATATTGCCAAACTGATGATTGAATGTCCTATATACCTCATGTTTTTTTTTTGAAATCAAATTTTTTCTACAGATAGGTAAGCTCTATGAGGTTCATTGTTATTATTTCACCACTCACTTTTCCCCTATCATCTATATCTACTAATTGTTAATTGTCAACTGTCAACTGTCACGCTTACCCTAAATCCAACAGACACGCTGGCGGCGTTGCCTTCAAAGGTATCCCGGCATGTCACACGGCAATAGCTGGGGAGATAGGTCCATGAGCCGCCGCGCAGCACAAACAAATTTCCGCCCATCGAAACAGGATTATCTTGGGGCGTGTCAGGATACGGCTTGTAACTGTCAAGGCACCATTCCCACAAGTTACCGCTCATATCATAAAGCCCCAGTTCATTGGGTTGTTTTTCGCCAACTGGATGTGGCATGTTTCCGGCATTGTTTTTGTGCCATGCCACATTGTCTGTATAGTTGCTGCCGCTATAGCGATAGTTGTGGGAGTAGTTACCGCCTCGTGCGGCAAATTCCCACTGCGCCTCTGACGGAAGCTGGAACGAGAGTCGCGTCATGGCGCTTAATTTTTCCAAAAATCGTATGGCATCGCTTCTTGACACATTATAAGCGGGTATATCATCTCCGTTCCCATACACTTCAGGCCAATCCAAATCGTATTCCATCACTGTGCGCCATTCCCGCTGGGTAATCTCGTATCTGCCAATATAATAGTTGTTTAGAATGACTTCGTGTACGGGTCTCTCGTCGTCTCTGGCTTCCAGGTCATAATTGTCACTCTGGGCATTGGAGTTTTGGGCACCCATCAAAAAATTTCCTCCTTCTACTTTGACCATGTTGTCAATCAGATTCAGGATTACGGTTCGCTGTTCTTCACTGATTTCGATATCGTCTGCCCAGTTGACGATGATGCCGTTCACATAATCGATTTTTGTAAAATCCTCATGCTCGTAGATATAGTCCCCATGGATAAATATAGGGTCCTTTCCGCATGAGCTAACAAGAATCCCGGCCAACATGACGGAAATACTCAAAATGATCTGATAACAGTATTTTTTCACTATATCCATTCTTAGTTTTTAATTCTTAGTTCTTGTTTTTTGGGGCAGGCAGAAGCCTAAGCCAATTTTTGCCCCCCATGCGTAACGCATATCATTGAGCATATTCAGATTATAAACCATACCCGTAAGTTCGGCGGAAAAGGCAAGATACCAGACATGGAACATCACGCCAAGGGAGGCTGTGGGACCGTAATAGCTGCGTTTCGGGTACCGATGCCAACCCTGGTCGCTCTCGAAATTCAAAGTACGATAGGCGAAACCAGCGCCGATGTGGCAGGAAAGTAGCTGGCAGGGACGGACAACCAGTCCAATTTGGCCGTCGAGGTAGGTGGTCTTGGAAACACCTGTGAGGACATAATGCTGGTTCTGCTGGAAGGAAGAGAATGCTCCCTTGTAGTTGAAATTGGTCATCGCGCTGAAATACCAGCCTAATACTTTTACCATTCCGACCTTGAAACCGTATGACCATTGGGGCATGGAGGTATAAGAGATATTGAGTGTCAGGAAAGTGGTCTGTGGCAATGCGTTAAGGCGAGCCTTTCTTAAGTCCGCCTTTTGTTGGCGTTCGATAGCTTTTTCAATAGCAAGGAGTTCAGGAGGTGATACTTTGGCAGTGTCTGTATGGGTTTTGTCGGAGGACAGGGTATCCTGTTCCGCTTTTCTTGTGGTGTCGATGGTTGATGGTTCATCGTAGTCCATTGCCAGGCGGAATCCTGTATAGTCATCATGTCCACCTTGGTACATGCTTTTCCGGGTAGTTACGCGGCATTGTGAGGCATGGCCTTTGGCGCATCCGCCACGGGCCACGCGGGCAATGCCATCAATGCTGCCGATGGGGTTCTGCTGGGCTTGCTCGCTGTATATCCCATACAGGTCGCTGCACCACTCCCATACATTGCCGCTCATGTCGAACAAACCAATCGCGTTGGCTTTCTTGGTGCCTACGGTATGCGGGATTCCGCCGCTGTTGTCGTGAAACCAGGCTACCGAGGCGAGATCATTGTCACCACTGTATGGATAGGGAAAGTCGCCTTGTTTGTCACCCCCTCGGGCTGCGTATTCCCATTCGGCTTCCGTGGGGAGGCGGTAGTTCATCCCGGTTTTCTGGTTCAGCCATAGGAGGAAGACCTGTACCTCGTCCCATGAGACATTCTGCACAGGCAAATCATCCCCGACCATGCGGCTCGGGTTGGTACCCATGATCTCCTTCCATAATTTTTGCGTGACTTCGTATTTTGCGATGGCAAAGCCTTTCAGGGAAACCTGATGCGCGGGCTTTTCGTCGTAAGCGCAGTCATTCACCTGTTCGAATGTGCAGCCCATAGAGAAAGTTCCGGATGGCACAACAACCATTTCCAAACTGATGTTGCCTTCGGAAGGGAAGGTGGAACCGTTGTTTTGGGAGTATATACACCATGGAAAGAGGGTGATCAGAAATGTAATAATCAACCCCTTGCAAAGTCCGGATGATAGTCTGGGTACATACATCATACGGATGCAAAAATACAAAATTTATCTGTACAACAATCATAATTATGGGAAACAACCTTTGCCGCTTATTCCCCAAATGAACTTTGCCTGTCACTGCATCCATAAAAAAAGTGGCTGCATCAACTGCAACCCCTTTTACTCATCAAAAACTATGACATTTAGTTTGCCTCTTCAAGCTTCACTTCTTGTCCTTTTATTGTGATGTTCACAACAGGGAAGCCGAATGTCTTGAACATTTCGGAGAGTTTCTTCACGCCCGAGTTAGTGGCTTTCACAAGGATGCCATCTGTAAGAGCGTCTTCTTTGATTTTGGTGACAGCCTTGTTTTTGATTTCGGTGACCTTTTGTTCATCCCAAGTGCCGTCCTCAATGTAGATGTCAAAGTTGGAGGGGTTGACGATCACGTCAAAAATCTCGGCTTCGGGCAGATTGACCGTGAGGGTGTCGCCGTTGATTCTGATGTCACCATCGGCCAAGTTTTTGAGATTGAAGCCGGCGCGCACCTTTCCATTGGCGATAATCACGATTTCATCGGTTATCAAACCTTCTTTTTTCCCAAAGAGACCGGCAATCTTGTTCCCAATACTGTTGTCCACCACCTTTCTGGTTTTTTTCTCATGGAGGATGATCTCTTCGTAGAAACAAGCCGAGGTGAACTCGGAGATCTTCTTGATTTCAGTAATAACAGTAGGTGTTTCGTCGATTTCCAGTTCGTCACCTTTGAAATCCAGTAATCCTTTTTTCATGGCGAAAAAAGCAGCTGCGGCAAGAACCGCAAGAATGGCGATAAGGATAAGGATGATTTTTATTGTCTTTTTCATAGCTATTCAAATTTAACAGTGACTAATTCGAAACCGAGTTGACTTAACAATGATTTGAAAAAGGAGGAGGCGTTTTTCTCTGCATCGTTCAAAATACCGAGGTTCGGAACTTCGTCGCGGATGCTTTGTTCGCCTAATTGGAGAAGATGATTTTTGTCTTTGGCGGAGAAGTTGGACCGGAACGTGGCCACGTTCTCGTATGCGAGCACCGACTTGTCCGGGGGCATGTTCAATGCAAGCAATTCAGCCTTTGGCAACGTAATGACCACAGATTTCTTTTCTTCATTAATCGCGATTTTTGAGGCATCGAGTTTGCTCAAATCAACACCAGCCTTCAGTTAGGCGGTGCATTTGAACAGAATCTTGCGGTCACCCACTTTGTACCAAGCGGCATCATCAGAAGCTTTCACCACTTTGGTCACCGTGTATTCCACGGAGCCCAACTCAGCCACTTCGGTCATTTCGGCGAGTTTGTGATTCAGCTTTTTCTCGAGCGAGATCTCTGGGACTTGCTCTTGGGAGCAGGACACCAGCAACAAGGCTGCCACTGCTACCTTTGTGAATAGATACTTTTTCATTTTACTTGATTTTGAAAGAGTTAAGGTTAATTTAGGCTTTATTCTTCGATAATCACGAATTCGGTTCTGCGGTTCTCGGGTGCTTTGGGATCATCGGTGTTTTTCAGCTTGGAGGAACCGAGGCCTATTGCTTCGAGACGGCTGGCATCAATATTCTCATGATTGACAAGGAAGTTCACAGCTGCTTGGGCACGTTGCTCGCTCAACTTCTGGTTGAAGGTTTCCGTGCCCTCGGCGCTGGTGTGGCCTTCGAGACGGAGTTTGATTTCGGGGTGCTTTTCCATCACCTTGGCTAAGTCGTGCAGTACGAACTTGGCGGCTTCGGGAAGGTCAGCTTTGCCCGCCTTGAACTGTGCGGCATTGTAGTTTTTCTCAATTTCCTCAATCTCCTGTACAAATACGGTGTCGCGAACGATGACAGTTTTCTCTACTTCCTTGGTGATGACCTTTTCCACTTCCTTGGTGATCACTTCAGGCTCCTTGTTGAAACTGCGGGCCAGCAGAGCGAGCAGAAGGCCAATGATGGCAAGTGCGACCAACAGGATCCAAAGCCAGGCCTTCGATTTTTTCGGAGCTTCCGTCTTGGGCGGCACATAGCCGTTCAGATATTCCAAGCTGTAGCTGCCACGTTTACCGATACCTTTTTCCGCATCCTTGTATTCCGCAATCTCAATGTCGTGCTTTTTGGCAAGTTCCACTATTTTCTGGAATTTGTCGGCTGGCCACATCGGGTTGGTGAAGGCTACTCGGGAGCCGTCTTCCAGGGTAATGAACATCTCCATATCCTCGATTTGTTTGGACATCTTTTCATCGAACGAGCCTGATTTGTCGGCCTTGAGGATGTTCTCAACAGTGTCCAAGGTATTGTTGAGTTCCGAAGTGGGGAATGCCTTTTGCAACTCCTTTAATGTGGCATGGGGATGCATTTTCACGTATGTAGCCACGATGCCCAAGGCCGTCCATTTCTGCGACTGGCCGTAAACTCTTACTTTATTTGCCATAATTTGCTGAATTAAGGGTGATTATTGTTTGATATTCGTTTTTTTTTTTGTATTGAATAATGATTCAGAGCTTTTCAATGATTAATTCAATAGTATAGATGAGGCCCTTCACGCCTGCGGGAATGAAGAAAAAATACAGCGCATGGCCCAGTGCGGTGCTCACGCGGCTGCCGAGCAGATCAACATTGCCCTTCACCCATCTCCAGCGAGGCGGCACAATCTCTTTCCAGCCGAAGAAACCAATGATGAGGCCGAGCAACGCCGCGCCAGCACCGACGATCACCACCCAAGGCTCAATCTCCATAAAGGCAAAATATACCACCGCTCCATAAAAAATCAGAGGGTAAAGAATGCCGAGAATCCATATTAACACAGCCATAAGCGCTCCTTTTCTGTGTTCAGATAGCGTTCATTTGTTTCGCTTTTCAAAAGCCTTAATCCTTAACCCATTTGCCTCCTGTCCAAGAATACCGGATGACTTTCGAACCGCATTTTAAACATGTTGTGCCGCCAAAGAAACCTCTCTTCACACAATCCTGGCAAATTGTTTTACAGTTCGGACACGTGTATTTGTGGAAGGTGGAAAAACTAAAAAAACGTTCGCTCTTCACTTTGCCACAATTTTTACAAATAAAGTCACTTTTTGCCATATCAAAATATTATTAAATCCAAAGCAATATCACTCAAATTGTCGTAAGGCTTTGCTTCAATGCTTATCTCTTTTTCTTCTCGCGTAACCTAGCTAAATCATCCTTCAACTTGGCCATTTGTTCTTGTTTTATTTTTAATGTGCTTGAAAGCCCGTCAAAATTTCGTATTTTTCTGCCTTGAGCTTTGTTATACGCTTTTGCATCTGCAATACTGCGCTTTGCGGAGTCGATATCCTTTTTTAGTTTCTCTATTTGTTCCTTTTTGGCGGCGATATCTCTGTCTATTGACTCTTTTGATGAACTGAAAAATAACCCCATAATACTATATTGTTATAGTTGTGATGAATTATAACATGTCAATAACTTCAATGATACCCATGATTGCCGAAGGTATCAGGAAAAATTGTAAGGCGTAGCTTAATGCGGTGAAGAAGCGGTTGTCAAAGAGATCAACACTGCTCTTTACCCAGAACCAGCGGGGAGGAACCGTTTCGGCCCATCCGGTAAAACCGATGATGAAGCCAAGCAACGCCGCGCCCCCGCCAGCGATGAACTCCCAGCCCTCCGCCTCACCGGTTGCGATATAACCAAGCCCCAAAAACAGGATAAGCGGGGAAATAATATTCCAAAGCCAAAGAAATACTACCATAATAACAACATATAAAAAAAGATATGGGTGTTTGACCACCCATATCAAAAAAAATGATTACTTTCCTTCTGCGAAATCCAGAAGTTTTTTGCCAAGCTGCTGAACGGTCCAGTCAGGATCAAATTTGAATCCTGCCTTGGTGGCCAGTTCTCTCAACGCGGCTTTTACAGAACCACATTTTTCTACCATCTCTTTGCTCACTTCGATGGAGTTGTCTTCATTCTGCCATACCATGTGGCCGGCAATTAATTTGCCTCTTTTCTTGTCACCTTTTGTGATTTTTCCAGTTGCCATAAAAAACGTTTTTAATGCATTATGCCTACTCTTTTTCAGATTTTCGGCTTCCTCTTTTTATTTCTGGGATCCTGCATAAAAGGATTCCGAAGGAGTATATTTTTAATTAATGTGGTGAATTGGCACGGAGTTCTTTTAATTCCGCAATCCATGCGGCGGGCATGGTTTCGTTTTTACTGATGTTTAATGGGTAAGCAAACTTTTGTTGTGCCAATTCCGCGGTTTCCACTTGCTCAGCCTTCTCCGCAGTGTCGGTGTAGTCCCATTCCCAATAGCAGCTGTCGAGCCATTGGTTGACGATAGAGGCTGCTTTGTCGTCATCGGTGATCGGGGTGAGGATAGCACGGAGTGTCCGCCGCAGGGTGGAGCTTCTGAACGGACCGCGGATGTGCCAGCGGATGCGTCGGTGCATGTCGTTGCTGATGCCAAAATAGAGGGCTACATACTGTTTCCCATTTATCGTCCGCTCTTGCAATATTTTGCCTTTGAGTGAATTTTGGTTCTTGAAATGTGCCAACAGTTCTTCGGCTTTGGTTTTGGGAAACCACCAGCGGTACACGCCCGGACGCTTCTCTACTGCCGATTGCCGTGATGCCATCTGCTGCCGAAGTTCCGCAACGAGAATGAGATTTTCACCCGAAATTGCTGATTTTGTTGCCATAACTGTTTTTTTTATTGTTGCTAATACTCAATTTTACTTGTTGATGTTTTCGCAAGGGCTTTCTGTATGGCACAAAAAAAAGACGTGCACTGTATTTGTCGTCAAAGAGGTTCTAGCAAAACCCAAGCAGAAAACAAAAAACAATCCACGCCTGATTTAGACGTAATTTGCTATTTTGCTTTTCTGCTGTTGTATTAAAATTTGCTAGATTTCTTTGACGAAACAAAAAAGCTAATGCGCAAAAAATCTTAAAGAACGTCAGTT
This sequence comes from uncultured Bacteroidales bacterium, assembly GCA_905233625.1. Taxonomy (GTDB): domain Bacteria; phylum Bacteroidota; class Bacteroidia; order Bacteroidales; family WCHB1-69; genus RUG11690. The sequence continues at coordinate 87,941 of CAJOFJ010000013.1, read as the reverse complement.
TCACATGAAAACATGCGGCAAATATAGTAAAAATATTTGAAACAAGCGTGAATTGTGTTTTTTTTTCAAAGAACGTCATGAAATTATGGGTTGAAAAATTCATGACGCAAAAATAACAACTTGATTAATTGGTCGCTTGGTTCTTATTGGTTCTTATTGTATTGCCGTGTTTTGAGATGGGAAGGTGTCATGAAGGAAATATTGCTGTTGTTACCGCAGCATACAGCCTGTTTACCGTTCCCGTGATATTTCGGTGAGGCCGCCCTTGTTGCCCACCACGAAGAGGGTAGGTGGCTCGGTGTTATGCACGAAATTGTCCAAATAGAGAGGTTCTCCAATGATGAAGCAAGAACAGTGGAAACTGTCGCCGGGCTTGAGTTTGGAGTTTTCGCTGTGGACAACCGTGAACTTTTCGTTGCCGAGATGCTGCAACTGCACACGGCGGTCGGGAGCCCAGGCGATGGCAAGAAAACCATTGATGGGAATGTCGGTGGAGTATAGTGTACGGCCAAGTATCATGTTTGACGATTCGCCAGTACGGTTATGGTTGGCGAGAAAATCCTCCCAGTCGTGGAAACCCACGCAACGGGCGAGAATGGAAAGGGTGGAGAAACGTGTGGTATCGTATCCCTCCACATAACCCCAGATGCGCTTGAGAGTGGCTACGCTCAATGTCTCTTTGCAACGCTCATGAATAACCCCCGTGAGAAATTGAAAATCGGCAGGGGTCTTCATCTTGCGGGAGACGGACTGCTCCACCATCTGGCGCAAAATAAGAATATCGTTTTCTTGTTTGTTCATTAAGTCTTATTTTGGGGGGCAAAAATACGAAAAAAGAAGTGACATCCTCCTTCCGAGTTGGTTCGAATGTTTTAGCTTATGCGGCAGTCGCTTGCCCCCGCATCTCTTTCCGCCACCGCACATAGCCTAAAGCGGCTATCAGCGTGTAGAAGGCAAAGAAGCCGGCCATGGGATAGAGTCCTTTCCATGCGTAAAGGCCGGTGGAAACGAGGTTGACCACCACCCACAGCCACCAGTGCTCGATGTGCTTCTTGGCTAACAGGTACATGGCTACCACACTCAAAGCCGTGGTGAAAGAATCCCCCAGAGGTACAGGACTATCAGTTAAGTGGCTGAGCAATAGCCATAAGGCTGTCCATATCGCTATGCCAATGAGTGTTAGCGGCAATATCTTGCTTTTTGGCGTGTGCGTGATGGGCATCTCAATGGTTTTTTCCGAGGTCTTCTGACTATTCCTCCGCCACTCAATTAATCCGTATAAATTAGCTCCTAAATAGTAAGCATATATTCCTGCATCAGCATAAAACTTTGATTGATAGAATATTACAATATAAAATAACGACATGAGTATCCCCACGGGCCATAGCCAGAACGAGGCTTTGTATTCCAAAATCAGATAGGCAAAGCCGATAGCTACGCCGATGTACTCGATGAGGGTTGATGTGTCCATGTTCTTTCTTTTTTTCGTTAAGGCGTCAAGGCGTTAAGACATGCACTTCGTGCATTAGTGAAGACGAAAAATTTCTTCTATATCTCTATTAATCCGTCTCCACGAGCGAGCGAAGCGAGTTTCTTCACGCCTTCACGTCTTTACGGTTATTTAGAGAATTTCAGTCTCACCCCTCCCATAAAATTAATCGTGGCCTGGGGATAGTAGCCGTCCATAAAGCATTCAGTACCATCGTAGTAGTAGCGGTAAACCCATGCGTTGCTTTCGTATTTGGCATTGAAGAGGTTATTGATGCGGAAGAACAGTTCAATATCTTTCACGGGCTTGGTGTGGAAGCAGTAGCTGAGATTGAGGTTGGTGACGCAGTAGGGCTTGATGGAGTATAGTTTGTTGCTGCTGTTGTCGATGAACTGGCGGCTCACAAACTGGGTGGTCAGGGAGATATTGAAGTTATCCACAGGGGTTACGATGAATTCGTTGGAAGCTACAATGTTGGGAGAGAAGGAAATGTCGGTGGTGCCGAGATGTTTGACAATCTGTCCGCCGTTGTCCCAGTCATCCACATATTCGGTATAATCCAAAATCTTGTTCAAACTGAAAGTTCCCTTGATGTTCCAAGTGAAGTATTTGATGGGGCGATATGCTGAAACCAGCTCAATACCAAGGCGGTAGCTCTTATCCACATTGGTCATGATGGCGGCACCCACATCGTTGATTTCGCCGGTCAGCACCAGTTGCTTGTCATAGTACATGAAATAGGCATTGGCGTTGAAAGCGTATTTATGGTATTGCATGCGGTAACCTAATTCCACATCATACAGGGTTTCGGGTACGGGTCTGTTGTCTTTTGGTGCGGTGATGAGGTCGGAACGGGTGGGTTCGCGCTGCGAGCGGGCCAGCGAGAGATAAAGGCTGTGATGTCTGTTTTGGTCCAAATCCACACTCACACCAACTTTGGGGTTGAAGAAGTGCCACAGGTGGTGCTGGCTGACATCTGCCAGATAGGCGTCAGTGCCTCCGATGTGATAGTCTATCAATCTGTATTGCAGGTCAATATATGTGTACCAGCGGCCTTGACTGTAGTCTAAAGTACCGTAAATGTTGAACTGGTTCTTTTTGCCGGGACCGATATACCACTGGTAGTTATTGGGCACACCGCCAAATTCCGACCATTCGATGGTGCCGTATTCCTTACCATCGTAGCGGTTCAGGCTTCCGCCCACCGACCAGGTCAGGCGATTGTCAAGCTCTTTTTTGCCTACTTTCGAAAAGCTCTGCTTGAAGCTGAAAGTCATTCCGTAGAAGTAGTTGTTCAGCCATTTGCGAGTGATGAAGTCGCTGGTGTACATGGTGTCGTTGCCTATGATGGGATTGTTGAGGGCGTAATCGGTATAAAACTGATCCGCTTTGTATTCCTCATAATAACCTAATCCGCGGGTAAAATGGCCGGCCACGTTCACTTTGATGTGATTACGGTCGGTGATGCGCTTGTTGTAATCGTAAAACAGCTGGGTATGCAGTTGCTGGTAGTTGTCGGTTTCGTTGAAATAATGGCGGACTTGGCCTGTGGGGTCAAGGTACTCGCCGCAGCTGTTGTAGCGACGGTTGGTGGGGAGCATGTCCGAGGGCACACCGTTCCAGGCCAAACCGGTTTTTTCATTACCATATAATATATTAAGCTTCAGTTTGCCGTAGTCTTTGTTTTTCTTTTTGTTTTTCAGATAGAAATCGCTGGAAAAGAAAAGGCTGTGTAGTTTGGCGGAGGCGAAGTCGATGTATCCGTCGCTCAACACATTCGAGTAAGAGATGGTGGCGGCAAAGCAGTCTCCAATCAAGCCCGTACCGAAGGTGGCGGAATTGCGGAAAGTGTTGAACGAGCCTGCGGTGCTGCTGATCTCGAAGAAACGCTGGTGGGAATTGTCCAAAGTGGCAAAATCCATGGTGGCGCCGAAAGCGGCGGAACCGTTGTTGGAGGTACCCACGCCACGCTGCACGTTCAGTTGTTGCACTTTCGAACCGAAGTCAGGCAGGTTCACGAACCAGGAGCCTTGCGATTCGGCATCGTTAAGAGCTATGCCATTGATAGTGACATTGATACGGGTCTGGTCAATGCCACGGATACGCATGTAGGTGTAGCCGATACCGGTACCTGCATCTGAGGTGGTAATCATAGAGGGCACCATCTCAAACAAGTTGTTGATGCTGCCGTTGCCAATATTGCTGTTGATTTCGTCCTTGTTGATGCTGGTGGCGGAGAACATCTCCTCGCCGCTGGGTTTGGTCCAGTTGATACCCACTCCCTCCAACATGATGGGGCTTAGCGAGTCGGTGATGCTCTGGGCACGTGCGTTCAGCATTCCTACCAGCATGGCCAGCAGACAGATTATGGCTACGTTTAAGAATTTGGGTTTCCTCTTTGAGGATGATTTTTGTTTTTGATTTGCGAAATACTTCATTTCTTTCCGTTTTAAGGTTAATACTAAAAACGAAAGAGGTTGAAATAAGTAAGATTACTGCAATTGTTCCCTTCGCCGGCATTATCCGTATCAGGTTCATTGGGTATGATCTCAGCTGTTAAGCACCCCTTTCAAAATACGGCGGCAAAAATACAAAAAAATTAGCAAATTAGCAAATTAGTTAATTAGTTAATTATCAATGTGTTAATATGTAAATTGAATTAGCAAATGTGCAAATGATCTCGTTAAGGCGTTAAGACATGCACTGCGTGCATTCGTCAAGACGTTAAGACAGTTATCGTCTTCACGAGCGAACGAAGTGAGCGTCTCCACGCCTTCACGTCTCCACGTTAATAAATATACGGAAAAATCTTGTATCTCTTCAGTTTGGTGAACTCCTCGCCGAAGAACTGGGTATAGCGTTCGTAAACCGCCTTGGCGCGAGGCACAATGTTGGCGAAACTCCAGATGACGAACACCAATCCGGCCATTGACCAGCAAAGAATGGCAAAGCCCACCCATTCCAGGATCTCTCCAAAATAGTTGGCGGAGCTGATTTTTTTGAAGGGCCAGCCGTAGGGGATATAATAGTTGTTGTCGTTTTTGTCTTGTCTCAAAGCGCGGATAATGCGGTCGGCCGACAGGTTGATGACCATTCCCAGAAAGAAGAGGAAAGTACCAATGATGAATTGGGGCGACCAAAACCAGCTGAGGGGGTAGTAGTCGGCGGGCGACAGGTAAAACAGCCAGCCGCCTTGCATCAGGGCGTTGCAAGTGTTGAAGAACACACCCACGACAATGATGGAAATCGGCATTTTGCTGGTACCTTTCATCAGCGATGGAAAGATGATGGAACGCTGGAGATAATGTATTTCAAAGAAACAGAACATCGTGAAAGTGACCCAGTTGAAGCCATGTCCGTAACGTAAGGAAATAAGGAACATGATGAGCATGGCAGCAAAAACTGGAATTTCCATGATGAACCAACCGGTTTTGCTTCTGACAGAGTTGCCCCATCGGTTGTTGTAGGTCATTCCGTATGCGGGGGTGATAAACTGCAAAATGATGAATACAATGACTCCCAAGATGGTCATAATCCATAGGAGATAATTATAAAAAATGCTGAAAATTTCCATGGCGACAATCTTGAATTTTATATTTATGAATTTTGAATCTTGAATTTTGAATCTTGAATTCTAATAGCTAATCCCTATATCCTAATTCCTATCTCCTATACAAGCTGTTCTCCGTCAAAAAACTTCTTTCCCTTGATAAACCTGGCGAAAACGATGGAATGGGGGTAGGTCTGACGGAAAGCCTGTTCGGTAATCTGGCCACGTTTCTGTTTCATGGCTTTGGCACCTTTCCAGAACTCGTACATGGCATGGAAAACGGCATTGAAATCCTTGCGGTGGCCTTGCATCAGGAAGACAAAAGCGGCCAGAATATCCAAGAAAAACCTGACGAAGAAGGTGATGAACAGTCGTCTTCGGGGCAAGTTCTTGAGCAACAAAAACAGGTCGTTGCGGTAGTTGAGGTAGGTCTTGAAAGAGTTATCTTTGGGCAGTGTGCCGCCTCCAATATGATAAACCACCGACTGATGGTTGAACATGATTTTGTAGCCGGCATTGTTAATGCGCCAGCAGAAGTCGATTTCCTCCATGTGGGCGAAAAAGTCGTCGTCGAGCCCGCCCAGTTGGTGGTAGATTTCGCTGCGGACAAACAAAGCGGCTCCTGATGCCCAGAAAATATGGATATTGCTGTCATACTGGCCTTTATCTTCTTCAAGGACATCGAAAAAGCGACCCCTGCAGAAGGGATAGCCATATTTGTCGAGGAAACCTCCTGCAGCTCCGGCATACTCGAATTGTGTGCGGTTATGGTATGCTAGCAGTTTGGGCTGGACCGCGGCAATGTTTACGTCAGCTTCCATCTGGGCGATCACTGGCTCGGTCCAGTGAGGGGTAACCTCAATGTCGGAGTTCAGCAGGCAGTAGTATTTGGCCTCAATCTGACGTAATCCCACATTATAACCCTTGGCAAAACCATAATTTTCCTCGTTGAGGATAACCCGGAGCTGGGGATAGTTCTCAGCGAGAAAAGCCACAGAATCGTCGGTAGAGGCGTTGTCAATAATGACTACTTCGCTGTCTTCGTTACAGTTTGCCAATAGCGTAGGCAGAAACTTCTCCAGAAAGTGCCTGCCATTCCAATTCAATATCGCTATTGCTAACTGTTTCATATTCTAATATGAATTAAAATGCAAAGATACAAAAATATTTAATGTGCCAATTAGATAATGTGCTAATGTGCCAATTAAATTAGCAAATTAGTTAATTAGCAAGTGTGCAAATGATTCTGGGGGAGTCTCGGGCTTCGCCCTCAAGGGGAGTCATGATTTGCATGAAGGGGAGTCTCGCACTGCGTGCTCGAGGGGAGTGCTTCGCAAGGGGGAGTCTCACTTCGTTCGAGGGGAGTTTCGCTGCGCTCAAGGAGAGTGTTTTTGAATTCTGAATTCTGAATTCTTTTCTCCTAACACCTAATACCTAACCATCAGTTTTCAACTTTCAACTTTCAGTTTCTAACGATTATTCCGTTAAACTGCGCCGTGGGGGTCATGATGATCTCGTTGAGGCACACGTGCGCGGGACGGGTCAGCACGAAATCTACCACATCAGCGATGTCTTCAGCTACCAGTGGATCGTAACCTTCGTATACCTTGTCGGCCTTGGATTGGTCGCCGTGGAAACGTACCACCGAGAAGTTGGTTTCGGCAGCCCCCGGAGAAATCTGTGATACCTTGATGCCGTAAGGCAGGAAGTCGGTGCGCATGCCTTTGGTCAGGGCCAGCACGGCGTGTTTGGTGGCGCAATACACGTTGCCGCCATAGTAAATCTCATGGCTGGCGGTGGAGCCGATGTTGATGATGTGGCCTTTCTTCTGCTCAATCATTTGTGGGGAAATCAGGCGGGTGACATACAGCAAACCCTTGATATTGGTGTTGATCATGCGTTCCCAGTCCTCGATAGCCCCGGCATTGACAGGATTCAGCTCGACGGCTAAACCGGCATTGTTCACCAGTACATCAATGGGCTTGAAAGTATCGGGAATGCTGGCGATGGCTTTCTCGCATTGCGCATAGTCCTGCACATCGAAGGTGAGGGTCAGCACCTTGCTCTGTGTGGTGCTTTCAATTTTCTGAGCCACTTCTTTCAGCTTTTGCTCGGTACGGCCAGTGATGACCATATTGACATTGTGCTGGGCCAATTTATAGGCGATGGCTTCGCCAAAACCACTGGTCGCACCGGTAATGAATACGTTTTTCATGATATTTTTCGTTTTATATTTTATTCAGTTCAAAATTCAAAATCCAAAATCCAAAATCCAAAGTTCAAAGTTCAATCATTCATCTATATTTTTACAAATTAATATCTGAATTCTGAATTTTGAACCTTGAATTCTAATCACTATCCCCTAACCACAATTCCCTAACCCCTAACCCCTAACTTCTCCAAACCCTTGCGCCTTTAACTCTATCTGTCGGTCGTCGTTGGTAATCAGCTGGTTGCCTGCAGCTTCTTCCTTGATGTAGCCAATTACTGATACGTTTTCCACTTTCTTCAGGTCTTCGTAGTCCTTTTGCGCAATGGTGAACAGCAGTTCGTAGTCCTCGCCGCCGTTGAGGGCGATGGTGGTTGAAACGATGTTCAGGTCTTTCAGGGTGCGGAAAGTCAGCAGATCAATGGGCAGCTTGTTCTCGAAAATCACGGAGCCCACTTTCGAGGCTTTGCAGAGATGAATTAGGGCGGAGGCCAGTCCGTCGCACACATTGGTCATGCTGGTCGGAGTGATGCCCGCTTCTTTCAGCTTCTGGATGATATCCACTCTCGGTTCGGGTTTCAGCTGGCGTTCCAGCAGATAGCTATATTCCTCTAAATTAGGTTGTTCATTGGGGTTAACCTCAAACACTTTCTTCTCACGTTCCAGTAGAATCAGGCCGGTATAGGCGGCCCCCAAATCGCCAGAGACACAGATAAGCTCGTTCTCTTTGGCTCCGACACGTTGCACCAGACTCTTGTCTTCCACTTCCCCAACGGCCGTCACGGTGATGGTCAGTCCGGTTTGCGAAGAGCTCATATCCAAACCTGCAAGGTCGATGCCGTAGCGGTCACAGCATAGTTGCATGCCGTCGGTCAGCTCGTTGACCGCTTCCAAAGAAAAGCGGTTGGAGATGGCAATGTTGACGAGCACCTGTTTGGGTAGGGCGTTCATGGCGACAATGTCGGCCACGGCCACAGTTATAGTTTTATAACCCAGGTGTTTAAGCGGAACGTAGGTCATGTCGAAATGGATGTTCTCAATGAACAGCTTGCTGCTCACCACGCTGTCGGTGTTGCCATGGGCGATAACTGCCGCATTTTCACCGAGACCGCTTAAAGTGGAGGAATTGTAATGGCTGAATTTCTCGCCTAAAAAGTTGATTAAACCGAATTTACCTAATTCCTTCAGTTCCTCAACTTTGGGATTTACTTCTTGTTCCATATATTATTTATTGGTAATGAGCGATGAGCGATGGGCAATGAGCTATAACTCACAACACATTGCTCATGGCTCATTGCTCACGGCTCTTATACATCAAAATGTGATGAGATGGAAGTTTTCTCCATGACGCTGCGGATAACATCGGCCATCAGTTTGGAGATGGACACCACTTCGATGGATTCCGATGGGCGTTTGAGCGGGATGGAGTCGGTGATGATCAGCTTCTCAATGGCTGAATTTTCCACGTTGTCCATGCCGCTGCCGGAGAGCAGTCCGTGGGCGCACATGGCGAGCACGCGTTTGGCGCCAGCCTCTTTGCAGCGGGCGGCGGCTTTGCAGAGGGTGCCGCCAGTGTCAATGATGTCGTCCACAATGATGACGTTCTTATCTTTCACATCTCCAATGATTTGCAGGTCGGCCACCACATTCTGTTTGGCTCTCTGCTTATAGCCGATAGCCAAGTCGCATTTCAAAGCCTTGGCATAGGTGGAAGCTCTCTTGGTACCACCAGTGTCAGGTGAAACGATACAGAGATTGTCCAATTCCAAGCTCTTGATGTAGGGCAGGAACACGTTGGAGGAGAAGAGGTGGTCTACCGGAATCTCAAAGAAACCCTGGATTTGGTCGGCATGCAGGTCCATGGTGATGACGCGGTCCACGCCGGCTGCAGTTAACAAGTTACTCATCAGCTTGGCGCCGATGGAGGTTCTGGGCTTGTCCTTGCGGTCTTGGCGGGCATAACCGAAATACGGCATGACAGCGATAATTTTATAGGCGGAAGCGCGCTTCGCAGCATCAATCAGCAGCAGCAGCTCCATAATGTTTTCGGCGGGAGCAAAGGTCGGCTGGATAATGAAGACATGCTTTCCACGGATGGTCTCGTTGTAATATACCTGGATTTCTCCATCCTTAAAGTGCGGAATATCAACGGATAACAGTTGCATATCCAAATGCTCGGCAATGCGTTCGGCTAACGCGCGGTTGGCTCCACCGGAAACTAAAGCTACGTCTGAATTCATAAGAGGTTGATTTTTAAAGGGTTGGTTTTTTCGTTGTGATGAGGCAAATTTAAACGTTTTTTTTATTCATACGGCACAATTTTTGTATTTTTGCATCGTTATTCAGCATGAATTAAGGTATATATTTATGAAACGATTTTTTGTATCCTTCAAGATATTTATAACTTTCTTATTCATAATATGTTGCATTTCTTTGGATGCCCAGGTTTCCTGCACCGCCAAGGCTCCTTCCGAGGTCGGAGTGGGGCAGGCGTTTCGCTATCAGGTGGTCCTGAATGAGAAACCTTCGAAGATTGTCAGCACCAGTTTCAGCAATTTTGATGTGCTGAATGGTCCCAGCCAGGGCTCGTCGTCCTCTATTAGCATCGTGAATGGACAAATGACCCAATCATCATCCTATACCTTTACCTATACTTTGGCTGCCAAGAAAGAGGGACAATTTACAATCCCAGGAATGGTTTTTTCGGTTAACGGAAATCAGGTGAAGTCAAATGCTGTGACCATCAATGTGGTGGAAGGTGCTGGTAATGGCGGAGGCTCATCGGGTGGTGCTGGCGGAAGAGGACAGTCTCAGCAGCGTGCCCAGCAGTCACAAGGCTTTGACAAGCGTGATGTTTTTGTGAAAGCCTATTGTTCCAACAGCAATCCTTACGTGGGTGAGCAGGTCATCATTACTCATAAGTTGTATGTGGGGCCCAGTGTCAACGGCGGTTATCAGGTGACATCTGTCAACGCGCCTACCCAAAGCGGACTTTGGTCTTATACCTTGGGTAATCCTGATGCAGAAGCGCCTCGTTCTACTGAAGTTATTGATGGAAAGAAATTTACGGTGTTTGAGGTACGTCGTACGGCCGTCTTTCCGCAGAAATCCGGAAAGATTACGGTGACACCTTTTGAAATCGGGTTCATGGCACGCGTCATTTACACACAGCAGACGAATGATCCTTTCGATATGTTTTTTGGAGGTCGCCAGTATGCGCAGGATTATGAACTGGATTTGAAATCCAACAGCGTGGTATTGAATTGTAAGGCCTTGCCTGAAAATGGCAAGCCTGAGGACTTTGGCGGATTGGCTGGTAATTTTACCATGACTTCCAAACTGAGCCGTAATGAGTTGAAAACCAATGATGCTGCTAATCTGACCATCACCATCAGCGGTACGGGTAATTTGCAGCATGTGGAGGCTCCCATTATCGAATTCCCGTCGGATTTTGATGTCACAGACCCGAAAATCACCGACAATATCAACACTCGTGGCAATACCGTGACGGGTAGCCGTACTTTCGAATACATTATTATTCCGCGCGAAGCGGGTGATTTTACTATTCCTGCCGCCTCTTTCTCTTATTTCGATTTGAAATCGCATAGCTATAAAACCTTGAGTGGCGATTCCTATAAAATGAAGGTGGAAAAAGGCAAGGGCGGTGGTGTAACTACTTTATCTTCAAATCAGAAGGATATTAAATTCTTGTCAAAAGACATCCGTTTCATCAAAACCAATGGCAACGCCTTCCATCCTAAACGGAGCGAGTTCTTTGGTTCGTCGTGGTTCTATGTGGGCATGATTCTGCCTATACTCTTGTTGATTATTTTTATTATTGTATGGCGGAAAACCATGGAGACCAAGCAGAATGTCACTTTGATGAAAGACAAACGTGCCAACAAGGTGGCCCGCAAGCGTCTGAAAAAAGCCGGTCAGCTGTTGAATGCCGCGTTTTATGTGGAGATTTCACAGGTGCTGTGGGGCTATATGAGCGACAAGTTCCATATTCCGTTGTCACAGTTGTCAATGGATACCGTGGAGGAGAAACTGAAGGAGAAACAGGTGGATGAGGAATCGGTGAAGGAGTTCCTGGAAACGCTGAACCAGTGTGAGTTCGCGCGTTTTGCTCCCGGCGACAGTTCGCAGATGATGAACGAGATGTACCAGCGAGCACATGATTTTATGACTAAAATCGAACGTAGATAATAAAAGATTGATTATGAGAAAGATAGTTGCTATTATTGCGATTTTTTCGATTGCCATCTCTGCTTTCGCGTCGGCAGATGATTCCTTGATGCAGCAGGGAAACACAGCCTATCAGAATGGTGATTATGACTTGGCGATAGACTGTTATCAGGAGATTATCCAGCATGGAAATGAAGGTGCCATATTGTACTATAATTTGGGAAATGCCTATTTCAAGGCCAAGCAGACTCCGGAGGCTTTGTTATGGTATGAGCGGGCCTTGCGCCTCGACCCTTCCAACGAGGATATCAAGCACAATATTGCTTACGCTAACTTGCAGATTACCGATAAGATAGAGGTGCTGCCAGAGTTGTTTATCGTGCGCTGGTGGAATGGCTTGTCCCAAAGCATGACCGCTACCGCTTGGGCTGTGATGGCCGTGGTTTTCGGGGCTGTTTTTGCCCTTTCAATCGCGTTGATGATTGTTTCCCGTCGCCGCTGGCTCAGTGTGACAGCGGTTATATTGGCCGTTATTTTCTTGTTAATAGCCGTTTTTTCCTTGATTTTTGCCTCCAAGGAGTCCAAGCGTTATATCCAGCAACCGGAAGCCATTGTGATGCAGTCGGTGGTGAATGCCAAGGGCACTCCGAATGAGTCGGGAGTCAGCTTGTTTGTGATTCACGAGGGCTTGAAGGTGGCTGTGACCGACCGTGTGGGCACCTGGGTGGAGATCAAGTTACCTAACGGAGAGAAAGGCTGGGTAGAGGATTCTTCGATAGAAATCATTTAATTCTCTCACGGAATCCGTAGTTGAGGTTATATTCCGTATAATATCTTCTCCGCAGGAGATCAATATCAATTGAAATCATCTAATGAAAAAACGCACGAACATGAGGAACGTGCGCTTTTCAAAAATGTCAAATTACAATAAGGTTCCGATTATAAATAGATGTCGCGTTCGCCCTCGTCGATCTTGGCCACATTGGTCTCGATGGTCTTTTTCAGGGTGGGTTTCTCCACGCCGGCGATGAGTTCCTTCATCAGTTTGTAGCCTTTCTCTTTGGTTTCAGGAGAAGCGAAATCGTTGAGGTATTCGCGGAAGGTGAATAAGGCGTTGGGCATGCAGAACTCCTTGATCAAGCCGGGTTTGGCAAGGTCCATGAAGTCGTGGCCGACACGGCCCTTGCGGTAGCATCCGGTGCAGAACGAGGGAATGTAGCCTGAATCAATCATGCCGGAAACAACTTCATCAAGGGTTCTGTGGTCGCCTAACTGGAACTGGCTGCCGGTGTGTTCCTCTTCGGAAGCGTAAGCGCCGGGGTTAGTTCTCGAGCCGGCGGAAATCTGGCTGATACCATAGTTGAACAGCTCGGTTCTCATATCATCGTTCTCTCTGGTACTCAGGATGATACCGGTGTATGGCAGGGCGATACGGATGATGGCGATGATTTTCTTGAAGTCGTCGTCGCTGACTTTGTGCGGGATATTGTCAGGAAGCGGAGCACCTTCGGCGGGTTCGATGCGCGGGAAGCTGATGGTGTGCGGGCCACAGCCGAAAGCTTCTTCCAAGTGGTGCGCATGTTCCATCAAAGCTAAGATTTCGAAGCGGTAGTCGGCCAAACCGAACAACACGCCCAAACCTACATCGTCGATACCGCCTTCCATGGCGCGGTCCATCACCAACAGACGGTTCTCGTAGTCGGCCTTGGGAGAGCCAGCTGGATGGTATTCTTTGTAAAGAATGGGGTCGTAGGTCTCCTGGAAGCATACGTAGGTGCCGATTTTCTCCGCTTTCAGTCTGCGGAAATCCTCTACGGACATGGGAGCTAATTCCACGTTGATACGGCGCACATACTGACCGTTTTCTCTTACAGCGTAAGTGGTTCTGATAGCCTCGCAGATGTAGTTGATGTCGTTGGCGGGGGTTTCGCCGCAGATCAGCAGGATACGTTTGTGGCCGTCACGCAGCAGGGTCTTCACCTCGGTGGCAATTTCGTCCATGTTCAGGATTTTGCGCTTGATGAGGTGGTTGTCGCGGCGGAAGCTGCAGTACACGCAGTTGTTGACGCACTTGTTACCTGTATAGACGGGGGCAAAGAGCACCAGACGCTTGCCGTAGATGTCCTGTTTCACCTTCTTGGCGGTCTCCATGATCTCGTAAATCTGGTCATGGTCTTTCACTCTCAATAGGGCGGCAACATCTTCCAGGCCAAGTCCTTTCAGTTCCAAGGCCTTGTTCAGAATCTGCTGAAGTTCGGCCTCTGTGGGCGCTGCTCCTTCAATCAAACCATACAGTTTCTCCCTGTCGATGAAGTTTTTGAATTTCTTTGATGCATCCATAGTTTTTTTATGTTTAGTTGTTTAGTTGTTTAGTTGTTTATTTGTTGAAGTCCTAATTCCCCTTCTATTAGAAGGGGTGCCCGAAGGGCGGGGTAGTGTTATAATTAAAAACTAAGAATTAAGAGTTAAGAAAGTTGAATTGTTTAACTGTTGAATTGTTCTTAGTTCTAAATTCTTAATTCTAAATTCTTAATTCTTAATTTCCTGCCCTTGTAACCTGTCCCCTGTAACTTGTGTTCTGTTTTTCGCCAGCATCGACTTCACTTCCACACCCTGCAAGCGCCCTAGTTTGCCGGTGAGGCTGCTGAGCTCATCGGTGGTACCTTCGATAATCAAAGTAATGATGTTGAAGCCATGTTGGTGCATGGGTACGCCTTGGCGGGCGATAATCATAGCGCCAAAATCGGATAAAATCCGGTTCACTTCGGGTACAACGTTGGTGTCTGAAATCAGGATACTGACTGTTCCTATTCTCTTTTCCATTAGTAACTTCCTTTGGATTAGATGTTTATTGATAAGTCTGCTTACTTTGAAGAAGATAAATCCGCTTCTCGGTTTTGCGTTGCAAAGATACGCAATTTTTCAATTAGCAAATTAGTTAATTGGCAAATGTGCAAATTATTTTGGGGGAGTTTCGGGCGATGCCCTCAAGGGGAGTTTCGCATTTCATGCTCAAGGGGAGTCTCACTTCGTTCGAGGGGAGTCTCGTGCTACGCCCTCGAGGGGAGTATAGTTCCGCACCGCATGTCGGCATGGCCTACGCACACATCGCCAAGGCAAGAGTCTGCCTCGTGGGTATGCAGTCAGTCAGGACTGCAGGGCTTGGTAGAGCAAGTGATGAGGAAATAAATTCCCCTTCTTTAAGAATCGACGAATGAGCAAGAGCAGAGCCAAGCTTGCTTGATTTATGCCGAGCGAGGAGGAGAAAGGGAGCGCAGCCCCCAGCGGGTGGCCGAAGGCCGGGGTAGTGAAATATACATCACGGCGAAGCCGTACCACTTGTGCCTCGAAGAGGCATTATCTTATTAACCCCAGACGTGAGTCTGGGGTGATGAGTGTGACATGTACCTCTCCTGCGGTGCGGATGTCGTGTGCCCCGAAGCACTGGGCAAGGCCACCGCGGAAGGGTGTGGTTATAGCCGAGGGTGGTAAAAAACACAGCTGAAACTTCCAAAATTTCAGCTGCCATTCTGAAAATTCCGATAGTGTCAGACTATGCACTTCCCCCCATTTCTGCATTTTCTTGCACAAATATGTTCACTTTTTGAGCGAAAAGTGCAATTTCTTATAGCATTGATTTTTAGTCAATTAATATTGATTTCACCCTTGATTTTCTATTCTGGTTATTGTAATTTTGCAAAATGACAGAATATATCAAAATCGGTAGGATAAGTATGACAAGGGCTAAAGAAGCTCATATACCATCAGCAGATATTAAAATTAGTAAAAATCACATTAAACATGTTGCTGGAAAACATAAAAAAGAGCTTGATAAACTTGGATTCACCGCCTTGGATTTTATTCGGGTGGTAGTTAACGGATACAATGAAATAAGGGAGGCAAAAGATGGAACATATTATCTTGCCAATGTAATTAATGAAAATAGCACATATACTGCTATTATCGGGTTAAATTACAATGAAAGAAAGAAGTTCTGGGAAATAAAAACAGCCATTCCCATAAGAACAGCTGTTATAAATAAGAAAAAGCTTATTTGGAAAAGGGAGCGAACCCCTATAAAGATTTAGCTCTTTGTGCCTTCTGCAATGCAATACGCTTACACTCCAATAGCTTTTCACGATGCAAAAATACAAAAAAATAAATATACATCCTCTTTTCAAAAAAATTTCTTCCAGCTGCTTTTCGCAGTCCGTCAGAACTGCAGGGCTTGGTAGAAATTTAGAAAAAGCATCATCTGAATTAAAATAAAAATAGCCATCACGTATAGCTGGATTGATACTTTCTGAATAAAGAAGAATACTGTTATCCTGAGGAGCAATGCTTTTGGTGACATCCATTAGTCGAATGCCAGGGCTAAAATCTAATTGAATCACACCATTCCCATACTCATACCATGATGCATAGAAATCATAACGGTGATTTGATAGTGTGGCAGTTTTATCAGAGTTAATATGAAGTGTCCATGAGCTTCCATCACCATCTTTAAGGTTGTAAATCTTATTTTTAAATTCATCAGGCTTTTCTTCTTGTTTTTCTGTTTCTTGTTGTGCAGCTGATTTAGCTTGTTTTTGTGATTCGCTTTCACAGGATAGATTGCATACTGTAATGGATGTTAAACAAAACAGTATTGCAAATAGTTTCAATATCTTTTTCATTTTTCACCTCCTTCCAACATTAGTTTTTCAAATTCTTCCCAAGTGTTTACGTAAATATTGGTAGATAGGGGTTCCCCAGTTTCATAGTTGCAAGGAAGCCATGCTCTGAATGTTCCATAGGCATTAATTGTTGTCCTCGGCCCGAAGGAAATTAAACTAAACGAAAAAAAGTGGAGCCATCCAATTTGCCTCATCCCTGATGGTTGGGCTTGGACTCCCTTGATACATAAACAAGATAAGGTAATTGAATAAACCCCACTTGATGTATTGTGTATATGCACAAATACAACGCAAGTGAGTATTCGTTTCCCATATTCGTTGAGCAAATGCAACTGCGAGACGCAGTTGCCTCCATACTTCCTTCGTGCGGAGGTCATGCCGACATGCGGTGCGGAAACGAACTCCCCTCGAGCACGTAGTGCGAGACTCCCCATTGACGCATTCAGTGCGTCACTCCCCGCGAACGCAGTGAGACTCCCCAAAATAATTGGCACATTAGCACATTGTCTCATTGGCACATTAAAATCATTTGCTAATTTGCACATTAACTAATTTGCTAATTGAAAAAAAGTGTATCTTTGCAAACTTTAAAATTAAAACACTTAAAAACGTATAATTATGAGCGAAATTATTGGTATTGTGGGTCGTCAGATTCTCGACTCAAGAGGAAATCCTACTGTTGAAGTTGATGTTTATACCGCTGCTGGCGCCATGGGCAGAGCCGCTGTTCCGTCAGGTGCCTCCACCGGTGTACACGAAGCTTGCGAGTTGCGCGATGGCGATGAAAACGAATATATGGGCAAGGGCGTGAGAAAAGCCGTGCAGAATGTGAACAAAATCTTGGCCGAAGAGCTGAAGGGTATGTATGTTGAAAATCAGAGCGAGATTGATGCCCGCATGATTGAAATCGACGGCACTCCCAACAAGTCAAAACTGGGTGCCAACGCCATTTTGGGCGTTTCTTTGGCTTGCGCCAAGGCCGCTGCCCAAGAGGCTGGTATGCCGCTGTACCGCTATGTGGGTGGTTGCACTTGCAACACACTGCCCGTGCCGATGATGAACATCCTGAACGGTGGTTCTCATGCCGACAACTGTATTGATTTCCAGGAATTTATGATTATGCCCGTGGGTGCCGATACATTTGAAAACGCTTTGCGCATGGGTGCCGAAGTTTTCCACAATCTGAAGAAAGTGCTGAAAGCCCAAGGTTATTCCACCAATGTGGGCGATGAAGGCGGTTTTGCTCCCAACCTGAAATCCAACGAAGAGGCTATCGAGGTGATTCTGCAGGCCATCAAGAATGCCGGCTACAAACCCGGTGAGGATGTGTGCATCGCCCTCGACCCCGCTTCTTCAGAATATTATATTCCTGAAGAGAATGTTTACCATCTGAAAAAATCTACCGGTGCCAAATTGACTCCGGAAGAGATGGTGAATTTCTGGGTGGACTGGACCGAAAAATATCCTATCGTTTCCATCGAAGACGGTATGGCCGAAGATGACTGGGACGGTTGGCGCATGATGACCGACAAGTTGGGCGACAAAATCCAGCTGGTGGGCGACGACCTCTTCGTGACCAATGTAGAACGTCTGGCCCAGGGTATCGAGAAGGGCGTAGCTAACTCCATCTTGATTAAAGTGAATCAGATTGGTAGCCTGACCGAAACCATCAACGCCGTGAACATGGCTCACAAGAATGGTTACACTGCTGTGATGTCACACCGCTCCGGCGAGACCGAAGACACTACCATCGCCGACTTGGCAGTAGCACTGGGTACAGGTCAGATCAAGACCGGTTCGGCCAGCCGTACCGACCGTATCTGCAAGTACAACCAGCTGCTCCGTATCGAAGAGCAATTGGGCAGCCAGTCCTATTTCCCTGGCACGGACTTTCCATACATGCCGCAGAAATAATTGATAATTGACAGTTGACAATTATAAAAAAAGAGATGCGTTTGTTCGCATCTCTTTTTTTATGAAAAATAACCCATAATATCGGGATAATTTGTATATTTGCAAACTTATGCTAATTGTGGACAAATGAAACGGTTGGTCTTACTAGTCTCCCTCTTTTTGTGCTTGTACTCCCTGCAAGGGCAGAACACCATTGTTATGGGGCAGGGCGAGGGAACCATCACGCTATCCTGTCCACAAACCATACATTTCTATGATCCAGGTGGAGCTAGTGGAAATTATCCCAATAATTCGAATTATGTTCAAACCTTTGTCTCATCAACTCCAAACATGTGTTTGCAGGTGAGTTTTAATTCTTTTAATACAGAATCAGGTTACGATTATCTCTATGTTTTTGATGGGAATCAGTTGGTTAATAAATATTCTGGCAGCAGTTCCCCTGGGACGATCACCGCTTCTTCCGGAACTTTGACTTTTATCTTCCAATCGGATCAATCTGTCAATAAATCAGGTTGGTCTGCTACTATTACTTGTGTGTCTTGTTCTTCTTCGTCTTCTGGCAATGGGATAGTTACGCTTACATGTCCTCAGACTGTCAATTTCTATGATCCGGGTGGAGCCAATGGACCTTACCCGAACAATTCAAATTTTATTCGCACCTATGTCTCATCGAATCCAGATATGTGTGTGGAGGTCACTTTTAGTTCTTTTAATACTGAATCATCTTATGATTATCTGTACATATATGATGGAAGTCAGTTAGTGGGTGAATTTTCTGGTAATACGTCTATCGGAACAATTTCATCCATTTCAGGTTCTTTGACTTTTTTCTTTTATTCTGATGACGCTACCAATTATTCAGGTTGGAGTGCTACAGTCACTTGTGTTGAATGTCCAAACTACCCGGTAGGTTGTATACCGCAATCTACAGCCAATGGTTCTCCTTGCGCTCCTAATGGCATCCACTCGTTCTGTACTGAAGATAATGATTTTAATGTGGCCTATCCTTCCGTGACAGGTTCTCATAACGCATCGTCTTTTTTGGGTAGCAGCGGATACGCATGTTTAGGCTCTTCCCCCAGACCAAGCTGGTTTTACATGCAGATAGAAAATCCAGGTGATTTATTGATATACATAGAACAGCGGGCAGGAGTCCTCCCCAATGGTCAGCCTGATCCAAATTCTTCGGGTAGAGATATCGATTTTGCTTGCTGGGGTCCTTTTGAGGCGCAGAGCCAGGAGGATTTTATTGAAAAACTATGTTGCGGATATTATATGCTTAATGATATAGATAATGATAGTCACAGACCTAATAATGGTAATCATTCCACGCCAGATGCAGGAAGCAATCCTCCTACATGGGGTGGCTACCCCGAAGGAAACCTGATAGATTGCAGTTATAATTATCAATCTACCGAATGGTGTTATATCCCCAATGCCCAACAGGGACAATGGTATCTGCTATTAGTATGTAATTATAGTTCCAGTTCAGGCTATTTTGGTTTTACCTCTCAATCGACAAGTTCGTATGGAGGCGGACAAGCTACTACTAACTGCGGACTGTTGGCCCCTGTGACATCTAATGCTCCGTTGTGTGAGGGCGATACTCTGGTGCTGACCTGTACCAACCCACAAACCGGAGCCACATACAATTGGTCAGGGCCGAATGGCTGGGCGGCCTCGACTACCATTCCGACAGTAAGCATTCCTAATGTGTCTGCCAGTAATTCAGGAACATACAACCTGCAGTTGACAGGGGTTGGCGTCACGGTGGACCCCACGCATATTGATGTGGTCGTTACCGCTATTCCACAGGTAAGCTTGTCCGCATCGGTGGATACCATCTGCCAAGGCAGCAATACTACGCTGCAGGTTTCGGGGGCTGCCTCCTATACATGGTCGCCTACCGTTCCATCCAACAGGGTGGTATCACCCACTACCACCACCACTTATACGGTTACAGCTACTACCGGCGGTTGCTCCGCCACCGCTTCACATACCATTGTTGTCCGTCCAAAACCTACCGTCAGCATTACCACAAATCCAGCTAATGCCGTGATTTGCAAAGGAGATACGGCAGTTCTTCGCGCTACCGGAGCACTTACTTATCAGTGGGCCCAACGGGTGAACAGTACTACTTATACCGATATCGCTACGGGTGATTCGGTTCTGGTAGCTCCCCAAACGACTACAATCTATCGTGTTGTGGCCACAAGTTCAGAGGGTTGTACAAATACGGCGACTAAAACCGTGACGGTGCGTTCCCTGCCTACGGCATCCATCTCGGGCGCTGAACAGATTTGTCTCGGAGATAGCGTTTTGTTGACTGCGGGAAATGCTTCACAGTATTTGTGGAATACGGGTGCCACAACCAGAACAATATGGGTGCACCCAACCGCTACGGGCGTGTATCAGGTGATGGTGACCAATAGTTACCAGTGTACTGCCACCGCAATACATTTTGTGACAGTGAATTATCCTCCTCCATCAGAGGTGCTTGATACGACAGTTTATACCGACGGTTTCAGCTGGCACGACTCTGTCTATACTAGTAGTGGAACGTACACACACGTGAATAACAGTGGAAACTGCCCTTCTGTGGATACGTTGCGGCTCACCATGGCACCGGATTTGTCCTTTAGGGTGGATACTTGTGAGTATTACCACTGGACTCTGAATGACAGTGTTTACACCGTATCGGGTACTTATTACCATCCCCATGGTAATGGCAGTTATCGGGTGGATACCTTGTATTTGATCATCAGAGATAGCTATGAAACCACCCAGATGGTGGAAAGCTGCGAAAGCTATACCTGGGTCAACGGCCAGACCTATACGGAAAGTACCACTACCCCTACGCAGATATATATAGCCTCTAATCTTTGCGATAGTATGGTTCATTTGCATCTTACGATATATCATGCTGATCATGAGTATCTTACAAAAGACACGTGCTCCTATTATGACTGGCATGGGAATCATTATACGGAAGGAGGCATATATACTTTTTCTGCCATCGATGCGCATGGCTGTCCGTATTCAGATACCCTTTTGTTATCCTTGCATCATGCTTCGCCTTCTTCCATGAGTGCGCAGTCTTGCGATTCGTATGAGTGGAATGGTATTACTTATACCGAGTCGGGCGAATATACTTATGGTCATACTGATGATAATGGTTGCTGGCAAGTGGATACTCTGCGTCTGACTATCAACAGGCCTGCACATCAGGTGGAAACTCGGAGCGTTTGCGAGTCGTACGAATGGAATGGCCAGACTTATACCCAAAGTGGCACTTTTCTGCATGCTTTGACCGACGAACATGGCTGTATGCAAGTGGATACCTTGCATTTGACGGTGTATCATTCGTTTCCGAACGTTGAACGGGTAATTGTTTGCGAGCCTTACACTTGGCACGGAACGCAATATGATGTCAGCGGTGATTATTACTATGCATACAATGACCAACATAACTGCCCCTGTACCGACACGTTGCATCTGAAAGTGAATTCGAAGCCGGAATTGCTATTGACTTCCGTATTGGATGCCACTTGTAATCAGCATAATGGCCAGGTCAAAATTGAAGTGTCGGGGGGTACACAGCCGTACCGTTATGTTTATTTGCCGGATAGCGTTACTGCACAGCTTGACCATTTGTCGCCAGGGTATTATCATTTAATGGTGATTGACAGTATTGGTTGTCCGGATGATGCTGAATTTACAATCGACAATATTATTCATCAGGTGAGTCTGGTGCAAGTGGTGGATGCTCATTGTGGAATGTCTGATGGTGCTGTTGAAGTGGCGGCATACGGAGGATTCGGACAATTCAGCTACCTTTGGGATGCACCCATTGAGAGCGAAACCAATGTGGCGGAGCATGTTCAGGCAGGCCAGTATCACGTGGCGATTGCGGATAGCAATGGGTGCAGTTTGTCCCTGTATTTCAGCGTGCATGATATCCCTGGACCAGAGGCATGTTTTTATTTCAGCACTACCAACGAAAAACACGTGACTTTGATAAATTGTACCGATCCTGACAATCTGCTGCATTGGAGCTGGACCTTCGGGGATGGACAGAATTCAGATGAATGGCAGCCGCTTCATCGATATGACAATCCCGGACAATATCCTGTGGTTCTGACGGTGGTGGATGAAAATAACTGCATGGACTCCCTTTTATTGACCTATGTGATTCGTGAGGTGCCCACTATGTACTTGCCTTCGGCCTTTATTCCTGAGAGTGATATTGCGGAAAATAGAGTATTCAAACCTATCGGAAACTCTATTTCGGAAGATCGTTATGAGATGTTGGTGTATGACCGCTGGGGAGAGCTGGTTTTTGTAAGCCATCATCCGGACAACGGCTGGGATGGCCGCATCAACGGTAGATTTGCTCCACAAGGGACGTATGCGTACAGAATTGTCTATCGGGATATGGAAGGTAATCCTAATTCAGTAAAAGGCAACGTTTTGCTATTGAGAGGGGAACAGATTAAAAACTAAGAATTAAGAATTAAGAACTTAGAATTAAGAATTAAGAATATCTCTTCTTGTAATATCTTAACTGTTAATTGTTAATTGTTATCTGATTAGCGTAATATTGCCATCTCGTTCGAAGTAGTTTCCGTTAACGTCTCTGTATTTAATACGATAGACATACACACCGGAACTTGCATTCTTGCCCTTGGGCAGGGTGCCGTCCCAACAGATTTCAGGATTGGTAGTGCTGAATACCAAACTGCCGTGGCGGTCATAGATAGCCCAGAAAAATTCTTGGTTTTGAACGGTTTTGCCAATAAGGCATATTTCATCGTTGATACCGTCTCCATTGGGGGTGAAAGCATTGGCAATATATACGGGTCCATTGATGACGTAGTCCTGACGCAGTGAGTCGATGCAGTTGTGTTCATCGGAAACAATCATATTGACACTGTATCGTCCGGGATCCATGTATTCGTGAGCCGGATGGGTTTCCGTAGAGGTGACACCGTCGCCGAAATCCCAGAAATAGGTGTTGTTACCCTGGGTACAGTTGGTGATGACCATGTTGATGTCATCGCTTGTAGCGAAGATAAAACAGGGGGATGGTCCAGGTATGATGGAGATTTCTGCTACCTGTGATATATGGCATCCAACACTGTCGGTGATTGTTATGGAATAGGTACCTGCATGAAGATTGCTGGCCACATTGTCGTTAAAATTGGCACCCGGAGCTGTGAACGTGTATTGTCCCATACCTCCTGTGGCCGTCATGGTGATCTCACCTGTCGCTTGTCCGCAGTATGAATGTTGTACACTGTATGAACTATGGAGTTCGGGATAAACAATGATTTCTACGGAAGTGTCGCCACTGCATAATGCCTCTGTCTTAACCTCAAGGGTATATGTAGTGGTTTGATTTGGGGTAACATGAATAGTACTGCTGGTGCTGCCATTAGACCAGTTGTAGTACGCGCCGCCAGTGGCGGTAATACTGGCGCCATCGCCATAACATAAGCTGGGGTCGGTAACCGTAATTCCAATTACGGGATTTGGGTTGACGATAATGTCAATGGTATCACGGCCGATACAACCGTCGTTGTCAATTTTTAAAATATAGTGGGTAGATTCCGTGGGACTAACGGTCACGGTGTTCACATATTCGGCTACGGAGGAGTAATTGCCGGAAAATGTTAAGGCAGACCAGAAAATTTCATAGTTGCTGTTAATACTTAACTGCGTGCTCTCGCCTTCACAAAGAGACTCTCTTTCCGCAATAATCTCAGGTCTGGGTCTGGGGGTGATAAGCACATCAACGATGGCGGTATTGGAGTTCTGACTGATACCGGTCATCGTCATCTGGTATTCGCCTGACATGTTGGCGGTGGCGTTAGGTACTTGCAGGGTGGTGTTGGTTGTGGACTGGGAGAAACCGTTGGGGCCAGTCCAGTTGTAGGTTGCACCGCTTACAGGAGCTGTAACATACAATTCCAAGGTCTGTCCCTCACAAATGGGGGAGTTGGAGTCGCCGGAGTTCAGCAGATCACAGTTGGTAGTGGCAGTAGAACTTGTTGTGGCATTGAAATTGATGGTGCCAGGCTGGTTGCTATAGTTTGTCAATAATAATAGATACCATTGGCCGGCTTGAACATTGCCAAGCACGCAATCTTCTGTCCAACTTGAGCTATAACTACAATCCACAACGGTATTGTCATTGACATTGTATTGGCCGCAACACAGACTGTTGGTGAAATCGGCCTGGCTGGCGGCGGTGAATGGCCCCCAACACACAAAATCCACATCCAGGGTTCCGCCTGATAAACTATGTTGCTCTATGTGAATGGTCAGTGAGCCTGCTTGGTCAATCTGAAAATAATACCATGCGGGATTGGGTGTCGTGTAACAACAGTTCACTTGATTGCTTCCCGTGAAAGGAGAGGAATTCGGACTGTTGGTACTGGAAGGATATGTTATACCGTAGGGGTTTTCGTCAGCACAGAAAGGAGTGGCCGGTGTTTGTTGAGAACACGGTGAACCGTTGGCGGTGGACTGGGGATTGCAGGGTTGAGCCATTCCCGCAAAACATAATATTGTTAATAAAAGGCTTAGAAAAAGAATTCTGCGCATATTTCTTATATTTTAAAATGCAAAGATACTATAAATTTTTTAAATTGTCTTTTCATAAGACGTAAAAACCGAAAAAAT
Source organism: uncultured Bacteroidales bacterium (assembly GCA_905233625.1). Taxonomy (GTDB): domain Bacteria; phylum Bacteroidota; class Bacteroidia; order Bacteroidales; family WCHB1-69; genus RUG11690. The sequence continues at coordinate 63,231 of CAJOFJ010000013.1, read as the reverse complement.
GTTGCTCAGAAAATGAAATTTTTTCTGTATCGATTATATTGCGTATGAAATCATGAATTCTGAATTTTGAATTTTGAATTCTGAAACCACTGTTCTCCTCTCCAAAGCACAAGCGCCCAGCAGGCTCCCAGTATCCAGCCCACTAGGAGGTCGCTGGGGTAGTGTACCCCCAGATATATACGGCTATAGCTCAACAATAGTACCCAGCATAACATTCCTATAATGAGCCATTTGCGCTTTTCTCCCAGATAAAGAATGACCCATAAAGCCAATGCCATGGAGTTGGCGGCGTGCGAGGAAGGAAAACCATACGGACCACCCTTGTATAGCGTGCCGTCGGGCTTGGCTACCAGATGCACCTGCTCGCTCAGCACGGGGTCGTGACTGGGACGGGGTCGCTGTACACTATGTTTGATGAGGTTGCAACTTTGGTCAGTCAGGAAAATGCAAAGTGTCAGCGCAATGAAGATGGGAATGGATTTCTTTCGCCATTTCTTAATCAAAAAAAATGCTAAAACAGCATAAAATGGTATCCATATAAAGCGGTTGGAGACCCAATAGAAGAATACATCCGCCCATGAACTGTGCATTCCGTTGAGAAACAGAAATATGTTTTGGTCTGGAGTGAGGAGGTATTCTATCATTATTCAAAATCAGGATATAATAAATACTGCTGTCTTATCTCTTTGAATTTCTGCAACTTCGGCTGCCATGAGGCTTGGATGTCCTCCTCGCTCTTGCCCGCGATGATGTCCTTGCGCAGTTGGTTGGTGCCGGCTAATTTGTCGAAAAAGAGATTGGCATTGAAGAATTTCGCTTTGTCAGGGAAGTGCGTATAGGCTTCAATAAGATATTGTATATTGAAACTGTTGCTTCCTTGTAAATTCGCTGTGGCATAGTCGCTTAAGTTGTAACCGCGGCATTTCTGTCCGTTTTGGGGCGGATTTTCCGACACCCCTTTGATGGGTCTGGGCGTGAAATAATAGTCACCAGCAGTAAGCTGCGGATGTCCATATACCTGAAACGGTATGTCAGTGCCCCTGCCGATGCTGATGGGTGTTCCCTCGAAAAGGCAGAGGGACGGGTAGAGATAGATGGCTTCGGGGGTTTGCAGGTTGGGAGACGGAGCGATGGGCAGTACATAGCGGGTGTTGTGGTCGTAGTTGTCCATCGGCACCACCTGCAGCTTGCAATGGATGCCTTTGGCTAACCAGCCTTCGCCATTGATCATGCGTCCGTACTCGCCAATGGTCATGCCGTGCACCACGGGAATGGGGTGCATGCCTACAAACGAACGGTAATTGGTGTCCAAAACAGGTCCATCCACAAAGTAGCCGTTGGGGTTGGGACGATCCAGAATCATGACTTCCACCTGGTGCTCGGCAGCGGCTTCCATCACGTAGTGCAAAGTAGAGATATAAGTGTAAAAACGGCAGCCGACATCTTGTATGTCGAAGATTATCAAATCGATATCGCTCTGACTAAGGTCGGGTTTCTTGTTTTTGCCATATAAGGAGACGATGGGAATGCCGGTTTTGGCATCCACGGTGGAGCTGATATGCGCGCCCGCCTCGGCATCGCCTCGGAAACCGTGCTCAGGACAGAAAATTGTCACCACATTGAAGCCTGAAGCCACCAGTGTGTCCACCAAATGCTGTGAACCCACTCTTGAGGACTGGTTGCCACAAACAGCGATTTTCTTGCCTTCCAGCTGGTCGAAATACAAATCGGTTCGCTCCGCCCCGACGATGATTTGGGAGGAAGCCAGAATTGTAGTGGCGAGGAGGAGGAAGATGGTGAGGAGGAAATTTTTCATAAGAATTAAGAACTAAGAATTAAGAGTTAAGAACTAAACTACCCCGGCCTTCGGCCACCCCTTGAAGACTTCGTCTTCTTCTCCTCTTCGCTCGGCATACTCAAAGTAAACTATGAATTTGCACTCGCTCATTCGTCGAATCTAAAAGAAGGGGAATTGGATTCTGAATTTTGAATTTTGAATTTTGAATTCTAATCACTAACCTCTATAACCTGTTTCTTGTGAAACAGCTTGATTCCCCACAGCAGCAGTGTCCATAGCAGGCAGATGGCGGCAAATACCACTGCAATGCGGGCTAAGTAGTCGCCGTGGAGGGTGTAGAAGGTGAGGTAGTCGTTGGGGTATACATTCTGCTTGATGGCCACCCGGGTGTTGTATTTCGTGGCCTGGTGCACGTCGCCGCTCTCATCGATGAAGGCGGAGATGCCGGGGTTGGAGGCTCGCAGGATGGTGCGGCGGCTCTCCACTGCCCGCAGGCGCGAGAAGAGAAAGTGCTGCTTGTAGCCGGGGGTATCGCCCCACCAGGCATCGTTGGTGATGACCGCCATCAGCTGGGCCCCATCCTTGACAAAGCCTGAAAAGATCTCGCCGTATGCCGATTCATAGCAAATTACCGTGCCCACCTTGACCGTGCCATCGTTGATGGTGGTATTGAACGCATGTTGCGCGGTGTCGGGACTCAACGAAGTGCGCGGTCCCCCCAGGTTAATCACTAAATCTTCCAGGAAAAAGAAAATCTTCGGGAAGGGCATTTTCTCCACACCAGGAACCAGACGGCTCTTGTGATACAGGTCGGTCACCCCATATTTGTTGTAACAGGTGGCAGAGTTGTGGACAGCCTGATATAAACCGTCTTCTCGCTTAAGGTGCACAATATCAGGTTCTTCTGTAAAAGTTTCAAAAGTGGATAAACCTAAAATGAAATTCAGATCAGGACGATGGGCTATCAATGAGTCCAGTATGGTAAAGCCATAATACAGGTAGGTGTCGGCGGGATAGCTCTTGTCGAGCAGCTCGTTGGCAGAAATGGTATGGGAAATGGAGGATTCCGCAGTGACAACCAATTGGGTGTTTTTGGTCGCTAACGGAGCTGCCACATCAAGAATACGCACGGTATGCTCCACGTTCGACATGCGGAACTGCTCCTCATAAGCTTCCGTATTCTGCTGAACGATAATGGCTTCCACAGGATTGTCATGCTTGAGGTTGTTTTTGTAATGATGATACATCATCACAGAAACAATGATAGGCACCGCAATCCACAAAACAAAGATGATTCCATAAAGAATGGCCTTCTTTCTTTGGGTGTTGAAAAATCGTATAGTATAGTAAATAAGGAAGTTAGATACCAAAATCCAAAGTGTTCCACCAAAAGTTCCAGTGAATTCGTACCACTGGACATACTGGACGCAGCTGTCGAAAACATTGCCGAGGTTCAGCCATGGCCAGGTCAGGTCCCAGTTGAGGTGCAAAAATTCGAATGACATCCAGAAACTGATGAGGGTGATGGGTTGCAGCCATTCGGGAATTCCTTTGCGGCGGCAGAAATGCCATACGGCCACGACAAATGCCATGAAGCTGCTGTTGAGGATGAAGGTGACAATGGCACCGGGGCCTGTGCTGTTGAAAATCCACCAGGTGGTGCCGACATTCCAGATCAGGAAGGCAATCAAACTGTAGCAGAATGCCCGTCCGGAGGAGTGTTTGTGTCCTTCACCGATCAATAAATCGCTGATGACCAGTAACGGCACAAAGGCAAAGAAAATCAAAAATGGCAATCCGTTGGGATTCCATGAGAGCCACAGCAATATGCCTGAAAGAAGTGCGAGTATAAGTTTTTTTGCTTTCATTTCAGTAGGTATTATTCAGAGGGTATATTATTGATGTTTTTCTTGATAAGCCTTGATGCCGGATTTCAGGAATTCCATATATCTGTTGACATCTTTCTCGTAATAGGTCGGTCCTGCCAATACCGATCCGTCTGTATCGACAATAAAATAGCAGGGCTGGGAGTTTTCCTTATAAATGGTATTCTGAATGAACATGTTCTTGCCGCCCAAGGTGGTGATGGGGTCGCCGTCTTCATCCACCAGCTGCTGGTCTTCAGGAAGCTGAATATTCTTATCATCCACGTAAAGGGCCACTACCACAAACTCTTCTGCAAACATTTTCCGTACTTGCGGGTCAATCCATACGGCGTTCTCCACAATTCGGCAGTTCACACAGCCGTGGCCGGTGAAATCAATGAATACGGGCTTGTTCAGCTTTTGAGCCACGCGCAAAGCCTGGTCGTAGTCGAAGTAGCCCTGAATGCCATGGGGTAAATCCAGTTGGTCGATATACAGAACTGCCTCATCCATGCTAATGGTATTGTTGCTGGCATTGCCGGCCTCTGTGCGCACCACCTTGTTGATGTCGAAATCCTGGGTCGTCATAGGCGGCAGCCAGCCGGAGATGGCTTTCAGCGGGGCACCGAACATGCCGGGAATCATATAAACCACAAAGGCAAAAGTGAGGATGGCCATCATGAAACGGAAAGGACTTTTCTGCACGGGCATGTCATCGTCGAGCGGGAATTTGATTTTGCCAAGAAGATAGAAACCCATGAGAGAGAAGAGCACAATCCACAGGGCCAGATACACCTCGCGGTCAAGGATGCCCCAGTGGTAAGTCTGGTCGGGCACATTGATGAACTTGAGGGCGAAGGCCAATTCGATAAAGGCCAGCACTACTTTCAATGTGTTCATCCAGCCACCGGATTTCGGCATTTTCTTCAGCATGCCGGGGAAGAATGCGAAGAGTGTGAAGGGAATGGCGATACCTAAGGAGAAACCCAACATGCCGATGATGGGTTTCAGCAATGAACCGCCAACCGAGTTCAAGGCCACCGCACCGGCAATGGGCAGGGTGCAAGAGAACGAGACTAATACCAGTGTGAGCGCCATGAAAAAGATGCCGATCAGGCCGCCGGTGTTTTCCATTTTGGCCGATTTGTTGACCCAACTGCTGGGCAGGGTGATCTCAAAATAGCCGAAGAAAGACAGGGCGAAAATGATGAAAATGATGGCGAAAATGATGTTGGGGATCCAGTGCGTGCTGAGAATGTTGGCAAAGTCGGGACCGAAAATCAATGAAAGAATAATGCCGAAAATCACGTAAATTATCACGATGGACAAGCCGTATATAAGGGCGTGGAACTTGGCCTTGCTGCCCGATTTCATGAAGTAAGAAACGGTCATCGGAATCATCGGGAAGACACAGGGCATGAGCAAACCTACCAGGCCGCCTAAGAAGGCCACGATGAAAAACGACCATAATGACTCCTCTTGTTCACCGTTGCTGGTGTTGGTAACTTCTTGTACAGTAGGTTCTTCTACGCTTTCTTCATTGTTTTTCTCTGCGCTTTTGTCTTTTGAAGTAACTTCTTCATTAGTAGCGGTAGCCACTGCATGGTCAAAACCCTCAATGTCGAAGCTGAATTTTTTGTCGAGAGCAACACAGCGTCCGTCGATGCACGACTGACCGGACAGTCTGCCTTTGATGGTAAAAGGCTCATTCTGCAGGATTTTCACTTTCTGTTTGAAAGTGACACTGTTGACGAAATATTTGGAAGTGTCGTTAAACATCGGGTCGTAATGCACAATCGGCTTGGGTTCCATTACTTTGCCGATGCGTTTATAGCTTTTGTCGGCGGTGAAGCTGAACTCAATGGGCATCTCCATTCCGTTGTTGTGGCTTTGCGAATACAAATGCCAGTTTTCCTGGATGGCAGCCTGAAATTGCAATTCAGCCACCGAATCATTCACCTTTACAGTCTTGAAATTCCATGTCACAGGGGTCTCTTGGGCAAAGAGGCTGCTAATCAGAAAGATGAGAAGAAATAATGTTGAACTTGTTTTTTTCATGATATGAATAAAATGATATTGCATAAGTATAAGTTATATGACAAAGTTAAATTCCCATAATATTTCACATTTCCTCGACAATCCATTGTCGAAAGAAGGGATCTTCCAGTTCGTACCGATCAGTATAAATCACATATCCGTCTTTCTGCAGGCGTTTCAGCGCACTATATATTGTACTTGTTCTATACTCGCCTGACTGTAGAGGTTTGTTAGAAGCCAGTCGCTGTAGAATCCAACGGTTTGTTCTGTTCAGGTTCATCCATAGTCTCTCATAGTCTAGTCCATGGGAAGATACAATATAGCCTATAGCGGTAGCTACGGCATCATCGGTATTTGTTTGCAACACAGCTGTTTGCCACACATTTGCAGCAAGCTGCTGAGAATAATACGGATGACAAACCGTGTAATCTAAAATTTTGTCAGCTATTATATCACAATCCTTTGGGAAAACATCTTTCATGCGTTTCGACAAATACTGATGAAAATCTTCCCTTGGTAATTTCCCCAAACGTTTAAGTTCACCAAAATGATAAAATGGCGACTTTTTATTCTCAAAAATATCCGTCATCATGCTTTCCTGGCTTCCAAGCATGATATAATTGATATGCTTCTGTTCCTGCATGATAGAGCGTAACTGCTTATCCAGATTTGGTGCAAGATCACGAATTTCCTGAAATTCATCAAGTACTACAATAATCCGATCTTTTTCTGAATGTGATTTTTCAATTATTGTCAGTACATCCTCAATCAGAACGGTTTCATCAACACCGGGTTGAAAAGACACATCCATCGATCCTGTCAACGGATTTGTTGACACCATGGGGATAATACGGAAATGCTTGATTAGGTGTTTCAAACGTTTCAGAGGGTGTATCTTGAAAAGTTCGCGCAACAGTTTTGCCGATAAATCCGATACAGATGTGACCTTCTGCAGATTCACTGTGATGGACTTGCGTTTGCTTTCTTTCACAGCTTTTGCTACCACGCTGCTTTTGCCGAAACGGCGTGGACTGATTAAAATCAAGTGGTTGGCACTTTTGACGAATTCTTTGATATATGCAACCTCCTTGATCCTGTCGGTAAAGTAGTCTGCCTCAACGATAGTGCCAAACTTGAATGGGTTTTCCATGTTACGATTTTTTTCGTTACGAAATTTTTCGTAATCAGTTTACGACTGCAAAAATAAGAAAAAATTCCATGTACATTATGTTTTGTAACATATAAATTGCAAATGTACACAAAATTTCCCACATACAGGTGATTTTATTTTTTTTGTGACGATGTGGCACAGTTTTTTTTTTACCAAGAAAAAAATTTTAATGGTATTTATTTCAGGAATATTGTTTATTTTTGTCTTTTGCATAATATATTTTTGTTTTTAACATAAATGACTGAAAATCAGATAAAAAAGGAAAAGAAGTGGCTGTTTTTCGCGATAGGTCTTATCGTGGGTTTTCTGATTTCAGCGGTGGCATTTGTGGGTTTTGCCATGATACAGAGTCAGTCGAAGTCATTTACCAAAACTATCAAGTATATTTATAATCGCGAGCAGGGCAAGGATACGGTGGTGAAATATGTGAATGTGGTCAGTAAGGAGCCTTTGCTTTCTGTTGTGGAAGAGCAGGAACAACCCGCAGATTCCGTGGAAATTGCCGAGATTCCTGAAACTTACGACGAAGTGGATTTTAGTTATGTGTCTGAGGACCAGTCAGATGAAGATATTGTTGTGACGGATAAGATTTTGGCTCAGAAAATGGTAAAGGTGCATTTCAAAAATGCTGATTTTAAAGATATTACAGCGGAAGATGGCGCTATCAGCACAATGGAGGTGCAACAATGGAACACACCTATCAAAAACAGGATTTCCTATCTTTTTTCAGGCAATATGTTGCAAATTAAGGGCTTAGATGTGGATAAAATGGAAATCGTTCATTACGATCAGCATTATTATCTATGTCATCATGGAAACTATTATCTTTTGGAAAATAATAATAGTTTCGAAAAATTAGGTTCGCCAGTGGTGTTGGCGGTACAGAAATAGTATAGGCTTTGTTTTATGTATTCATCTACTTACGTAGATGCTCAATGTCATAAACGTGTTATTTTACATAATTCAAATAATCTTTATCTGTACTGGATATATCGCCTTTTTTGAAATTTGTCATGGCTTGAATGAGGGCATCCCATAGGGCGCTGATTGCTTCGTGGTTCGGCTCGATATTGCGGGCATAACCTGTGTTCAGATCAGCAAGTTTGTAACGTATGGTGCCTTTGTCGGTCTTGAACCTTGCCACAACTTCCTCTGGAAAATCCTTGATAGTACGCAATGTCTCAGCTCCTTCGTATTCGTCTAGCGAGAAGGTCCGGCTTTTCCTCAATTGCCCTTTGAATTCGAATTTGCCGTTTCCAAGGTCAATTGTTTTCCTGAAAGTGATTCTCCGGATGAAAATGATGCATAGAAAATCGATAAAAAGCATTAATGCTGTAAACAGCAAGCTCATTGATAAAGATATTAAAACATTGTCAATGGTCAATGAAATTATAGCAATGAACAAAAACAGTCCTGCCAGTATCCACAGTGGTATAATCAAAAATTTCCTCATCCAAGTTTTTGACTCGATAATTACGGTTGAAGTTTTCTGATTCAGACTGACTTTCATGAGCCGATTCAAAGCGGACTTATATTCTTCAATTATTTTTATGATTTCTTCCATGGTTATTAATTATAAGATTATCAATATTAAGTTGGATAAGACATGCGTTAATGTTGACTCGGCTAGGGGAACCAATTGCCATCGGTTGCGCAATCCTTTATCACGGCGAACAAATAATATCCTTAAATAGATAAGCATGAAGCATAGGCCGCTCACTCCTTGGAGAAGGACGTTCCATATGGATCCGTGTACCCAACCGAATACGATGCTGGAAACGATAGCAAGGGCGAGAATGGCATATTTTTCCACCTCAAAAAAACGTTCTTTGGACAATCTCCCCGACTTATACATCCATAAGAGTGTATAACTGAGAATTAACATAGGCCCCCACCGGAATATCATTTCTTCGAGCAAAGCACTAGAAGTTGTGAACGGAAGAAAGAATAATGAATTAAAAAATAAATCTTCTGTTTTCGCCACATGTTGACTGAATTCAGCACCGGATAAAAACAAAATGGCAGCTATTGTAAAGCACCATATAAAGTCGCAACCTAATGCTAACAGTAGAACCTTCCAAAATTTCTGGCGTTTGAGCCAGTCCATGAATTTTTCTATTGTTTTCATTTTAAATTGAATTTATTAATGTGTAAAAATGCATCATTTGGCTTATTCCACTTTTTCCTTGCTCAATACCTTGCTTTCAACTGTGGGGTCAAAGCTGATTTGCACATTGACTTTTTCATGGTCGATAGGTTGGTAGCTGTCTGTGCCTGGAACCGAGGAGAATAGTTGGCACCAGCGAAATACATCGTCAAATATAAAGACACCGACACCTATCGTTTTATATCCTTTCTTCAGTATGTTTCCCCTGTGATCTGGAGAGTTCATCCAATCGTTCACTACTTCTAATGGGGTGGTGTGTGCGAATGCGATATTTTCGCCTTGCGAAGACTCCTCGTATTTGCTGGGCAGGATGGTGAACGGCCTTTGATTGTTCGGACGCGTATGGGTCGTCCAATAAACCGGGTATTCCTTTTTCTGTTCGCGGAAATTTGTTCTTTGTATTTCATAGCTTCTATAAGCAGCCATTTCCGCCGATCTGATCATGGCGCACTCGGTCAGTACAGAATCCATTGCCAAGGGGGGAAGTCTGAGACTGTCACGGATGTGATTCACCAAACGAACCACTTCTGTGGCAAAGTCATAGTAGAAAGTGCCGCTGATATCTGTTTTTTGCGTGAATTCGTATGTGCTGATTTCTTCTTTTGTCAGAAATGCGGTCTTCTTTCCGCTGACAGTACTCACTTGTGTTTTTATTTTCCATTTCCCGGATGGAATCACAGTATTGGCATTGGTATGCTTGGAAAATATCAGGACAGCATAAGTGTTGTCGTCGCGATAGAATACGGCTGCTCCTACGGAAGTCCATGGTTCAAATACCAATTGGTCTTCGTCTTTAAAATCACGATATACGGATGTCCAATTGGGGTTGTTTTTTAAGCAAAAAAGCCATTCGCCACAGTAGGTCCCTTGAGGCATGGCGTAATGTTCCTCTATCAGGGTAGTAAATTTTTTTCCGTTAGGTCTGTCATCGTCAGTATTGAATTTATGCCATTTCTCATAAGCTTGCCGTTGGGTGGAATACTCTGCCGCGCGCAACATGGCGGCATCGGTAAGTCCTTGCTCCATTTTCAGGGTGTTCAGCCCTTTTTCCCGTCTTACCTTGTTTATGGTTCTTACAATGGCTTTCGACTCACTGTAGTCAATGACTCCGCTAATACTCACTGTCTGCGCTGTGGCAGAGATTGCTACAGTGCATAGGAAGATAGCAAGATGAATGGCAATGATTCTATACATATTTTACTCGTTATATCTGTTCCATTCCAGCCATTCATTAATCCACACTTCCTCTTCTTTGTGGTTAATCATTTTCTTGGCGTAGTAAGTGGTTACATTTCCCTCTCTCGTTTGGGAAATCTCTATCAGGCCGCCATGAGAGCTGCCAGATGTCGTATAACCTTCGGGTAAGGGCACAACCATCTTGCCTGCATGGTCGATATAACCTTTTGTGCCATCCAATTCTTCAACGTATGCTATGCCTTCGTTGAAGGGTTCCGCATTTGCGAAGAGTCTTCCCATGACATTTCTGCCTGTGTGGTCTATAAAAATGTATTTTCCATCTCTCGTTTCCACTGCACATACTCCTTCTGCGAATGAAGCTTTGTTTTCAAACTGCGGCTCGATGATCATATTCCCTAGAGTGTCAATAAATCCCCATTTGGATATGCATTCCTGCTGTTTGTCATCTTGACCACATGGCCAGTTGGTGGCGACATTTACGGCGCATAATCCCTCAGAGAAAGTACTTGCGGCGGTATATTCGGGACGTTCGACAATGGTTTTCCCGCTTGGGTCGATGATGATAACGGTTCCGAATTTTACAATCACTGCGCGTCGGCAATTGAAACTTTCGGAACCAAAGTTGTTATAGTTATGTGTTTGGTCAACGGAGATGACCAATTTTCCATTGTGGTCGATATAACCGGTCAGTCCTGTTATGTTGCGCATACTTCCCAATGTTTTAGCCTTCCCCACGGCGGCAAGGCCCTCGTTAAAATTCTGGGCGAAGCCCCACTGCGGTTCAAGGACCACATTCCCTTGACGGTCTATGTACCCCACCAAATCCTCGCTTCTGTCGCGGAACCAGCAGAGTCCTTCGTGGAAGTCGCCTACTTCACTTACACCTCTCGGCATGGTGATTACCCTTTTGCCGCTGGTGTCGATAAATCCCCACAGTCCGTCGTAATCTCTTATGGCAGCCAGGCCTTCCGAGAAATTTCGAGCTCGGTAGTATATGAAATCCGCAAACACTGTACCATCGTGATTAATGAAGCCATAGTTTCTTTCACCGTCTTTTATCTGCGTTATGGCAATGGGGGTCGTGAAATTTTGCGCAAAACTGTATAGGAATAATCCGCAGAGTGTAACAAACAGAACCAATGCCCTTTTTATTGGCTTGTTTTGTTGAGGTAAACTGACTTTTCTTTCCGGCTTTTCGTGGGAATCAGGATTCCCATAGAAATTTCTCGTTTTCATAGCGCTTGTGGTTTTAATTTATTAATATAACGCATGAAAACACGTGAATATTACGTGGAAAAGTCCTTTTTGTTCGGTTTACTGCACTTTTTTCGTTACTGTTTGTCGGGGGAGCGGAGATGTTATCGCCGTCTCTACGAACAGCTCAGGCGCAACTTCCAATTTGGTTTGCAATCGCTTCAAAAATTCGTTTGTAAAAATACAAGCTGTATCGACAGGTATATTCACTGTTATTGTCTCTTTCTTTTCAACACCTTGCTCTCCTCACCGTTACGGGTGAGGCTGACTCGTACGGTGACCTCCTCAACGTTTGGTGAAGACTTCTTTACACGAACAAGTTTTGAGTTGGACTTGGGGGTCATGAACAGTTGTATCCAGTAACCATCGAACTCACCTGCACACATACAGGTGAACTCCTTACTAAGGATGGGGTCGCGGTGCCCCGGTGAGTTCATCCAGTCTTTCATGACTTGTTCGGCGGTTTCTTGCCCAAATGCTGCATTTTCTCCACGTTGGACAATATAGTTGATTGTAGCTACTTCGAAAAACGGATTGATGATATTCCCATATCCTCCGTTGGGACGTGTGTGTGACATCGTTTCAGTTCCTTTCATTTCGGCGGCACGGAGCATGGCGGCCTCTGTGAGTGAGGCATCCATCTTCAGAGGCTGAAATCCTTGGGCCTGACGAATGTTGTTGATATTTTTTACTACATTTTTTGCCTTGTCATAATCGAATACGCCACCGATGTTGCTTGTGGATTGAGCGGCGGCAGGATATTATTGTTGTTCGCACGGATAAGTTATACTGTGAAATCCATCCTCGGTTTTGGGCTTGGAAGCTGAAGGATAATATACAATGCCACATCCTCTAATGTACAAGGTGAATCCAGCAGTTGCCGTACAGGAATATACATCATCCTCCACATCCCAACAATTGCTTGATGGCAGGTATTCAGGATTTAGATTCCGAATGCGGATGGTATATTCATGTCCGTCCTCCATACTATATGGGTATTCCAGAAATACATTCGTGTCCCAAACCTCATTGGAGAAAAGATAGCATACCGGAGCTTTGGCTGAAGGGTGTTGCAGAAAATAGCCCAAGGTACTCGCCGCATTCCATCCCCAAAATCCTAATGTAGGTTTAATATTGGGTAATGACAAATAATTGTTGCGGGGAAGAGGGGTTGACCTTAGCTGATCTGTCGGTTCACTTGGGAAATGTGTAAATATCATCCAGTCTGGATCAACGTCAAACCATATACGACTCATTTTTCCGTATGTTTCCCAATCATTTCCATTATAAAGATTATCAGCATGGCCGTTGCAGCTCCCCCATGTCGCGTCCAACAGAATCCATCCTTTTTCAGTTTCTACCATGTTCCATGCATGTTTTCCCGTCCCATCTGAATTGTCGGAATTTCTGCATATACCATTTAATATTTTTGCAGATAAACCACATCCTTCAGCCAGATTTAAATAAAGTTCGGAAAAGGCATTGCAGACACCAGTTCTATTCTCCCAGCACTTGTCGGCATGGTAAATACTGTAGGTGTAGTCATAGATGATGTTTTGGCACATCCAGTCGTATATGGCTTTAGCCTTCTCATAATCGGTCTCACAACCCATGGTTATTTCCGTTGCTCGTTCTGCCCACATTTCTTTATTGAAATTTGTTTTTTTACAAGATGAAAACAGTGTGGCCAATAACAGTATAATAAGGGGATAAATAGATGAGTTTTTCATGTATATGTTTTTTTATTCCTCCATCCCATTCTCTTTCAGATACTCCTCGGCATAGCGGAGGTATTTGCGTTCCAACTCATAGTTCTTGCGCTCATGGGCGGCGCGGGCAATGGCAATGTACGACTCGTAAACGCCTTGCTTTGAGCGTAATATGCCATGGTAATAGTCGTCGTTGCAGTAGTTGGAGGGAATTTCATGACAAAAGGTCTCCAGTAGCTGGAACAAATCGATGGCGTAGGCTCCTTTGTCGGCTTTTACCAGCGAGTCTCCCAAATTGTATATTTCATAGTAATAGGCTGAGGATAAGCTGTATACCTCGTTTTCCTGGGCTTCACTGAGCGTGTTCTGGTTGAATAATTCCTTGAATAATTCCAGACATTCCTCGTACTCTTTCTCCTCAAATTTCAACCGGGTCTTCAAAATCAGGGCATCCACATGGTGACGGTTGAATTGTAAGGCACGGTTCAGATAGTATTCCGCACGGTCGTTGTCCGCGAATATGTACTCTATCCTGGCTTTCTGATAAAACAGTTCATCTATAATCTGGATTTGCTCCGCAAATATAATGTGAAGCGAGTCGGCTAAAGTCAGCAGTTGCAGTCCCCTGTCTTTCAGCTCATTTTTGTTTGGACAATAAAAAAGAATATCGTCTCCGTTGTCTTTGAGGTTTTCAAGTTGTTTTATGCAGTCTTGTAAGAATAGAGAATGCAGCGCAATCACTTCAGGATCCTGGTTGTCGAGGTGGGCTAAACGTTGCTCAATAGTGGTCAGATGTTCGGAAGTCTCCACGCACGCATCTGTAAGCTGTGCAAAAGAATCACATACGCTGGCCGCGATAATCAGAAAACAGAGAAATGACTTTTTCAATGCGTGCGAATTTATTCTTCACCTTCCTGAAGGAATTGGTCGATGACTTTTTTCAGATCTTTCTTGGGCAATGCTCCGCGAAGGGCTGCGGGTTGGGCATTGCGTTTGAAGAAGAGAAGGGTTGGTATGCTGCTGATACCTAATGCAGTGGCGGTTTTCGTGGCTTTGTCCGTGTTGATTTTGTAAATGATAAGTTTTCCTTTGTATTCTTTGGCCAACTCCATAAGTACGGGATGGAGGGCGTTGCAAGGACGGCACCAGTCAGCGTAAAAATCTACAATACAAGGAGTCGTGCCTTTGTATTGAAGGCCTTTCACATTGTCAATGTCTGTGATTCTTTCGGCAAAACTCTCGTCATCCAATATGATGATGTTGCCGGATAGGTCTTCCTGGTATGTTTCTTTTATGGTAGAAGGTGTTTGGTTGAAGTTGGGATTGTCCATGGCCATGGAGATTACCTGCTCTGTTTCAGGGGGTAGGTCGTTGTCCGATTCGGACTGGGCCTGGGTGCATGCCGACAGCATCAAAATCAATATAGGAAGGATAAAAATACTTTTATTCATGTTCGGTGGTTTTTTCTATAACGTTATTTTCTGAAAAATGTTGTAATTCGCTTTTGAAACGGCGGCCTCTTTCCTCGAAATTCTTGAACTGGTCGTAGCTGGAGGCGGCGGGGGAGAGCAGACAGACTTTCCCTTCGCTTGTGTTGCGGAGACAGTAGTCCACAATTTTGGTAAAATCGTCTTCAATGATAAATGACTCTGGCAGAGGATATTTTGCTTCCCATTCTTGCTGAATCCGTCGACCTGCGGGACCTGTGAAAACCAGATGGGCGATGGGATTCTGTTGTAAATAGTCAATCAGAATGTCATAGCTGATACCTCGGTCGAAACCGCCAATGATAAGGGTGTCAACCTTGCGGAGAGCCTTGACAGCGGCAATGGCCGCTTCGGGAATGGTGGAAATGCTGTCGTTGTAAAACTTGATACCATTGAAAGTGCCTACCAGCTCAATGCGGTGCTCCAATCCTTTGAAGCTCGCCAAATGTTGAAGAATGTCCTCATCGCTGATGTTAAACATCTTCACCGCCAGAATGGCCGCCATGATGTTGTTGTAGTTGTGCCGTCCCGGCAGGTTGTCGTAGCGGTACAGGTCATACTCGCCCAGCACCTGCCCATTGTCCACACGTATCACCGTGTCGTTGAGGCAGTAACAGCCGGTGTCTATAGCATGCATGCTGCTGAACTTGAACATCTTACGCTTGTAATTGTGGCTTTTGATGAGGTTGGGAATGTGTTCGTCTTCGGCATTGTATATCAGTACATCCGATTCGGACTGGTATTTGGTGATGTTCATCTTGGCCAACTGGTAATTACTGAGCGAGGCAAAATGATCGAGATGCTCCTGGTACATGTTGAGCAACAGGGCAATATGCGGCGATATGGTGGTGTATTCCAGCTGGTGGGCGGACAACTCGGCCACAATGATGGACTCTTCGTCCAGCTGGTCGACGATGTCGAAAAAGGGTATGCCAATGTTGCCGGCCAAGAAGGTGTTTCCTCGACTGTGGGACAAAATGTGATAAATCAGCGAGGAAGTGGTGCTCTTTCCTTTCGTGCCAGTCACACCAATTACCTGCTGGTTATAGCCGTAGAGGAACAACTCGGTTTGTGAGGTGACTCTTTGCGGCTGGACAAAGTAGTTGATATGATTGAGATTGACCCCAGGTGTCTTGAAAATCAGGTCATAGTCGTTGAGTTTGTCGGCATAGTGCTCTCCTAAAACAAATTTTAGCTTCGGGTCGTTTTGGTACTCGCTGATATTAAGCGCCTCGCTTCGGTCTGCAGCTACAATCTCCATGTCCGGGAAGTGCTTGCGCAGGAAACGATACGAAGACGCTCCCTCGCGGCCAAAGCCAAGAATGATGATTTTTTTGTCTCTAATCTGATTTAAAATGAGGTCAAGCATGCTAAAAGATATAAAGTGCAAAAATACTAAATATTGTTGATAATTCAGAATTCAGAAAAATAAACTTTGAATTTCATTGGCACATTAGCACATTAATTCATTAGCACATTAAAAAATTATGTATTTTTGCAGTTTAAAACTTTTATATATGAATGTTACATTGATAACTTTAGTGTATCTTCTCGCACCAGTGATTATCATCCTATTGTATAACAGATTTGATTGGGTGAAGAAAGTGGGAACGGTGATTATGGCGTATGCTGTGGGTATTGTCATGGCTCTGGCAGGACTGATTCCGACAGGGGACGCCGCTGGTGCCGTTCAGCTGGGAAGTATTAGCAAAACCTTGATGAATATTACCGTCCCGCTGGCGATTCCGCTGATGCTGTTCAACTCGGATTTCAAATTGTGGACCAAATCCTTGCCGAAAACTTTCATTGTGCTGTTTACCGGTTTGTTTGCCATCGTCACTTCAGTGATTTTGGGTTATTTCGTATTCCAGCATGCGGGAATCAAGGACCTTGGCAATGTGGCGGCCATGATGACAGGTATTTATACGGGCGGCACCATGAATTTTTTCGCTTTGGGTTCCGCCTTGCATGTCGATGAGTCCATCATTGTTATCGCCTATACTTTTGAGATGATAGTGACTTTCCCGTTGATCATGTTTTTCGTGGGTGGTGGATACAGGTTGTTCCGTAAAATATTGCCTTTCAAAGACCAGTCTGAAACGGTTGAATCTGAGTTGGTTGAAGTGAAAGACGATAGTTTTGAGGAGTACAGCGGCATGTTCTCCAAGGGCGTGTTTGGAAAGATGATGCTGGGCTTGCTTTTGTCGGTGGCTATGCTAGCGGTGGGCGCAGGTCTTTCTTTGTTGATTACCGGAAAATTGAATGAATTGGTTATCATTCTTACTATCACTACGTTGGCTATCGCCGCATCATTTATTCCACAGATTCGGAATCTCCCCAAAACATTTGAGTTGGGTATGTTTTTTATCCTGATTTTCAGTGTGGTGGTGGCCGCTCAGTTCGATATTTATAGTATCGACTCATCAGCACTGGCGGTGATGGGCTTTATCGCGTTCATCATGCTGGTAGCACTGGTAATACATCTGATATTATGTCGTATCTTCAAAGTGGAAGGCGATTTGTTCGTTGTGGGACAGGTGGGTCTGCTGTGTTCTCCCCCCTTTATTCCACCCGTCGTCGGTGCCATGGGAAACCGTAAGGTGTTAATCAGCGGTATCGTGATCGGTTTGGTGGGCTATGCCGTCGGCACCTATCTCGGACTCCTGCTGTCGTTGTTATTCAAAGCGATATGATAAAAAATAAATTCCCCTTCTTTTAGATTCGACGAATGAGCGAGTGCAGATCCATAGTTTACTTTGAGTATGCCGAGCGAAGAGGAGAAGAAGACGAAGTCTTCAACGGGTGGCCAAAGACCGGGGTAGTGTCATAAATATTAATTCAGTAATAATACATTCTTAACTCTTAACTCTTAGTTCTTAATTAAAACTGATACTAACATGAAGAACGTCAAAATAATAGCTCTGCTGGTATTGGCAATCCTCACCATGTCGGCATGCACAAAAGTGAAATATGAGTATTTTGAAGACGGTAGCCTCAAATCTGCCATATCTTATCGTTTCGGGAAAGAACACGGTCTGTGCAAATATTATTTTATCAATGCGCCACATCCGTTGAAAATAGAGGTGGAGATGAAAAACGGGAAAAAACAGGGGTCGTTTGTCAAGTACTTTATCAATGGCAAGTTAGATACTCGCTGTACTTATCAGGATGATCTCTTGGAAGGTCAGGAGGATAAGTTCCATATTCAGGGTTATAAGGTTTCCACGACCAATTATCTTCACGGAAAGAAACATGGTCTTCATATCTTGTATTATCCTAATGGTGAGATAGTTGAACAGGGTTTCTTTTATGAAGACCTTTTTGATGGGGACTGGAAATACTATGACGACCGTGGAGTGCTGGTCGGAGAAGGCAAGTTCGACAAAGGTGCAGGTGTGCAGAAAGGATACGACGCCAAGGGAAATTTGGTGAGAATAGTGCATTATCAGGATAATCAAAAACAAGGTGAGGATATTGAGTTGAACGCCGAAGGAGACACCTTGAAGGTTACGGTATTTGATCATGACAGGATTGTGAGTGTTAACGGAGAAGCTGTGTGCCATGAGTAAATACGGAGTCAAAGTGTTACTTTTGCTTTATTCATGTCTTCTGATGGCGTGTTGGGGAAGTTTTGCCCAGTCCAACAGAAAAATCAACACCCGAGCCGACTTGCTGGAGTACGATGAGGCAATGTTGCCAGGTGCTCAGAGGTTGTTGGGACATGTGGTCTTTCGCCAGGAAAATACAGTGGGGTATTGCGATAGCGCTTATTTTTATGAAGATGATAATTATTTGATAGCCTTCGGAAAACCAGTTCGGATTTTGATAGGTGACTCTGTTCAGCTGTATGGGAAAAAGGCTTATTACAGCGGTAATGAGCGGGTAGCTTCCATCGCGCGAGAGGTGGAGATGGTTCATGGTACTTCTCATTTGTATTCCGATAGCTTGATTTATGATTTACGGCAGGATGTGGGGTACTATGTGACTTGGGGAACAATGATTAATGTTGATGACACATTAAGCAGTGTACAGGGTCATTATTATACTCAAAGAGACGAAGTCCTACTGACAGAGGAGGTGCTGCTGAAAAGCCCTTCCTATAATATGGATTGTGATTCGTTGCTGTACAATACATATCAGGAAAGAGTGTATTTTATTTCCCGCACACGGATGATGTCAGACGAGAATACCATTTATACTTCTGCCGGCTGGTATGAAACTAATACCGATCTGGCTACACTGGTGGATGATGTTGAGTTGATCAATTCTTCGCAACATTTAAGAGCGGATAGTGTGTATTACGATCGCAATCAACGCTATGGTATCGGCTGGAATAATGTGGTGGTTTCCGACACGGTGAAAGGTTATGTGCTGAAAGGTAATTATGTGGAACACCATGAGTTAGGGGGCTATTCCACTGCTACGGACAGTAATCAGCTGATTTTGATTGACGAGGGGCGTGATTCTTTGTTTTTGCATTCCGATACATTGAGAATTTTGTTCGACACTTTGCAGGAACCACAGGTGATAACGGCGTTCAACAAGGTGAAATTTTATCGCCACGATATGCAGGGAGTTTGCGATTCGCTGGCTTATAATGTCAAGGATTCTCTAATCCTGATGTTCTATAATCCTGTGATGTGGTCGGGCGAGAACCAACTAAGTGCCGATACCATTACTTTCTATCTGAAAGATTCTGTCAATGTGATTATTACCCTGAAAAAGTCCAGCTTTATTGTGTCTTCTGTGTTTGAGGGACAGGAGTTTAACCAAATCAAGGGAATGACGATAGAAGGGCTTGTGGCAAACAAACAGTTGAAGACAGTGTATGTTTACAATAATGCGGAGTGTGTGTATTTTATCACCGAAGAGGATACGTCGTTGATAGGGGTGAATGTGTCGGCAACCAGCGAGATGAAGATCGTGCTGACAGACAATGAGATTGATGGTATTGTTTTTTATAATGAACCTGACGGGAAAATATATCCGGATAGTGAATTAACGGATAAAGATCGGCGGCTGAAAGATTTCCGCTGGCTGCAGTATTATCGTCCTGAGACGGTGGAAGACTTGTATGTCAGGCCAATACCGAGGGTTAAGGGCGAGGAGCAATCAACTCTGCCACCTTCAGATACCAGTCGGTAAACACCAGCGACGAGTTGCCATTGCGCTCGATATGGTACATCGTGCGATTGCATTCGTCAAAAATCTGAGATACATTTTTCAGTGAAAAGACCTTGGCATAGCGGTTGATAATGTCTTTTTCCATGCTGCTGGCTTTGCTTATTGCTTCTTGATGGCTGTTGTTCATCAGCATGGCACGCAGAATATGGATAAAGGTGGAGAGAAAGTTCTTCTGGTACTCGCGCCCTCGGGCAATGATGCTGTCAAGGCAGTCGCGCACAGCCAGAAAATTGACGTCAGCCTTGTTGGGCATGGGCTGGGCTAAGGCGCTCACACTACCTAATATCAGTTGTATTTGATCCAGCATATCTTTGTAGTCGCTGTTGTCGCTCATCAGTTCCATGGCACGGTTGTAATTTCCGTCGGACAAAGTGGCAATGTCAGCGGCTTGGTTGCTGTCGATATTGTATTCTTTAATTAGTTGTTGCTGAATGACTTCTGTTTTGAGCTTGGGTATTTTGACCAGCTGGGTACGCGACAGAATGGTAGTCAGCATCTTCTCGGTATTCTCAGTGATGAGAATGAAAAGTGTCTTGTTTTCAGGCTCTTCTAACGTTTTTAGTAGTTTGGGCGCGGCATCGCGGTACAGACGGTCCGCCGACCACAAAATATATATTTTGTAACCTCCTTCATACGATTTGATGCTATTCTGATTGACAATAAAAGCGCAATCGCGGGTGTTGATGAAAGCCTGTTTGTTCTCCCCGCCCAGCTCCATCAGCCAGTCGTTGATGTCGATGTGATAGTTGTGGTCGAACACAAATTGGCGGAATTTGGCAGCAAATTGGGTGAAGTCGGGGTCTTTTTTGACCTCATTGGTGGTGCAGTTCGGGAAGATGATGTGGACGTCGGGGTGCGACAACTTGGCGAACTTGGCGCAAGAGGGGCAAGTGCCGCAGGAGTCGTCTTCTCCGGGATGCTCGCAGCAGATGTATTGGGCGTAGGCGACGGCCAGGGCAAAGGCGTGCGAACCTGCCTGTGCCAGAAATAGTTGCGCATGGCTGATACGGTTTTCTTTCACCAAACTGATGAGGCGCTTTTTCAGGGACTCATCCACTAAAACATCTTTGAATAGCATAGTTGTTTAGGTTGTAGGTTATATGTTTTAGGTGTTAGTAGTTTTGAATTCTGAATTTTGGATTTTGAATTTATAACTTTCAGTTCTCAGTTTTCAG
Source organism: uncultured Bacteroidales bacterium (assembly GCA_905233625.1). Lineage (GTDB taxonomy): Bacteria > Bacteroidota > Bacteroidia > Bacteroidales > WCHB1-69 > RUG11690. Next base: position 42,187 of record CAJOFJ010000013.1, on the reverse strand, counting down.
TTTTCAACTTTATTTTCACCCGTCTCAGGTCCAGCATATTGATAGGGTTCGTGCCCAGACCCTCCACGTTGATGCCGGTGAAGCGCAGCACTTTGTCGTAGTACAGCACCACCACGGGGGCGTCTTCCATCAGCATGGCATCAAGTTGGGTGTAGTAGAGGTTGCGCAACGAGTCGTTAAAACAGCGTTGGGATTTCTCGAAGAGTTTGTCATAATTGGGGTTGACATAGTGGGTGTAATTGGAACCATTGGGCTGGAGATTTTTGGAGTAGAACAGGGAGAGGTAGTTCTCGGGATCGGGGTAGTCGCAAATCCAGGAGCCGCGGAAGAAGGGCAACTGGTAGTTGCGCATCATCTGTCGCTGCTGAGCGGCTTGCTGTACATCAAGTGTGATGGGAATGCCGATTTGCTCCAGTTCATGTTGGATATATTGGCTGATGTCGAGATAGTTGGCTGATACGGAAAGCGGAATGGGCCGAAGTCCCTTGCCGTTAGGATAGCCGGCTTTAGCCAGCAATTCCAACGCTTTGGCGGGGTTGTAGTTGTAGCCTTTCACCTTGGAGGTGTCGAATGAGGACAAGCCCATCGGCACAAAACCGCTGGTGCCGGGATAGCCTGTGTTGTTGCGCAGGTATCGCATCATCTTCTCGCGGTCAAAGCCATAGTTGATGGCCTGTCGCACCTCTTTTTTCAACAGGGGATTGTCTTGGCTGTCGTCTTTCAACATGAAACCCAAGTATTCGGTGTTGAGGTAGGGACCTGTCAATAATTGGACACGGTCGGCATAGTCGGGATTCAACTCACCAGTCTTGGTCAGCAAAGCATCCTTGTAGCAGGCGTCAATGCCCGACATGAAATCCAGCGAGCCTTTCATGAATTCCATAAATACCGACTGCTTGTCCACGATAAAAGTGATAGCCACAGCGTCCAAATAGGGTAGGCGCTTGCCTTCTTCGTCGGTTTCGAAATAGTCGGGATTCTTGCGGAGCACCAACTTTACGCCTTCCTCCCAAATCTGGAATTTGAACGGGCCGGTACCGACGGGATGAGTACGGAAATCCTTGCCGTATTTCTCCACCACCTCGCGGGGTACTACCGAACAGTATTTCATGGCTAAGATGCCCAAAAATGGCGGAAATTCTTCTGAAAGTGTAATCTGGAAAGTGTTGTCATTGAGCGCTTTGAAGGAAGGTTTGCCATCGTTGTCTCGTTTCACCTTCTGGAAAATCCATGCCCCGGGCGAAGCTACGCTGCCATCAACGATGCGGCCGAGACTGTATACAAAGTCCTCGGCAGTGACTTTGCGTTTTTGCGGGAAAAAATCTGTCTGGTGGAAATACACATCGTCGCGCAGGGTGAAGGTATAGACGGTGCCATCAGACGAAATGGTCCATGATTTGGCAATACAGGGTACAATGCGCATCTGTGTGTCGAGGTTCACAAGTCCATTGTATAGCAGGTTGCAGGGCCAGATGATGGATTGTCCAGCGGAAAAAGCTGGGTCGAGACTGTTGATTCCCGACGACTCGTTATAGCGGAAAATCATCTTGTCGCTGTTGTCGTACGCCTGCCGGCAGCTGACAGATAGCAGCATAACGGCAATTAGGAATAAAATGATTTTCTTCATTTTTTTGTTTTAATATGAAAAAGCAAAAATACAGAAAATTTCAATTGTCTCATTAGCACATGAGCTAATTAGCACTTTAAATCATCCAATTGCTAATTTGCTAATTAACTAATTTGCTAATTCATTGGCACATTAGCACATTGTCTCATCAGCACATTAAAAATTTTACTATCTTTGCATTTTATTTCGTGAAGATATGCCAACGAGAGAACAAATTATAGAAGTGCTATCCACCATTTACGATCCGGAGATTCCGGTGAACATTTGGGATTTGGGATTTATATATAAGATTGAAATTCAGGAAGATAATATTGTGAATATCCTGATGACCCTTACTGCTCCCAATTGTCCGGTGGCCGAGTCACTGCCCGTGGAGGTGAAGAAGAAGGTGTCGGAGATAGAGGGTGTGAAGGGCGTTTCCTTGCGCCTGACCTTTGATCCACCCTGGGATTTTGAGATGATGAGCGATGCCGCCAAGGTGGAGATGGGATTAGACTTCTAAAGTTGACAGTTGAAAATTGACAGTTGAAAATTCCCCTTCTTTTAGAAGGGGTGCCCGAAGGTCGGGGTAGTAAAAAGAAACAAAACAAAAATTATATACTTATGAAAGGTATCATCCTCGCCGGAGGCTCCGGCACCAGATTACACCCCATCACGCTTGCTATGAGCAAGCAGTTGATGCCGATTTATGACAAACCGATGATTTATTATCCGCTGTCCACCTTGATGCAGGCGGGTATTCGGGATATTCTGATTATCTCCACTCCGCATGACCTGCCGCATTTCGAGCGTCTTTTGGGTGACGGCTCCCGTTTGGGCTGCAACTTCCAGTATGTAGTGCAACATGTGCCTAACGGACTGGCTCAGGCGTTTGTTTTAGGCGCTGATTTCATCGGCAAGGACAAAGCCGCTTTGGTTTTGGGTGACAATATCTTTTATGGCGGTGGTTTTGAAAAGCATTTGGCCGAAAACAACGACCCCGATGGCGGTGTCATTTTCGCTTACCATGTTTCCGACCCTGAACGCTATGGTGTGGTGGAGTTCAACGAGGATATGATTGCCGTTTCTATTGAAGAAAAACCGAAACAGCCGAAATCAAATTATGCGGTGCCAGGCTTGTATTTCTATGATAATACGGTGGTTGAAGTGGCCAAGAACATCAAACCCAGTGCCCGTGGAGAATACGAAATTACCGATGTCAACAAATATTATCTGGAAGCTGGCAAGCTGAAAGTTTGCAAGATGGACCGTGGAACGGCTTGGCTTGACACAGGTACCTTCAAGTCGTTGATCGATGCCACCCAGTTTGTGCAGGTGGTGGAAGACCGTCAAGGTTTGAAAGTGGGTTGCATTGAGGAAGTCGCTTACCGTCAAGGCTTTATCGATGCCGCCAAATTGGAAGAAATCGCCCAGCCGCTGTTGAAGAGCGGGTATGGCAATTACCTGTTAGGGTTGATTAAATAAGGGAATTCCCATTTTATACCACCACAAAAGGTTTTAATGTACATATTAAATCCCTAACGGGATATGATATGTATAATGATATCGTGTGTTCTATTGATGTTAAATCCCTTACGGGATATTATTCCCCCGAATTATTCTTGCTTATGTATTGTCCTACAAGAACAACGATATTACTTGTCAATGCTGTCGCACTGAAGGGAGCGTAAATGAGAAATGAAATTAGAAAAGTTCCTCTGCCATATATCTATAACCTAACCCCTAAATCTGTTTCACATCATACACTGGCAACTGCAACGCCTCAGACATTTTTTCACGGAGGAGGGCGGAGTTGATGTTGTAGCCAGTGGGGGAGATGGGGTTGACACACACCGCTAACAGTTTCGCCGCATACAACACAAACAATTGTCCGCCTTTCTTCAGGAAAGCATTGACCGACTCGGGAACGGCGAAGATTTTGGTGAAATCCTTCACAATGACAACGGTTTTGCTGATGTTTGGCTGCATCCTTAGATAGTCGAAGATTTTGTCGGTGACGATGCCTCCGATGTAAAAGCAGTTGCCGTATTTGAACAAGCGGTCTTTGTACTTGTCCAGCAGCAGAGTGGAGGGGATCTCCAAATCATGCCACTGGCCTTCAGTGTCCTGTGCCCATAAACCTGAGTTGACATCGGCGAGACAGTCGGTGTTGGTGGCTGTGAAGGCTGGCAAATGGATGAGACGGCAGGTGAATTGGGTTTTGCGAATCAGTTCCGGCAGGTGGGGCGACAAGGCGGCTCCAGTGCTCAAAATGAGGCTCTCAGTGATGGTGGGGGCACCAAAACTTTTGCGGGACAGCGCGCCGTCCACCAAGGTAATGTCCACGCCATAGCGAGGCATCTCGGCCAGCACTTGTTTGAGGCGCCCAGTGGAGCTGGGCCCCGAAATGATAGCCTTCCCTCGTTGCAATGCCTTGGCGGTGACTAATCTGCCTAATGACGTGCTGAAGTTGGAAATGTCCAGAATGTCGGAAGTGGGGCGTTTTTCCTTGTAGTGTTTTTCAGAAGTGATGAAAATGGTACCTTTGGCTAACTCAATCTCCGGCTTAGGCGTTTCAGTCACCTGGTCCACACTCTCGCCGTCGATACCGATAGAGGTGATGGCGATTTTCTTGTCCGTCTGATACAGCTCGCGCAACACATAATTGAGACTTTCCGTCTTGCCGGTGTTTTTCTCCATGCCGACAAACGAAACGCTTTTGTGTTGCAGGATTTGTTCAATGAGCTTTGACACAGTGTTTTATTTTCTGCTGTATTTAAGCTTTCGGATAATAATCAGGATAATTCCCATAATCAGAATTAACGCCAGTGGAATCACAATATTCAATACTGAATACAGATTCTTGTGGTTTCTGATTTTGACGGGATCCAAAGAACCGATTTTGAAGTTCTTGGAGCGGATTTGCAGCAGGTCATCATCGTCGCATAGGTAGTTGATACAGTTCAGCAGGAAGTCGGTGTTGTCGTACATTACACCGGTATAAATATCGTAGCCAGTGGGATAGGGCTGGTTGTGCTGGCGTTCGATGAAGTTGCGGATAATGTCGCCGTCGGCTACAAAAATCTGGCGTGTGGGTTCACTCTTCTGTAAGAATCCCAGCTCTTTCATGGTGTCGAACTCAATGGGCAGGATGCCGTTGAAGGCGGACTCGAACGTGCCTTCCACTATGGCGGCGATGGGCAGATACTTGAAGGCATATTCCTGCAAATTGGGTGTGGCCAAACCTACATTAACAGTGACAATGGCTGGCGCGGGTACAATTTTGGTTCGCTCGGAAGTCAGCAGCAGGGGGGTCTTTTTCAGTTCGTTGTCTTTGCCCACAAAATCAATGGTACCTGTGAAATCAGATTTTATTTCCTTAATATTGCGTACAATAGGATGGTCAGTGAAGTTGACCACCTTGAGGCAGTAGGGGAAGTTCATGAATTTATACTGTTGTTGGTTGCCAATCTGACCCACTCCTATGGGTATTTGCTGGCAACTGAGGTCCTGAATCAGGTTGGGATTCAGGCGTACACCATAGCTGAAAAACAGGTCGTTGAGTCGTAGATTCCTGGGCGTGGCGAAGAATTCGGGACGGTCCTGCAGACTGTCGGCTGAGGCATCGGTGGCGTCAATCAGCCAAAGAATCTTGCCGCCTCGCATCAGGAATTGGTCGATGACATACTTGTCGGCATCGGGGAAGGGTTGCGTTGGCTGGGCCACAATCAGCACATCGTATTTGTTGCCGCGAATGGTAAGTGTCTGGCTGACGGAATCTTCTATGGCAATGTCATTCAATGCATTTACTCTGCCGTTGATGCGTACACGTTCCACATTGTAAAAACGTTGCAGTTGCCAGGCCATCCACGAGGTGGAGTAGAAGTCCATCTCGCCGTGTCCATCCAGAAATGCCACCTTGGGTTTGCCTTCGGTCATGAGTTTGCGCATGGAGGAAACAAGGTTGTATTCCAGCTCCTGAATGGAGTATTCGAGCCAGTCGTTACCGCTGGGGTCAGCCACAATCAGCGTGGCGGGATACTCCTGATTGTGATAGGAAATCATGCTGCCAGGCACAATGTAGTGGGTGGAAAACCCACTGGCATCCTCACGGCTGATGGGAATGGGTTTCAGCCCTTTCTGGGCAAACTCGCCGAAAATTGTGTTCACTTCCTCCGGCGTTTTGTCCTTCACAGGGTCGATAAATTCAACATGTACATTTTTGGAGTAGCTTCTGAACTCTTGAAGCATATCTCTCGTTTTCTCTCTGAATAATTGATAGTCAGCAGGAAGGTTGTCCCCTTCTAAGAAAACACGGATATAAACCTTGTCGTCCAGGTTTTTCAGCATCTGAATCGTGGTGGGTGAAAGGGAATGTCTTTTATCCTTGGTCAAATCAATTCTGAAAAAGAAAAAAGAGGAGAGAATATTGACTGCGATCAAAATGATCAGGCTGACAATCAATCCAGTGATGGCATTCTTCTTGAAACGTTGGCTGTTGTTGTTTTTTTCTTTCATGACTATAGAAGATTTACCATTTTCTGTTTAACAATACGATTTTGGTGCCGAATAAGAAAAGGAAAATGACACTGAAGAAGTATATCAGATCTCGGCTGTCGATAACGCCCCTGCTGATAGCGGAATAGTGCTCGGAGATACCTAAGGTTTTAATGTAATAGCCGAAATTGCCAAGGGCAGAGAAGGAATATATGAAGTCGAATGCGAAGAACATGATGAAGCAAAGCAGGGCCGCAATGATGAAGGCTACAATCTGGTTGTTGGTAAGCGAGGAGGAGAATAGTCCGATGGCAATATATGTGGAGCCTAATAGAATCAGTCCGAGGTAGGAACCCCAGGTGCTGCCCATGTCAATATTGCCCACGGGATTGCCAATGAGATATACTGTGATAACGTAAACCAATGTCGGTATCAGCGTGATAACCAGCAAGGTAAGGCAGGCCAAAAACTTTGCTCCGATAATTTGGTTATCGGTAAGGGGTTTGGTGAACAACAACTCCAGTGTGCCGCTTTTTTTCTCCTCGGCGAACGAGCGCATGGTGATGGCAGGTACCAGGAAGATAAAAAGAAGGTCCGCCACATTGAAGAGCCCTTGAATATCGGACAATCCGGCGAAAATTACATTGTTGATATTGGGGAACACCCACAGGAAAAGCCCTGCCACAATGAGGAATACGGCGATGAAAATGTATCCCAGCACCGAGCTTAGAAAGGATTTTATTTCTTTAAGATACAGACTGTACATATTGTAAGAATTAACCTGCAAAGATACGGAAAATTTCAATTAGCAAGTGAGCAAATTCGTTATTGAACAATTTGGCGAATGGATTAATATGCGAATGTGAAAAATCCGGCAAAGACGAAATTGTCGCTTACTTGGCTGATTGTCGTTTTATTCTTCAATTTTGTATTTGGTGAGGAATATTTCTTTCGTGCCAGTGCCAGAGGCATAAAAATACTCGTCATCCGTGAATTCTACCGAACGCAGCAGTTGCTTCGAATCGTATAATACACGTTGAGAGATTTCCTGGTCAGGGGTGAGTTTCATCAGCACACTCTCCCAGTTCTTTTTGAATTTCAGTCCGTGTATGTCGCATATCTCATCCTTGCCAGGGTATGGGATGTTTTTGGGATTTTCGTTGTACAAGAAATACATGTCGTTATGATGGGCGAATGCCGAATAGGAGATGTTGGCAGGTTTCCAGTTTTGGGGTAACAAGGACAATGCAGTCGATTGTTGTTTCTCAATCATGCTGAAATTGGCCTTGCCGTCGCTCTGCAAAGTGGACACCAGAATGTTCTTGGTGAGCAATTGATAGGTATAGCTGTTCATATTGGGGTCGTAAATTTGTTTTACGAAACGGTGCTCTCCGCACAGTACCAAACTGCCGTTTTCCAGTTCAAAGATGTTGTCGGCACTGATAGAGTATTGCTGATTGCCTAATACTGTGGCAAATCTTGCCCATGCTTTCTTCTCCACATAGTCTCCGCTGAAGTCAAAGTGTCGTACGTCGTCGATGTATTCGGAACGCGTGTCGAACGTGTAGAAGAAAAATCCGCTTGACTCGGCGGCGGTGTTCTTGAACGTGTTGGTGTAATAGCCCGCCACTGCGATGTTGTTATCGGACAAGATTTTGGAGGTCATGTTCTGCAATGCACCGAAAGAACAGCTGGAAGTGAATACTTTGGTGCCGTCACTGTTGGCTTGGATCATCATGAATTCGACATTGGAAACAGTGTTGCCGCTGACTTGGCAGGTGTGTGCTGGAATATAGATGGTGCCTTCATTGTCCACCAGGAGGTTGCCAAGTGAGAAAGTCTTTCCATGAAAATCCGGAACTACTGCTCCACTCCATACAAATTCGCCCTGATTGTTCATTACAACGGCGAAAAGGTTCTCCAATTGACTGTTTTTTCCTGTGACCATGGTGAGGACAGCCAACATATTGCCTTCGGGAGATTTGGCAGTCTTATATTCGGGCCAGTAACGCGAATTGGCAGTGGTGCTTACGCTGTTGTTTTCTTCGCTGAATTTATAAGCCTTTTCCACTTTGTCAATCTTGGCGATGCTGAAGAAAACCTTGTCCCCTTTGTTGTTGGTGCCTTGGTATAAGGCAACAATGTTGTTGTCATTGTAGAGTGCATCCATCAGCATGTATTTGTTGTTGGTAATGGAAACTTCTATGTCGCTCTTTTGCATTTCGTTCTTGTCAACAATGTACAAATGGTCTGTATAGGTTTTGGGCTTGATGGGGTCTGCCTGGCGGTTTTGTACAAAGTAATACAGATTGTTGATGTCCTGTCCTAACGGAATGTTCTGGATGCCAACCCTTCTGATCCAGATATTGGAATAGGGTTCTGATAAGATAACACTTTGGGCCATCATGCATGTGGATATGGCGATGACAAACAATAATAGTGTGATTTTTTTCATGTTAAAATTGATTTTTTGTTGTATTTATTTACGTTTTTTTTACACGGCAAAGGTACAATTTTTTTGTCTCAGGGTTAATAGATTACAGGGCGCAAAGCAAATGCGTCTGATCACTATTTTACCGTCACTTCATCGACAAAGATGTGGCTGTCGCCACCGGCGCCGAGGTGCCAGTCGGGGAGCTTGCCGAAGGTCTTGGCTTTGATGCGGATGTAACGGCAATGAGCGTTTTTGTCAATGTGGAACTCCTGAATCTGCGTCTCATAGTCGTTGGCCGCCACCTGGTTGGTGTAAGTGCCGTATGGTTCGAAGTTTACGTTGTCTTCAGAAATCTCTATGGTCATGGAGGTGGGGAAGACAATCCATGCGCGGGTGTCTTGCAGGAATCCTACGCTTACTTTGTGGATGTCCTTGACATTCAACAGATCAATGGTGGCCTCGAAGTCCTTGCCCTGAAAACCTTGCCAGCCGCCCAAACGGAAGTTGGTCTGGCCACGGATGCCGTCCAACAAAGCATTGTCACCGCCAGCAGAATACATTTCAGAATATTGGGAGTGCAGTATGATTTTCTTGTCCTGGGCAAATTGATAGAATTTGGCCTCCACAACAGGACTGTAACCTGTTGCCTCATTGTAGCTTACCGCTTTTACGGTAGTGTTTTCCGTAATGGTGACGGGTCCAGTATATTCTAATCTGGAGTTTCTGGCAGGCTCGGTACCATCGGTGGTGAAATAGATTTTGTCGGTGGTGGCAGGATAAACCAGCTTGTTGTCACTGATTTGTGCAGGCTGGAACAGACTGATGTTGAAAGTCAGCTGATCTTTGAAAGTCTGCCGCGGCGCGTTGATGCTGGGCACGATGGTGATGGCTGGCTCCAAGCGGTTCTCGGGTTGCTTGCCCTTGCCTACGCCCCATTTGGTGTTAGGCTTCGTGCTCATGACAAAGTTGAGCTGTCCACCGTCTTTGATATCCTCGAAAGTGATATAGGATTTGTCATATTTTTTGCCGTTCAGTTTGGCGGACTGGATGTAGCAGGCGTTGCGGCTGCGATTGGCTGCTGTGATGACAAACTGCTGTCCATTCTCCAAATTGATGGTGACCTTGTCGAACATCGGACTACCGATGATGTAGTGGTTGTCGCCGGGGCAAACAGGGTAGAAACCCATGGCGCTGAGCACATACCAGGCGGACATCTGGCCGCAGTCCTCGTTGCCGCACAGTCCGTCGGGTTGCGAGGTGTAAAGGCTGTGCATGATGCTGTCGGTTATGGCTTGGGTTTTCCAAGGCTTGCCAATGAAATTGTACAGGTAGGCAGCATGGTGGCTCGGCTCGTTGCCGTGAGCGTACTGCCCAATCAGGCCAGTGACATCCACCTGCTCGCGACCAGAGGTGAGAGAGCTGGTGCCAAAGAGGCTGTCTAACAATCGTTCCGCAACAGCTGTTCCGCCCATCAAATCCACGTAGGTGTTGAAATCATGGGGCACGTAGGTGGAATACTGCCAGGAGTTGGCTTCCGTAAAGTGATTGTTGATTTCCTTGGGGTTGAAGGGCATCAGAAATCCTCCGTTAGCTTTGGGGTGCATGAAACCATTGGCATCCATGATGTTTTTATAGAATTGTGATCTTTTGATAAATTCTTGATAGACATCATCTTGTCCTAAAGCCTTGGCATATTGGGCAATGCACCAGTCGTCGAAAGCATATTCCAAAGTCTTGGAAACGGATTCGTGCTCGTAATCAGAGGGGATGAAGCCGTATTTCGCATATTCCGGACGGCCCAGGAGATTCAGTTTGGCACTGGCTACCATGGCATTGAGCATCTGAAGTTTTTCATAATCAGAATAATGGTCCAAAATGCCTTTCTGATAGGCATCGTATATGACGGGGATGCTGTGATAGCCAATCATACACCAGGTTTCGTAAGCCGACAGTTCCCAAACGGGCAGCATGCCGCCTTGCTCATAATGGCGCATGAATGTATAGATAAAGTCGTCGGTGCGTTTGCGGTCAATGAGTGCCAACAACGGATGCAGAGCGCGGTAGGTATCCCACAGGGAGAAAACAGTATAGACATTGTGCTCTTTGGCCTGATGCGTCAGTCCGTCCATGCCACGGTATTTCCCGTCCATGTCATTATACAGATAAGGAGATGTGAAACAATGATACAAAGCAGTATAGAAAACTTTTTTTAACTCAATGTCATTGGTTTCCACCACGATTTTGTTGAGCTCCTCATTCCAAGTTTCGCGGGCTTGGTGGTGGACTTTGTGGAAGTCGAAATCGGGAACCTCTTTCAGGTTCTTGTCAGCATCATTCAGGTTGAGAGCAGCAGCGGATAGCGCCACTTTCGCTACCACTTGCTTGGTGTTTTCAGCAAAATAGATGATGGCTTTGCAGTTGGTGCCGGTGATGGCGTCGACCGAATCCACACGCTGGTCGTTTACATAGAATTCCACCTTGGTGATGCGTTGGGAGAACAGCATGGAGAAGTTCAGCTTCTGGTGTTCGTTCCATGCTTTTGAATCACGCAGACCCACAATTTTGTTTGCCTTGGCATCATAGCTGATGACACTGTTCAGTACCATGTCGCGATGTTTCAAATCCAGGATAATGCCTTTGGGCATATCGTTGTCAGGGTAGGTGTAGCGATGCACGCCCACATGAGGGGTGCAGGTCAGCTCTGCCTTCACTTTGTATTTGTCGAGTATAACCGAGTAATAGCCAGGCTCGGCCACCTCTTTGCTATGAGAAAACTTGGAGCAGTACTCGCTGTTGATGACCGAGGCTTGGCCCGTGAAAGGCATCAGCAGAATGTCACCGTAGTCGGAGCAGCCGGTACCGCTGAGGTGGGTATGGCTAAAGCCGTAAATCACATTGTCCGAATAGTGGTAAGCCGAACAACCGTCCCAGCCATCCAGTCGGGTGTCGGGACTGAGCTGTACTCCGCCGAAGGGCACAATGGCACCAGGGTAGGTGTGCCCATGGAAATCCGTGCCCACCAGGGGATTGACGTATTGGCATAAATTCTCCTGAGCGGAAGCCACTGTTCCAAACAGGATCACCATAAGGGTTAATGTCAGGATGCGTTTCATATTTTATGTTTATTTGTTTATGTTAAGTCGTTCACTTCGTTCACTCGGAGAGACACTCACTTCGTTCGTTCGGGGAGACACTCGCTATGCTCGCTCGGGGAGTCGCTCATCACATTCGCTCGGTAAGTCGATGATCATCTTTCCGTCTTTTCGTCTTCCCGAATGCACGCAGTGCATGTCTCCACGTCTTCACGTTTCTAAGTTCAACTCTCCATTGTCCACCATCCATCGCACAACCTTCACCACCTTCTCTTGGGTGAATTTTTCTGAAACCTTGAAAATAAGGTCTTTAATGTCTTTTATGCCAGATGCGGCAACAATTTTCACTTCAGTGCTAATGTCTTTAAAGTCTTTATTTTCAAGTTCTTCTTTATGCACTTTCAAGCACACATCGCATTTGCCGCAGGCGGGACTTTTGTGCTCTCCGAAATAGGCTAAAAGCAGCTGGCTACGACAGCTGTCTTCGCATTGAACGAAGTGCAATACCTCCTCCAAGCGTTTCTTAGCCACCTCTTTACGGCGTTTGTAGATGTCGGGACTGAAATACAGGTAATCTTCATCCACTCTCGGAGTAAGGAAGGTGATGAGCGCCTGTTCGGTTTTGGGCGAATAGCTCCAAAGTCCCATACGGGCCAGCTTGTGGAGCAGGCTGACGGTCTCTTCCTCACTGATGCCGGCTCGCCGGGCGATTTCGGTCTCGTCAATCTTGACATAGCGGGTGAAAAGGCCACTGTAAGAGCGCAGAATCAGTTTGATAAACTCGTCGTGTTCGGGATATTTCTCTTCGAAGATTGTCAACCGCTCTCCACCGATGCTCATGCTGAGCTGTGAGCTGCTCTTTCCGTCTTCACTGAGGAATACCATGCCCATCTTTTCCAAAAACTTGATGGAATTGTAGATGGCTACCATGTTCATGGCGGCGGGCTTCAGCAGTTCGCCGATGCGGAAAGGAAAAGTGCGGCCGGCTCCGTCACCGAGGGCGATGTTATAGTGGTTGCACAATATGTTATATACTTTGCGGATGTCCTCAATCGGAGGGAAAGTCAGCTCGAAATTGCGTTTCAGCTCGCGGATGTCGGCATCGTCGTAGAGCATGATGGCCACAGACTCTTTCTCGTCGCGGCCTCCGCGTCCAGCCTCCTGGAAATAGCCTTCCAAGGTGTCGGGGATGTCGATGTGGATGACAAAACGCACGTCGGGCTTGTCGATGCCCATGCCGAAAGCATTAGTGGACACGATGACGCGGGTCTGGTCCTGCATCCATTCGTTTTGCTTGCGGTCGCGGGTGGCACTGTCGAGACCGGCATGGTAAAAGTCGGCGGCGATGCCGTTGCGTTGCAGAAACTCGGCGGTCTCCTGCGTCTTGCGGCGGTTGCGCACGTACACGATGCCCGTGCCGGGATAGCGCTGCATGATGCGCAGCATGCGATTGTTTTTATCTTCTTCTTTTACAACATAATACGTCAGATTATCTCGTTTGAAACTTTTCTGAAAAACATTATATTGTGGAAAATGAAGCTTGTCTTGAATGTCTTTTACCACTTCAGGAGTGGCGGTGGCCGTCAGCGCAAGTACTGGCACTTTCGGGAAAAACTGGCGTATTTCAGCGATTTCAAGGTATGGTGGGCGGAAGTCATAACCCCATTGCGAGATGCAGTGTGACTCGTCCACAGCAATTAGTCCGACATGCAGGTGCGACAGCGTGGCGCGGAAATTGTCGGTCTTGAGGCGCTCGGGCGACACATACAGAAACTTGAATTCCGGGTCGAAGGCGCAGTTGTTGAGCACCAGTTCAATTTCGTGCTTGCTCATGCCGGAATACAGTGCCGCGGCTTTGATATGTCTTTTTCTCAGATTGGCCACCTGGTCCTTCATCAGGGCGATGAGCGGCGAAATGACAATGCACAGTCCTTCGAGGGCAAGACCGGGTACTTGGAAACAGATGGACTTGCCGCCACCGGTGGGCAGCAGGGCCAGGGTGTCACGACCATCCATCACCGACCGGATTATGTCCTCCTGCAACGGCCTGAAACTGTCGTAGCCCCAGTGATCTTTCAGTATTTTATGGATCTGTTCCCCGGTGGTCATGGTTTTTTGATAATTAAGTTGCAAATATACGAAATTTTAGGTAGCAAATAAAGCATGTAGGTGTGCGAAAAAAGCTGCCAATTATATAGTCAAGGCATGGGCTTCTGAAACGGACTGGAATGTGTCTGGCGGCGAATGTTATCCAGATGATCAGAGTATGCAGGCCAACAACGTCACGGGATTTTCGGGTGTTTCCGATGTGAAAAACATGCGAAAATCGGTTGAAAATGAAATATTTTATTGCGAAAACAAAATTAATTTGTAATTTTGCATGGTGGCTGTGGCATTAATCAATACAAATCATGATGAAGAAGTGTTTGACCATGTTTCTGCTCTTGTGCGCACTCTTATTGCCTTTGCTTGTGAGTGGACAGCGCAATTTTGAGAATAATTTGATATTTTACACGGATAGTATTGGCGAGGTGTATCTCGACATGCCCTTGGTGGATTTGCCCTCGCAGATTCATTCGTATAATACCACAGGTGGCTTTTTCAAATCATATATGAATCCTGGCATGGAAAGCTCTTTGGCTTATTCAGTGGATTTTTATACCGCGGTGCATTTTGGCTTTAAGAATATCCGAATCAAGAAGAGTAAAGGGGCACAGATTTTCCTCCAGCGTCTGTTAATCAGTGGCTTCGATGTGTTGACCCAGTGGTTGCCATTGGGTATTCCGTGGCTCCACGAAGAATATCATCGTGCGGTGATGAATCAATATGGTATCAATAGTTTCAATGAGGTGCTGACCTTCCCCTTCGGTAAGGCTTCTATTGCAGTGAATCATGTGAAAGACGAGGATTTGGAGAGACTCTGTGACTATCATCATGCCGATTTCGTGCGCTTGATGAGTGCCGGACATGAGGCGGAAGTGCAAGCGGTCCGCAACCTTCAGTCCAATGAGTTTTTTTATCATCAAAATTTGGATAATGAGGTGTTGTATATCATGTATTCCATCCAGAATATCATGTATATCAACAGTTGTGCGCGTGGTTTGGGAGACAAGGGAATACAGGAACGTAATTTGGTTGAAAATACTATCGAATCTCGCGATTTCACCGGCATGGATATGAATGCATGGATTGACGCATTGTGTTTTCCCGATAAACCTTATGCTGCTCGCGGAATCCATCCGAGTGGTGTGGGGTATGACAGATACATCATGTACGATGATATTTCCGAGGAAGGACGTAAATACCTGAAACGACAGCTCGGTTTGGATGTCTTTAACTTTATGTCCCCCATGATGATAGGCTTTTCACGCATTCGCTTGGCCAACACAGAAGAGGGCGCCTATTACGGCAACTTTGCTTTCCGCCATTATCTGACCTCTTTCGGCGATGATGTCTCCCTCGACCTATACTTGCAGGCACCTAAGTTTAATCTGTATGCTACCTTGCACAGCTATAACAATCTTCATCATCATTTTGGCGGCATCGAGGTGGGCTTGATAGATTTTCCATTGCTGAACAACCGGATGCAGATAGGAGGAGTGGCGATGTTTTGGGTGCAACCAAAGGATATGTCTTTTTATACGGATAAAGGATCTGTAGGAGGTCTGATTAAGGCACGATTGTCTTATCACAGTCGCTTTATAGACCCCTACCTTGAACTGGGATGGAAGAGTAAAGGCTGGGTGGCGGGCAATGTCTGTCTGAACTCCACTTTCTTCATGAAGGCAGGCATCCGCTGGCAGATTTGCCGAAGATAGTTGACATATAGACAACTTGTTATAAATATGCTGGCAAACTTCGTCTCGAAGTTTGTCAAAATCATGAAAATTAATGATTATTTATCAGAGGAAACCTAAAACCAAAAAATATGAAAAAAACAGTTTTCGCAATTTTTACCCTTTTTGCTTTCTTAATTTGCATGACATCTTGCAAAAAAGACAAGCCCCAACCCGAACCGACACCTGAACCGATACCCGAACCGACAGTGAATTCATACGATTTTGATGCTGTCATTAAGTCAGATTATCGCATGATTGAAAACCTCTATGATGATTTCATGTTTTATGAGGCACATGCGTTGTTCTCCCAAAATGTCAATACACTCACAAGTCCCGTGATTGTTTCCATGAGAACCATTTTTCAGGTAGAAGATACGGTTTTGTTACTTGATCATCTGGAAAATGATTTTTCAGGAACTCCCGAGATGACAAAAGTCATAGACCACATGATAGGGGATATACAGATATTTGTTGATCAGATTCCAGTCTCCTTCGCTCAGGCATGGGACTATCTTCGCACTTCTGATATCCCGATGCCCACAGGCAACACGATGACATTAAGAACACCACTCTCTCCGCCATTCGATGAATATCCGTCCTATATTTTTCCTACCATTAATGGTCAGTATATACGTGTCTATTCTGGTGATGGCACAGTGGAATATTTTCAGTAATATTACTGATCTGTTAAAAATTCATCGATTAAGTAATTTATTATTGTTAAAATATTTTGTTTGAATTTTTAATATATTGATTCTCAATACGTAAAAATTTTTCAGAGTTCGTTGATTTATATTGTTTTTCCATGTATTTTTGCAATCGGAACACACGGTAAAATTTATTGAAATGGAAAATCCAATTGATGAAGCCAGAAGATATGTTTCCAATGCGAAAGATGTCATTAAGAATGCGAACTATGATCGCAATTTCAAAATGTATATGGATGGAAAATATGTGAAAATGGCCGGCGATACACTATGGAAGGGTTGCCTGATTGCCTTCTATTGATATTGAATCCCTGCGGGATATTATTTTCCCCGCCAGGGGAATCAATATCAATAGAATAGGGAATATTCGCAGAGGGTTTAATATCAATAGACAAAGGCATTATCCATTTCTCTTTGTGTACCATCGTGCGCATTACGGCATCGAAGATGCCACATCTCAGTAACCTCAGACGGAAGTCTGGGGTGGATGCGTAACTCGTGTGTCTTCCCTGCGGTGCGCTCAGCCCTCGCCCCGAAGTACTGCACCAACCCACCGCGGAAGTGACATCTTACAGCCGATGCAAAAAAAATCATTTTTGTTGTAACGTTTTTGATGTTTAAAGCGTCATATAAATGTACACGTATAAAAACGAAAACACAGAAATATGAGAAAACTTGTATTGAAAGGCTTATCATTGCTCATTTCTTTGGCTTTGCTGACCGTTTCTTGCCACAAGGAAGATTTGACCAATAATCAGAATAATACTGATACCGAAGTGCCAGGTGGTGGAGAAAATCCTGGAGACAACCCGGGTGAAGGAGATGAACCGGGTGGAGGAGAAGGTGGTGGTGAAGAAGAAACGGGAGATCATATTGTTCCCAATGGTGTGACGGATGCCGACGGAAATCAATATGCTACGGTTGTATTGGGCAATCAGGAGTGGATGGCAGAGAATCTTCGAACCACTCATTATGCCGATGGTACAGCAATTCCGATGGGAATGAATGGACAATGGAGCGATACAGATCCCTATCGTTATGCTCCAGCCGGGGATGAAGCAAATGTTGAATTATGGGGATATTTATATAACTGGCCTGCGGTTATGCATGGTTCAGCTTCCACCACGGCAAATCCGTCTGGTGTGCAGGGTATTTGTCCCACAGGTTGGCATGTGCCCAGCAAGGCGGAGTGGGAACAACTGTTCAATTATGTGGGTAGCCAGAGCCAGTATGTGTGCGATGGCAATCCCGCACACATAGTCAAATCGTTGTGTGTTGCCAAAGATTGGGAAAGTGCTGGCACAGGCTTTGAATGCTGCCCGGGTTGGGAATCTTGGAGCAATAACGCCACTGGTTTCTCCGCCTATCCCTGTGGAACATACAATGGTAACTATATGGACCAGAACTTGGGTGCGCACTATTGGAGTACCACGATGATCAATGTAAACTATAAGTTGATTGCCGCACCCCGTTTCTATTGTTTTTCTCCTGATATTTCGGGTCTGACGGCAGGCGGCCAGGTAGGGACCGCTATCTCCCTCCGCTGCGTCAAAGATTAATCAGTTAACAGTTGACAATGAATAATTAATAGTGGATAGTTGAGGTTGGATTTGATGGGAATGAGGTGTTCACATATCCCGAAGGGATTCAATCTCAATAGATATCTGCATCTCGCAGAGGGTTTAATATCAATAGACAAAGGCATTATCCATTTCTCTTTGTGTACCATCGTGCGCATTACGGCATCGAAGATGCCACATCTCAGTAACCCCAGACGGAAGTCTGGGGTGGATGCGTAACTCGTGTGTCTCCCCTGCGGTGCGCTCAGCCCTTGTCCCGAAGTACTGCACCAACCCACCGCGGAAGTGACACCTTGCCACTGATGCAAAAAAACAACATACGAAAGTCTACTGAATGCTAAAAAAATAGTGTATATCAGTTTGGTTAATAAAAAAAATGTGTAAATTTGCACAATTATAATTCGTGAAAAAAGAATCTTTTTAATAACCAAATCGAAAAAATGAAAAAACTGTTCAAAATGGGCATGATTTTGATCGTGTCTTTAGCAATGATTTTGACATCGTGCAAAAAAGAGGAAGTGAACAGCAATGGCAATAATAACGGCAACACGGAGAATCCGGGAGGAGGCAATCAGGAGTACCCCTCCTCGGCAGATGTATTATACGATGTGGTGACGGATATAGACGGTAATAGCTATGATGCGGTGCGGATAGGTGACCAGATATGGATGGCGGAGAACCTGCGCACCACGAGATATGCCGACGGCACAGCTATACCGATGGGTGACACGATTAGTCGTTCGCAACCATACCGCTATGCACCAGGAGCACAACAGAGCAACGAAGACAATATGCCCAATGTTT
The DNA here is from genome assembly GCA_905233625.1 of uncultured Bacteroidales bacterium. Classification (GTDB taxonomy): domain Bacteria; phylum Bacteroidota; class Bacteroidia; order Bacteroidales; family WCHB1-69; genus RUG11690. The sequence goes on along the minus strand of CAJOFJ010000013.1, from coordinate 23,628 downwards.
CGCTTTATGGTTATTTGTACAACTGGCCTGCGGTGATGCACGGAGAGCCTTCTTCTACTGCTGATCCAAGTGGTGTTCAGGGAATATGTCCCGATGGTTGGCATGTGCCGAGCGATGCGGAGTGGACACATTTGACAACGTACATGGCAACGCAATCTGTATATATAGCGGGAGGAGCCTCGGATCATATCGCTAAAGCCTTGGCGGCCAATTGGGGTTGGTCCAGCGATGTGGAATCAGTAGTTGGAACGGACGTAGTTGGTTTTAACCCTGGTTCTAACAATGCTTCAGGTTTTTCTGCTCTTCCTGCTGGTTATTGTCAATTTTTAAATATTGACTATGTTTATATAGACAAATTTATCAATTTTGGTTTTGATGCTTTTTTTTGGACCGGAACGGAATGTTTTGAGTCAGGTGCATATAAACGTGAGATTAACCATGACCATTCCATCGTAAAGAGAGGCGATTATAAGTATAAGGAACTCGGCTTTTCGGTCCGTTGTGTCCGCGATTAGAGCAGACCGCCAAAGCGCGAAGCGCCAAAGCGGTCTGTCAAGCAAATCCCGCCGTAAGGTGGGCGAAAATTTCAGGCTCTTTGACCAACAAATTCCGCCGGAATTCCAGGCGTTACGATTCTTGGAAGTAGAGACGCACGGCCGTGCGTCTCTACAATTTTCATCGCTGTCTTCAACCCGTCCAGCGCGGCACTGACAATGCCACCGGCGTAGCCGGCACCTTCGCCCACAGGATAAAGGCCGGGGATGTTGCTTTGTCGGCTTTCATCTCGCAAAATCCTCACGGGTGAGGAGGAGCGGCTCTCGATGCCCGTCATCACGGCATCGGCATCGTTGAAACCTCGCAGCTTCCGGTCAAACAAAGGAAGAGCTTCCCGCAAGGCTTTTACCGCATACGCGGGCAGGCAGCGGCCCAAATCGCAATACACCACCCCGTGCGGATAGCTGGGCTTCACTTTGCGATGTCCCTTGGCAATCTTGCCCTGCAAAAATTCGCCCACCAAGTTGGCGGGGGCGCGGTAATCCCCGCTGACCTCAAAGGCCAACTTTTCGTATTTTTCTTGATAATTCAGCCCATCCAACGGACTGTTTAGATAATAATCCTCTGGATTGATGCCCACCAGTAAGGCGCTGTTGGCATTGGCCTTGTCGCGTTTTTTCTCGCTCATGCCATTGGTCACTATGGTGCCGTCCTCGCTGGCCGAGGCCATCACCACGCCTCCAGGACACATGCAGAAGGTATAGACACTGCGGTCTTTCAAATGCACCACTCCACGATATGAGGCGGCGGGCAGCAATTTGGCACTCTTGCCGTATTGCATGCGGTTGATATCGCTTTGCAAATGCTCAATACGCACCCCCATGGAAAAGGCTTTGGCCTCCATATTCAAGCCTTTGGCATACAAATGTTTAATGGTGTCGCGGGCTGAGTGCCCCAAACAAAGCAATACATGTTTGCTCTTGATGCTGAAACCATTATGGCAGTGCAGCTGGATTATCTCGCCTTCCTGCTGGAAGTCATCGAAGGTGGTGTTAAAGTGAAATTCTCCGCCTAAACTGATGATTTCCTCCCGGATATTGCGCACCACTTTCTCCAGGTAGTCGGTGCCTACATGGGGATTGGCGGCATAACACACATCCTCCGTTGCTCCATGCTTGTGAAACTCCTCCAGTATAAAGCTGATATAACGGTCGTTGATGTTGGTGGAGAGTTTTCCATCAGAGAAAGTACCGGCTCCGCCTTCACCAAATTGCACGTTAGAGTTGGGATTTAGTCTTTTATGTTGCAGAAATTCAGTTACTTCAGCTTTTCTGTCTTCAATGCGACTGCCTCTTTCAATGATCACGGGTTTGGCTCCGCAACGGGCCAAATACAAGGCCGCGAACATACCGGCAGGACCGAACCCCACCACCACGGGCGGTAATTCTTCCTGCCATTGGGGATAGTTGACAGGCTCATGCGCCTTGTAGATACTGATATTGTCCAGTTGAAGCAAATCCTTCCGATCATTCTTCAATTCAACATAAACCTGATACAGATAGAAGATATGGTTTTTTTTTCGCGCATCAATGGATTCCCTCAATATCTTGAAATCCATAATCTCCTCATCAGCAATGGGGTAGGAGTGTACTACCCACTGTCGCAAATTAGCAGGATGTCCCACAGAAACCTTGATATTGGAGATTTTTAGCTGCATGTTTTTTTTATTGATACAATATTTTATGTTGTTTTCTATGTGAAGAAGACTCTTGTTCTGGCCTCGGAGAGGCCACCTTTCTGTAACCCCACACGAAGCGATGCCACAGTTTTGTGTGTGATGCTTACGATGTGTTTACGTGCTGAAGCACGTTATTCTATAACCCCACACGAAGCGATACCACAGTTTTGTGTGTGATGCTTACGATGTGTTTACGTGCAGAAAGCACGTTATTTTATTAACCCCTAACAAGCGATAGCGCAGTTTGGGGTGTGATGCTCACGATATAACTCTGCGTGCCGAAGGTACGCAACTATGGATGATAGACTGCGCGCACAGATAAGCACTTGCCCACGCAAAAAACAGGTTGTAGCCGCCACAAATCCCATCTATGTCTATCATCTCGCCAATGGCATAGATGTTAGGGTACTTCTTCAACTCAAAATCATCATTGATTTCCTCTATCGCAATGCCCCCTGTACATACCTGCGCGAATTCCAACTCGTAAGTGTCCTTGATTTTGAATCTTAAATCTTTGACATCAAAAGGATTACGCTCATACAGTCGGTTGAGTTTGGGATGTATCACACCGCAGAGACTGCCATATTTCCGCAAATGTTCCTCTACATTATAATCAGCATCGTCATACATGAAATTAAAGCCTACAACACAATCTTTTTTGTCTTTCAGCCTGTTATAATATGCTGATAAATTGAGAATTACAATACCAGAAGCTCCATCATCCTTGAAGGTGACTTCTCCTGCTTCCTGATAGATGAGCTTGTCCTTCCGATACAAGGAGCAGATGGCTTTGCAGCGGCAACCCGAAAGCGACACTGGGTAGTCTTCCAATTTGAAGCCTACTAGTGAGGGTTTGTATTCCTTTTGCTGAAGCTTAAAATCTGTTAAATATCGGCCGAAATGCTTGCGAATTTTGGCTATCATGCCTGCAGGTGAACCCGATGCCAGCACTACCGCATCGAAGGCTGTCGTTTCATCATTGATATGATAATGTATCCCTTCCTTGCTGATTTGCTGAACTTCGGTGTTGTAGTGAAACTGTACCTGCTCTGAAATGCCGTTCAGCAGCACATCCAACACGGTCTGCGAGAAGAAGGTGCTGGGGTAAACCCTGTTTTCCTCGTCCACACTCATCTTCAATCCCATCTTCTCAAACTCGTGATAGATGGTCTGATAGTTGGCTTTAGATAATAAATTAGCGATGAATGCCGCATTGTTGTAGCATTCACCGCTAATTTGGGTATTCAGAATGTTTGCTTTTCCGCCGCCGGAAGCTTTGACTTTGTAGCCAGGCTTGCCGGTGCGTTCGAAGATGTGGATATTGCAGTTTCCCGTTTCAGAAAGCAACCTGGACAAAAAAAGTCCGGCGGCGCCTGCTCCGACAACGGCAATATTCATCGTGGCGGGATTAGCAGTTACATTCAGTTTTCTTCGACAGTTTCTCAGTCAGCATGGGGATGATCTTGTTCAGATCGCCAACAATGCCAAGGTCTGCCACCTGGAAGATAGGAGCATACTTGTCTTTGTTGATGGCGATGATGAATTCGGATTCTTCCATACCGGCCAAGTGCTGGATAGCACCGGAGATACCGCAGGCGAAATAAACATTCGGACGAACGGTCTTACCGGTTTGTCCCACCTGACGGTCGTGCGGCATCACACCGGCATCAACCATGGCACGGGATGAGGAAACCTGGCCTCCCAATACGTCGGCGAGAGCCTGCAGTTTCTCGAAACCTTCTTTGCAGCCAACACCACGACCACCGGAAACCAGAATCTTGGCAGCCTGGATATCCACAGCACCTTTTTCTTCCTTCACGGTCTTCAGCAGTTTCACTTTGAATTTGCTGCTGTCGAAAGTGGGAGCGAAGTCGATGATTTCACCCTTGCGGTTGCAGTCTCTTTCCAGTTTCTGCATCACACCGGGACGAACGGTGGACATCTGCGGACGGTGCTCGGTGCACATGATGGTAGCCATCAGGTTACCACCGAAAGCGGGACGGGTCATCATCAGCTCACCTTCCTCGGAGATTTCCAACTTGGTGCAGTCTGCGGTCAGACCGGTACCCAAACGGGCCGCCAATCTCGGAGCCAGGTCACGACCAATGGTGGTGGCGCCGAACATCAGGATGCTGGGCTGGAACTTCTGCACCATCTGATAGATGGCTTGTGAGTATTGTTCGGTCAGATAGTCTTTCAATTCAGGAGCGTCAATGCAGATGACTTCGTCGGCACCCATCTCGATGAGGTACTGGGCGTGATGTTTCACCTGATCGCCGGCCAGAATGGCAACAACTTTTTCGTTCAGAGCGCAGGCTAAGTCGCGGGCTTTGCCCAGCAACTCCAATCCTACCGACTGGATAGTGCCCTCGCGTTGTTCCACGAAAACATATACATTTTTATAATCTGTTTTTTCCATAATAAATACAATTTATATTACCGACAACGGCGATTAGATGATGTGTTTTTCTTTTAATTTGTTGATGATGATGTTGACACCTTCTTCAGCATCCACCTCGAAAGTCTCACCGGCACCCTTCTGGGCTTTGGTGAATGATTTCTTCACGCGGGTGGGAGAGCCTTTGAGACCCAATTTTTCGGGAGCGATGTCAATCTTGGCAGCGGTCCAGATTTCCACTTCCTTCTCAAAAGCATCCATGATGCCTGAAACGGTCATGTAGCGAGCCTTGTTGGCGGTAGCTAACACGGTCAGTACGCAAGGCATTTCCACAGACAGCATCTGATAGCCTTCTTCTGTCTCTTTCTTCACGGTCAAAGTGTTTTTGCCGTCATATTCGAGACCGGTAACGTAAGAAATCTGGGGTAATCCCAGGTGCTCAGCCATTTCGGGACCTACCTGTGCGGTATCACCGTCGATAGCTTGGCGGCCACCGATTACGAGGTCATAGTCAAGGCAGCGGAGCGCGCCAGCCAAAGCGTTGGAGGTAGCCAAAGTGTCGGCACCGGCAAATGCGCGGTCGGTCAACAAGATGGCGCGGTCAACGCCCATGGCGAAAGCCTCACGCAGGATAGCGTCGGCCTGTGGGGGGCCCATGGTGATAACAGTTACTTCAGCGCCGTATTGGTCTTTCAAACGCAGGGCCATTTCCAAACCGCCCTTGTCGTCGGGATTCATAATACTGGGAACACCATCGCGGATCAGGGTACCTGTTGCCGGATTAATTTTGATTTCAGTGGTGTCCGGAACTTGTTTTATACAAACTACTATTTTCATAATTTCTTCTATTTTAATAATTTACCGGCGATGACCATACGCTGAACTTCGGAAGTTCCTTCATAGATTTCGGTAATCTTGGCATCACGCATCATTCTTTCAACAGGATATTCGCGGGTGTAACCGTAGCCACCGTGCAGCTGGACAGCCTTGGTGGTCACTTCCATAGCGGTTTCGGCTGCGAACAGCTTGGCCATGGCGGCATCTACGGAGTAGGGCAGGTGCATGTCTTTCTTGTATGAGGCCTGACGAACCAGCAGACGGGCAGCCTGTACTTTGGTCTCCAGGTTGGCCAGTTGGAACTGGGTGTTCTGGAAAGCGGCGATAGCCTTGCCGAACTGTTTACGTTCTTTGGTATATTTAACGGTCTCATCCATAGCACCTTGTGCAATACCGAGAGCCTGGGCGGCGATACCGATACGGCCACCGTCGAGGGTCTGCATGGCAATCTTGAAGCCCTTGCCGAGTTCACCTAACAGGTTTTCTTTCGGAACTTCGCAGTTCTCGAAAATCAGCTCGCAGGTAGCGGAGCCGCGGATACCCATTTTCTTTTCTTTCTTACCGATTGAGAAGCCTTTGAAGCCTTTCTCCACGATGAAAGCGGAGATACCTCTGGTGCCCTGTGACTTGTCGGTCATAGCCATCACGATGAACACGTTGGCGTAAGAAGCGTTGGTGATGAAAATCTTGGTTCCGTTCAGGATCCATTTGTCACCAGCGTCCACAGCCATAGTCTGCTGCATGGCAGCGTCGGTACCGGCGTTGGGTTCGGTCAGACCGAAAGCGCCAATCCATTCGCCAGAAGCCAATTTCGGTAAATATTTCATTTTTTGTTCTTCTGTACCGTATTCCAGAATGGGGTTCATACAGAGAGAAGTGTGGGCTGACACAATAACGCCGGTGGTGGCGCATACACGTGACAATTCTTCAACGGCCATGCCGTAAATCTGGTTGGTACCACCCTGTCCGCCATACTGTTTCGGAATGGGAATACCCATGATGCCTATTTTTGCCATTTTCTCAACGGTCTCGATCGGGAATCTTTCTTCCTCATCGACTTCTGCTGCCAGAGGTTTCACCTCGTTTTCGGCAAACTCGCGAATCATCTGCAAAAACAGCTGTTCTTGTTTTGTTAAACTGAAATCCATAATTGATAATCGTTATTTTTGTTTTAATCCTAAAATTTCTCTTGCTTCGGCTGAGGTGGCGATTTCGCGACCCAGCTCTTTGGCGATGCGGACTACCTTGGAAACCAACTCACCGTTGGATTTGGCCAGTACGCCTTTCGACAGGTAGAGGTTGTCCTCAAAACCTACGCGTACGTTACCACCCATGGCGATAGCGGCAGCGGCCATCGGGAAGGCGTGACGACCCACACCGGTGACGGTCCAGGTTGAGCCTGCGGGAATGCCGTTTACCAGCCAGCAGAGGTTGGCAACAGTGGCGGGGGTACAGCCGGGAACGCCTAACACGAAGTTGAACTGCATGGGAGCTCCGGGAACCTGGCCCTTCTTGGCCATGTTGAGGATGGTGTCAAGATGACCCATCTCGAAGCATTCGTATTCGGGCTTGATGCCGCGTTCCATCATGCGTTTGCCGAAAGCGCGCATGGTGGGCATGGTGTTGTCGAAAATCTCGTCGCCGAAGTTGCAGGTACCACAGTCAAGGGTTGCCATTTCGGGCAGCGGGGTGGTGTCGGTTGATTGCAGACGTTCATCGGGAGTCATGCCCACAGCACCGCCGGTGGACGGAATCAGGATGACATCGGGGCACACCTTCAAGATGGCCTCTTCGCATTCCTGGAAACGGCCACGGTCCTGGGTGGGAGTACCATCGTCCCAGCGGACATGCAGGTGCACGATAGCGGCGCCAGCATCCACAGCCGACTTGGCCTCGCGGACGATCTCTTCAACGGTATAAGGTACATTGGGGTTCTGTTCCTTGGTGACTTCTGCGCCGCAGATAGCGGCGGTAATAATCAGTTTATCCATTGTTGAATTGTTGATTTGTTGAAATTTAAATTCCCCTTCTTTCAGAAGGGGTGCCCGAAGGGCGGGGTAGTGTATTATTTGTTTTTTCTTTGGCAGTCCTTCGGTGTCACGCAGGTGCCAGAAGCGCGGCAAACCAGGATGGGCTCATCCAGTTCATCGGCAGCTGAAGGAGAAATGTCGGGACGGGCGACAGCAACCTTGCGGGCCTCAAACATCATGTGACGAGAGGTGTTGCCTTCGCGGTCGATCCAGCCTTCGGCTTCGATAAAATCGCCTGCATAAACAGGAGCCTTGAATTCAATCATGTCGTATGCGCAGAACAGACCTTCGTCGCCGTCACGCATAATCAAAAGCTCGGTAGCCACGTCACCGAAAAGGTGAACCATGTGGGCACCGTCAACCAAATTGCCACCGTAGTGGGCATCCTTCGCACTCATGCGAAGTCTGATTTTTGTTCTGTATTCCATTGTTTCTAGATTTGTTTATTCGTTGATTTGTTTTTATACGTTGAGTCGTTCACTTCGTTCCCTCGGTGAGTCACTCGCTTCGCTCGTTCGGTGAGACGCTCACTTTGTTCGCTCGGGAAGTCGCTCGTTTTACTCGCTCGGTTATACGATCATCGTTTTCCCATCTTCTCGACTAACCTTCTGACCTTCTAACCTTCTAACCGAGTACACGTTAGTGTACGTCTTAACGTCTAACCGTCTAACCGTCTAACCGTCTAACCGTCTAACCGTCTCCCCGAGTGCACGAAGTGCACGTCTCCTCGTTCAACCGTTTATCCTCTCACAATATAATTCACATAAATACCGGGCGTATGCACATTCTCCATCGGAATCTCACCGGTCTTCACAACTTCCTGAGCCTCGGCGATTACCAGGTCAGCGGCAGTGGCCATCATGGGATTGAAATTCTGGGTGGTGCCTTTGTAAATCAGGTTGCCGGTTTCGTCAGAGATGTTGGCGCCGATCAGGGCGATGTCAGCGTGGAGGGGTTTCTCCAGCAAGTATTCTTTACCGTCGATGGTGAGTTTTTGTTTGCCTTCTTCCACCACAGTGCCAATGCCAGTGGGAGTCAGCACACCGCCTAAGCCTGCACCGCCGCAACGGATACGTTCAGCCAAGGTGCCCTGGGGTGAGAATTCCACGATCAGTTCCTTGTCGTTGAGCTGTTGGATAGTGTTGGGGTTGGTGCCAATGTGGGAAGCAATCACTTTCTTGACCTGCTTGTTGGTGATCAACAAACCGATACCTTTGTCGGGATAGGCAGTGTCGTTAGCGATGATGGTCAAATCCTTGACATCAGTTTTCGACAAAGCTTCAACAATTTTGTTGGGAGTTCCGGCAGCCAGAAAACCGCCAATCATTAATGTCATGCCGCTTTTAATCTTTGCAACGGCCTCATCTACAGTAATAAACTTATCCATAATTATGCTTTTTTGAATATAATTATACACTATTGCAATAAGGTTGCAAATGTACGATTATTTTTTCAAAAAAGCAAGATTTTTTTCTTAGTCTCTCACGCAGCGTACTGAAAGGCCTTCGTTTTTCTCTCTTTGGCCGCGATAAAAATCCGTGCTGTTATAAGTCATACTATGGCCGTATGCGTAAGAGCAGTAGTCGCAGCCAGTGGCTCCCCAGAAATTGCAAACGATGCCTAGCGGTGAGAAATTATCACTTGTACCGGAGAAAAAACCAGTAGGCATTGCATTGAATCCGCTTGCATTGTTGGAACTTGGCTCATAGCCGGGTGTGCCTGCACGTTCGCCGGCTTCCCAGCCTTCAACAGATGCCAATACCTTGGATAAATAGCCAGGGTATTCAGCCCTGCAATAGTCGGTAAGTTGTTTCCACTCCGCGTCACTGGGCACATGCCATCCGTTGGGGCATGCTCCTTGCACCCCACTTGGATTTTCTTCGGAAGAATCACTATATCTCACAGCTGCTTTCCAGTTGTAGAAGTAACCGTACGAAGTGGGTACACCAGTAGGTTTATAATAATATGCATGATTATAAACGGCCCTGGTGCCCTCGTCAATGGCAGTGCCGTCAGCGTAGTGCGTAGTACGCAAATTGGTTGCCAACCATATTTGCTCACCGAGTCTTACTGCATCGTATATATTTCCGTCATAATCTTTTACGGCATTCCGGATAATGCCGTCTCCTTGTGGCTCTTCATTTGTTGCCGTTGAATTGTTAGCATTGATTTTCTCTTTTTTGCATGAAACTATACACAAGGCTAGGGATAATACAATACCCAAAATCAGATAAATGTTTCTTTTCATTGTCGTAATTTTTTTGATTTATTGATTAAAAAAACATTGTCTTGTATCCATAGGACGTGTAAACATGCAAAAACGTTACAATGAAAGTGAAATTTTTTTTGATTTACATGGTTTTTTCTTCATTATTATTAAATATAAATTGCAGAAATTCAGATAAATAGAGTCTCCAATTGCGCCAAGTGTGACCTCCTTGGGTCTCGTAATAGATGTATGGAATTTGACGCTGATGTATTCTCTTCACAAATTTCTTGCTCTGTATATGAAAAATGTCCGTTTTTCCACTACCAATCCAATAGATAGAATTCTTGCTGTTAGGCACTTGCTTGCGGTGTACGATGGGGGAGAATAAGCCCACATATTTGAATTCGTTTTCATACATCTTGGCAAGCGTTACCGATTGGGTTGAGCCGGCCGACAAACCGCAAACAGCCCGCATTTTCATGTCGGGGGATATGCGGTAATGGGTGGATATGAATTTGTCCATATCCGGAAATGCGCGCTCAAAATCGTAATGGAACCATGTGTGGTAGTGGAGCAGGTTTTTCATCAAACTGATGTGCTCGTCCTGGCCGATAAGCTCTTTGGGGTTGGCATCGGGCATCACTATGATCATCGGTTCGGCTTTGCCTTGTCGTATCAGATTGTCAGCTAGTTGTATAGCCCTTCCGCGGTCGTGCCATGCCTTTTCGTTTCCGTCTATGCCATGCAGTAAATACAATACTGGATAGGTTTGCTCAGACTCGTCATATTGTGGCGGCAGGTAGAGCAATATGCTGCGTGTTTTTCCACTGACGGTATCCACAAAAGCACATAGTTCCGTTTTCCCGCAGAGTGAGTCGGTAAGGCATAAGTCGGTGATGTAAGAGCCGGGAATCACAAATACACTTCGTTTCCCGTCAGAAATCCGTATGGAGTCCGCATTAGAGGGGTCTATCAGCCTTTGTCTGTGTGATTTAAATTGGTAGGTATATACCTCAGGCACAAGAGGCGGAGTGGTGTAAGTGAACCATCCGTTTGGGTCACGGGTCATGCGGACCGAATGCAGGTTCTCCAGCTTAACGTTATATTTCCTGTTGCGTAAGGCGCAGTCGCAATAGAGCTTAACTCGGCGGCTGTCAGTTTTTTTGAGGACAAAAGTCACCGAGCCGTCTTCATTATATATGGGAGATTGGGCGTTAGACGATTGTGCCCCTAAAAAAACAGGAAACAACAGAAATAATACAAGCAGACTCCCGCTAATTGTTTTTGGATGAGGTTTCATGTTCCGCTATTTCTTCCTTTAACATCTTTTCAAAAAGCTTCACGGAATTGGTCAGACTGTATCGTTTGGCAAAGTTGGCGTAGGTTCTTCCCATTTTCTTTATGGCTTCTGGATTTTCAATCCAATAGTCTATCTTTTGTGCCAATGCTTTGGGGTCGCTGTGTTTGAACAGACTGCGGTTATCTAATGCGAATTGTGGTGTGGCACTCAGCGGACTGTCAGAGATGAGGGGAACCAATCCGCTGCTCATGGCCTCCAAACACGAAAGGGATTCTAGTTCCACTTCGCCCGCGTGTACATACAAATCCGCATATCCCAATACATCCATCAGATCTTGGTCCGACATAAATCCTATGCGCGGGGGATTGGTCAGTTTCTCGGCTTTTTTGCGCAATTTTTGTTCGCTCAAGCCGGTTCCTACCAAAATCACTTGTATTTGTTTCTCGTATGCTGAATGCTGTACAGCATCTAATATGATTTCTTGGTGTTTTTCCGGTGAAAGTCGGCCGACCATGAGCACCACAAATTTATCGGCACACCATGCCGGCTTTGCACATTTGTGCCAGTGGTATTCCGTTGGACAGCCGTTGCTGATGACGTGCATTTTGCTGGTGTACCCATGTTTTTGCAAATAGTCGGCAATGAAGTTGCTGGGACAGTGTATCCGCTTGAATTCTTTGAAGAATGTTTTGTTGAAATTGCTGTAAATGAGGGAGTTTATCCATTTTACATTTTGCATACTGAAGGTGGCTGTCACATTCTCAGGCTGTACGTGAAATGCTGCCGTACAGGGCTTTCCCATTTTCTCAGCCATCCGTTTCGTGGCTATTTCCAAGCCAAAAGGCATATAGCAATGTGCTACATCACACCATTCCAATGCTTCGCGAATAATATTTTCGTCAGCCTCGGCATACTGGAAGCCGTGACGTTGAGCTATTGGGTCGACCAGCGGCAGGCGACGATTGGGTACCACAAAGCGGTCGGGCTTGGGCTCTCCGGTAGTCAGTATCTTCACTTCATGTCCACGGTTTTTCAGTTCTGAGGCAAAGCGCATGGCGGATACGCTTGTTCCATTATGGTTGTCAATCATTTCAATAACAAAAAGAATTTTCATGTTCGTTGGATAATTTTGAGGTTATTCAATCTGCACTATTTCTTTCGTCAAAATCGGCTGCAAAGATACGGCTTTATGTCTTATAAAACGTTTTTATGTTTTATTAATTAATTTAAACTTTTGATTATTAATAGAATAAAAATGTTAATAAATGTTAATTTGAAAAAAAGGAAGGAAAAAAGAAAGTCGAAGAATGAAATAAATGGGGAAGAGGCGGTGTGATTGGCTAACATTACAATATATCCTACAAAGAAATAAAAGTAAAGTTGAATGTGAAATTTTAATGTTCAAGTATTTTTTATAGTTTTGATGTCTATATGAAATAATTTTGTATCTTTGTGGCGTAATTTTAAATCAAATTGATATGTCACAAGTATCCATGACAGTGAGGATGGACTCACAACTGAAGACAATGTTTGACGCCTTATGTTCGGAATTTGGGATGAGTGTTAATACAGCTATCAATATTTTTGCCAGAGCGGTGGTGCAACGCCGGCGCATTCCATTTGAAATTAGGGCAGGAGAGGTGAAAAACACGGCAGAACGTGTCGCGGCATTTCGAAATATGCGTGAGTGGGCCGAGGATGGCAACACTCCTGATTTAACCTTGGAGGAAATTAATGAGGAAATTTCAAAAACAAGAACTAATAGATGAAAGTATATGCACTGGTTTTGTCCCTGCTGCTCTCTTTTTGTAGCTTGAATGCTTGGGCTCAGAGTCCCCTTCTTAAGACAGTGGAAATCCCGGCTTCCAATCCTCCATTGCTTCGTTCGGAGGGCTTGCTGAATTCAAGTTGGGATCAAGATTATCCATATAATCAGCTTTGCCCAAGAGATCCGATGAATGGCAATTCGTATAGTCTTGCAGGATGCCCAGCTATAGCCATGGGTCAGATTATCAATTATTTGCGAACGACACAAAATACCCGTTTCTCCGATAATGACGATTATGCCCACAACTACGCTGGTCGCAATTATAATATTGATGACGATTGGGCAAGCTTGCAATTCCCGTCATTTCCGCAGTTGAACGAGTTGTTGGATTCCGTCGATGCCACTTTCCAGCGTGGCGAAGAACTCTCTGGTTTACAGGCGGCTGCTGTTGTTTTTGCCTGTGGCACAGCTTGCACACAGATCTATACTTCGCAAGCTTCCGGCACTTTTGCGGTGGATCAGGCGTTTGCGGCTTACCAACGCTTTGGCTTTACGGATTGCCAGTTGTTTCGTGAAGCTGATTCGGTAATGTATTCCACATTGATTTCCAATCTGCAAGCTGGTTATCCTGCCCATTTGGCTGTTGAAAATCCTGCGGGAACGGTTGGTCACAACGTCGTGGTCGATGGCTATCGTCCAGAAGATGGCAAATTCCATATTAATTTTGGCTATGGTGGCTCTTTGGACAACTGGTACTATATCCCAGATCCGGATTTCTATTATGGCATGACCAAGTTGGAGGGAATAATCGTGAATATCATTCCGACACAAACGCCTTTCGCCATTCAAGATTCCCCATGCCAACAGTTGATAGAGATTTATCCCAATCCTGTTTCGGATGTTCTACACATTAAAAATCTTCCCTCCGAAACGGTAGAGTATTCCATTTTCAATGTCTTGGGGCAAGAAGTGCGTACAGGTTCCACTTCCGGCACAATTCACGTCTCAGCATTAGGGAAAGGAGTCTATTTCTTGCAGATAAAGGGCAAAGATTTCAGGGAAACCGCGAGGTTTGTGGTGAGGTAAAACTTTGTTTTTTTTCTGTTTTGATAGAATATCTTTGTTTGTCCGTATGTAATCCAAAGTTTTTATGTACATTTGCAGGATGAAATATATATTGCTCGTCAGGGATGAAAAATCTTGTTGAAATATCAAAAACGCAGGTGGTTATGGCTTTTGTGGCTACCTGCATCGAGACCACCGCACGATGGTTGGGCACGTCATATAAAGAGGTGTACCAGCGGATGAAACGTGTGAATCTGATTGAGCAATATATACTTCCCCACTACGAAACACTTCATACCGAGAGTCGTGAAAAGCTTGCGGAGGGGTTAGTTGAATGTATGAACAATTGGGAGGCAAAGAAATGAGGGAGATAGAAGACCCTGTTAAATCCCCTGTTATACAGGAGATTATCATGAGCAACCGCATTGGGGCCATCTCCGTAGAGTTGGCCAAGCGCTTGAACATTGCGCCCGAGAAAGCGTTGCAGCTGTTCTACGAAAGTCAAACCTGCGCCGACCTCCACGACAAATCCACAGGCCTCTACCTCTACGGCGACTTGTACGTTTGTGACGAGTTTATGAGGGAGAAGGGGGATGGGATGTAATATAAATACATTGTTTTTTGCATAATCTGAATAAAATACATATCTTTGCACCATAATATTAACTAAAAAACGAATAATACACACGAAACAATAAAAGAATAGAAAGATAACTAACATATTATAAAGCGTTTTCGCTCCTACTGACTTCTTGAAGTTCCACGATTGTTTTATGCCCAGTAACGAAAACCCTAAATCCCAAATCAAAAGCCGCCAGATGGTGGCTGACCATGGTGAGGTGTTCACCAATCCCCGCGAGGTGAATGCCATGCTCGACCTGGTGCGTGACGAGTCTTTCCGGCTCGACAGCCGTTTCCTCGAGCCCGCCTGCGGCGACGGCAACTTCCTCATTGAGATCCTCCGTCGCAAACTTTCTCTTCTGCAAGACATTTAATCCCAAACCGATTGGGAATTCAAGAGCTTGATTGCTGTCGGCTCCTGCTACGGCATTGACATCTTGCCCGATAATGCCGAGGCGTGCCGTAAAAGACTGGAAGAGTTCAAGCAGCACATGGATGATTTTGTCGAAAGCACACATAACCACTCTACAGGTTGCGTTGAGCATACGCCTGTTGTACCTCGCAAATGCTCTATCGAAGATGCTCTTCGTAGAAGTATGACTATCGATCAATTTACAAGCAAGTTGTATGCAATGGTAGAAGAATTTTATGATGCAAAGGCATGAGGATATTGGTTTTTGTTTGGATTCGCGATGTCATTCATGTCACCCTATATCATTAATTTGACGCCTTCTTATGCTACACTGGCCTCAACCGCCACGCCTCCGACACCCGCATCGGCTTGATGGACAGTACGGTGCCGGTGGAGGCGAAGTTAGGGAACTAACTTGTCGGTGGTCAGGAACTGAATCAAACCTGTAAAATAAATACCCTTTTCATTGCGATATGGCATAATGTCGTCTTTGACGATGACAATTTTTTGAAAAGAGTCGTCTATCCGCTTCAACGAATTGAGTTCCTGTTCACGCTTTTCGTCGCTTGAGAGTTCGTATGCCGATTGGATGTAGTATTTCTCATTGCCGTTAGTCGCGATGAAATCAACTTCATACTGCTTGTATTCCGATTTGCCATCTTTCATAATCCGGACTTCAATTACCCCAACATCAACCACATAACCGCGATGTAGTAGTTCATTGAATATGACATTTTCCATCAGATGAGTCTGTTCCAGTTGCCTGTAGTTCAGACGGGAATTTCTCAATCCAACATCAACTGAATAGTATTTCTTGATATTCTCGTAGTGCTTATTCCCTTTAATGTTATATCTCTTAGCTTCGTTGAATAGGAATGCTTCTTCGAGGTACCCAATGTATTTGGCGACCGTGTCATCGGTTATTTTGATTTTTCTTGCACTTGCTAACGTATTGGTAATTCGTGTGGTGTTTGTCAGTGAACCTATCGAGGAACACAAGGCGTCGGTAATAGCTTCAAGTGCTTCCCGATTTTCCACGTGATGTCTTTCCACCACGTCATCAAGATAGGTCTTTTTCCAAAGCCTTTGAAGATAGGAAACCTTCTGCTCGTAAGTTTGCATCCTGCGAAGTGCTGGAAGGCCTCCGTAAGTGTAGTATTCTTTCCATAACTCACTGACAGATTCTTTCCTGTCTTGGCAAAACTCCTTGAAGGTGAATGGCATAATGTTCACTTCGTCACTGCGGCCACGGAAAATCGTTATAATATCGTTGGATAGAAATTTGGAGTTGCTTCCAGTAATATACACATCTACATTTGAACGGTTATTCAACCCATTGACAATCTTTTCAAAACCATCAACCTCCTGAATCTCATCCAAAAAGACATAATAAGGTTCGGTCTTTGATACGATTCTAGAATACAGGTAATCCTTCAGTTTTTCCCTGTCAAGCAATTCCTGAGGCGTATCTTCATCTTCAATATCGAAAGAGATATTGATGATATGGTCTTCCGGAATGCCTTGTGCGATAAGATAATTCCTAAAGATGGGGTTTAATAGGAAAGATTTTCCGGCACGACGAGGTCCGGTTATGGCTTTAACCAAGCCATTATCTTTCCTGTCAATCAGTCGGTTAAGATAGGTGTTTCTTTTTACGTATGCTTCCATAAAATTGCCTATTCGAAATTTGCTGCAAAATTACAATAAATTTCGAATACAAGAAGGTTGCACGAAAAAAAATTGCCACCTTGATTTCCAATTTGCAAACCGGTTATCCTGCCCATTTGGCCGTTGAGAATTCCGCCGGGACAGCTGGCCACAATGCTGTGGTTGATGGATACCTCCCGGAGGATGGCAGGTTCCATATCAACTATCTCTATGTTTATTGTCTGTATATTTGTGCGAAGAATGGGTTGTGTTTAGCCACATCGTCAAAATTGGCCCAATGGTCGGAAAAACAGTCAGAACACCAATGTCCGCCTTCCAACACCAATTTCGGCGATGCTTCAAAGCGGTGTCCTTGATGGCACTCCCATTTGAGAAGCGCTGAAGGATTGCTTGTATAATCCGCTGAAATCAAACGGCCACCTCGAAAAGCGGCGGCAGCTTGCAATTCCTTCACCGTCAGTTGCGATAACGGCTTTGTCTCATCATAGCCGTGGTCAATATGTACTGCCTCGTTGGCACCCGCGGCTTCCGACAGGTCCCATTCAGACCAGTCGGGAATGGACTGATATTTCTCCAAACTGCCGTAATAGGCTCGGATACGCGCTTCGTTGTCGTGCCGTATCCAGTGTTGTGTGCCATATGTCTTTTTATGGGCCAATATACGGGTTGCCGCCTTGATGATGGCAGGCGGCACAAGCGTGGCCATACGGAAAATTTTTGGAAGTCCGTCACTCATTTGCTGGAAATAGTCGTCCAGCGGGATATTGGCGCGGAAGTGCAGATATTCTTCCAAGATGTCGGCATCGAGGTAGTATTGTCCGTGGAAGTTCTTCAGTACAAACCAGTTGGCGTCGAAAATTTTTTCGGGACGAGGACAGTGGACGGCTTTCAGCACACGTGTCTCAAAGTCATAATTGCTCATACGGTACTGAGGACCGCTGCTGATGTTGTAAAACCTGTTCCAGAAGGTGTCGGGCACATTATCGCGGCACACCCGTTCCAACAATCGTCCCGAATCTTCCACCGTGGCCCATTCGAGCACGCCCCGTATGGGTACATGGAACATGATAGGATCAAAATTTTTCAGGATGGCAGGGTAGAGGATGCCCGATTGTCGCAGGCTCACCCAGTGGCGGAGACCTGAGTCGGCGAAGATGCGCTCGGCGGCTATTTTGCTGACCGCATAATAGTCGTAAGCACTGGCGAAGACAGGGTCACCACAGCGCCCCCAGTGGACAGGTTCATTGCGGTCGGAAGTCTCGGCCACCGATCCGATATACACAACTTTGATATCCTCGTGATTAGGCTGTGCAAGTATGGCGTTCACAATATTCTCTGCCGCTTTCACATTCACATACAGTGTCTCTTTCGGATAATAGTCGGCCTTTGGCGACACCATGCCGCCTACATGTAGTACGTAGTCGGCTCCCGTAACGCCTTTCTTCACATCTTCGTAGTTGACGAGATCGCCCCATATCACTTTGATTTTGCCTGCCAAGGGTTTCAGCTTCCGTCGGTTCTTGGCACTCGGTCTTGCCAAAATGGTAATGTCATAATTGTCAGGGCGTTTCAGCAATTCCTGAAGGCCAGCCCATCCCATTGTTCCTGTGGCTCCTGTCAAAAAGATTCGTTTCTTCATTTTTTGTTTGATAATAAATCAAGAAAATTAAGTCGTATTAAATTATCGAATTAGGTACGGATGAATTGTTTCGTGCGGGTACATGCCGTGTGTGTCCGGAAAATATGAAATATCAATATGCTAATCTTATGTTGTCAACCCATACCACATTGCCGGGGCATCCGGTGAAGGGTTCGTGATAGCCAGCTGAGATTTGTAGGATTATGTGGGTGGGCTCCACATCTGCCTTATAACCAAGTTCTTTCACGGGCACCATCTTTCCTTTGGAGTTGCGGGCCATGAATCGGTTCTTGTAGAGTTTCTCCCAGCTTTTGTAATCGGGTAAGTTGGAGACGTCGCCGTAACGTACAGGCAGTCGGTGGTTGTTTTGCCAGTCAGGAATGCTCTTGGTGATGCGTTCGGAGGCGGTTCCAACACGGTAGGCATAAATATTTCCTTCTTCATCTTCCCAGCGGTGCTGCAAGAAAAGTATGATTTCACCCGCATCCTTTCCTTTTACCGTGGTGACTTTTGTGGAACCCGTAGCTCGCACCATGGCTCTGTCATTATATATAAGAGCTTTATAATCAAGTATTAAGGCGATGGGGCGTTTGGTGAAAGGAATGCCCATATCAATGGCCTTCATTGGCTGTTTGATGCCTTCCAGCGTTACAGGATCGAGGAGCCGTCCTGTATAGATACTGCCAGTGGCTAAGGCTTTCAGGTCGATGCCAACAGCTGTAACAGTCTGTAAGGTGGTCTCCAAACGGCAACAATAGCCGTCTCCCCGTTGTTCTGGGGTTACAGAAATGGCGGCTTTCTCAACACCGCAAACTTTGGCGTAGGCGTTACTTGTGCTCCATGGTGATCCGTTGCGCCCGTATGGATAGGCCCCGTTTTTGCGGATGGTGTCAGTCTTGGCAATGACGTATAGTGCCCGTGTCTTTCCTCCCAATAAGATTGATTCCTTGATGTAACGCACTGTCCATGAATCCATTTTCCCGAAAGGTAAATATTCATTTCTCTCTTGCGCATGAAGAGTCAAAGTTAAAAAAGAAAGTATTATCAAAAGTTTGTGTCTCAATGTTTTACGTTTTTTGATAAACTAAATCCAATAAAAAAACAAATGTAATGTTTTTTGGAGAGGTAGCCCTGTCGTCATTATAATAAAAATTGTTCTATTATTATCTTTTTTATGTTGTAATTATATTTAAATTTGCATTGTCATTTTCTCTGTGAAAATTGAGATTACGGCAATAAATGATATTTGACTTTGTGGAATTTGATTAGTGAATAAAAAATAACACTATTCTATTGTTAACATATTGTGTTTCAATAATTGAACAGGAAATTTTAGTAAAAGGCATTATGAATATTCAAAAGAAAAATGACGACTTGCCCGTCGTATATGATTCGGCAAGCATTACAAAGCGTAAATCGTGGGGAAATGGTGAGATTATAGTGGCTGAAACAGGAATCCATGAGAAAACAAATATTCCGGAGTATTTCCGTACCAGCAATTATGCTATACTTTTCATCACACAAGGCACTCTGAATGGGCGTTTTAACATGGTTGATATAGAGTTGAAAGCGCCAGCGGCTGTGTATATTTTTAACGATCATGTGCTGCATTATAATAGCAGTACCCAGGATTTGAAGGTTCGTCTGATTTCTTTTTCGCCTGTCATTGCTGATGAATTGTCGCTTTCGCTGCCGTACGACAAAATGTACTTGGCATATCTTCGTCCCGTTGCACAGCTTGACGAATTAAGCATGCGGACTTGTTTGCATTATCTTGACCTGTTTGAGGATTTGATGCAGATGGATTCTCCTAACAGGCACACGACCCTCATACAACTCATCCGTTCTCTCGTGTCTTTTCTCTTTGATTTTTATACGGGTAGCATCTCCTTGCAGAAACCCATTTCCCGTTCAGAGGAGTTGGCGGGACTTTTTCTTTCGCTGGTTGATATGTACTGTCATGAACATCATCATATCAAATGGTACGCTGATAAACTACATTATACGCCCATATATTTATCCAATGTGGTGAAACGTGTGACAGGAAGCACCGTGGGCGACCACATTGCCAATTGCCTTGTCCGTCAGGCCAAGTCGCTGTTGCTTACGACGGTACTTTCTGTGCAGGAAATCGCCGACCGTCTTGGCTTCCAGAACCAAAGCCACTTCGGCACTTTCTTTCGCCGGTCGGTGGGGAAGAGTCCGCGGGCGTTTCGGAGGGGAAAGTAATTTTTTTCGAGTATCTGCGATAAGAAAGGGTTGTGTTAGACCACTTCCGCATAGATATTGGTGTTTCGTTTACGATAGCAGCATGAAAATGCCGATTCCGAGGTAATTACCAATGGCATAACCCAATAATCCGATGGCGATGCCCGGAAGTATGATGTCTTTATTGTACAGTACAGCAGCCACCATAGGGACAAAAGGCGGTGAGTTGATGAGCGCAATGGAACTGACCAACACAAGATCTCCTTCAATCTTGAATATTTTGGCCAGGATAATCTGTAAAGCCAAAGATCCAAATACAGCGAAGGCTATATAATACAATATGAAGAGATGTTTGGAGAACTCCATGTCGTGGATGTTGACCATAGTAGCTACCGCCAGGCAGAAAACATACACAAAATACAAACCTAAGTCGAAGGTTCCCTCCAAACGTTTAACGGGTTTGGTGAAGGAAAGCAGCAAGGAGAGGGTGGTGAGCAGGATGATAATAACCGCAGTGCTGTTTTCCAACGGAATAATCAGCGACAAGGCGTACGAGATGGCCACCACAACAAAGGCGACGACTATGGAAATTGATCTGTTGAAAAGAATTGATTTGAAATTCTTATACTTGACGCTTGAATCCTCATGAGCTATGGACGTAGCCGTATCTTTGGTTTTTATATGATTAATTTTGAATACTTTACGAATTATTGGTTCACCGAAAAATACAATCAGAATAAGGTATAAACCCGTGACAATCAAATCGTAGCCTGAAACCATCAGGAAAAGCTTGTTGGGTAAGTTCACGGCTTTGGAAACGGGTGCGAGATTGGGGATGCCTCCGGTGTAAATGCCCGTCATCACGGCACTGATTTTAGCATAGTCAGCATTGGAAACCTGGGCGGCATCGGCCATCGGATGAAAGATGAAGAAACCTGCAACGGTAACGAATAATATGCTGAACAAGCCCACCATAAAGGTCTTGACAACTGCTTTCGTGGACCACATTTTGAAGTTACAGCCCAACAGCATCAAAGGTATGGCCATCAATACCACCACATTTGAAATGTTAGTGCAAATAGGAGTAACAGTATCATTGGACAGCACAGTGTTGCCTAGCGCTAGGCCAATCAGATATAGGATGACCATAGGGCTGATTTTCTGAATGATAGGCCATCGTTTGGCCATCAGCATCACCGCTAATGGTATTCCAAAGAGATATAGAATGGTCAGTGCTATCATCATTTTTGACTTATAAACAAGCAAAAATACGTGTTTTTTTTATTCTACGCAAGTCCATAATAAAAAAAGCACCTCGTTTAGAGATGCTTTTGAATTATGGATTTTGAATTCTGAATTTATCTTCTTGGAGCATTGCCTCTTGAACCGCCGCCACCTGAGTAGCTGCTTCCTGATGGACGGCTGCCGCCTGAATAACTGCTGCCTGAACCACTTGAGGGTCTTGAATAGCTGCTGGAAGAACTGCTTGAAGGTCTGGAATATGTGCCACTGCTTCTACTGCTTGAGCTGTTTGAAGGAGTGCTGTTGGCAGGTCTTGAGTAGCTGGGAGTGCTGCTTGAGCTGTTGGAAGGTCTGGAGTATGTGCTGCTATTACCTCTGCTACTTGAACTGCTTGAAGAATTGTTGGAGGGGCTTGAGTATGAACTTCCATTGCTTCTGCTGTTGGAGTTGCTTGATGAGGAGCTGTTGGCAGGTCTTGAGTAGCTGGGAGTATTGCCGGAATTGTTGTTTGCAGGTCTTGCATAGCTGTTGTTAGTGTTATTAGAGCCGCTTGAGGGTCTGGTTGCGCTGTTGCTGGGAGTAGTAGCAGGACTTGTGGTCGTATTGGCAGGTCTGCTGTTGTTGTTGGCAGGAGCCTTGCTTGAGTATGGATCTCCTGAAAATGAACTGGGTCTTGTTGTAGTGCTTGGAGTCCTGGTAGCGCTGTTATCTCTGTTAGTGGTGGCAGGAGTTCTGCTGTCGGTGGTAGAGGGAGTTCTGGTAGCGCTGTTATCTCTGTTAGTGGTGGCAGGAGTTCTGCTGTCGTTGGTAGAGGGAGTTCTGGTAGCGCTGTTATCTCTGTTAGTGGGAGCAGGCGTTCTGTTGTCGTTGGTAGAAGGATTTCTGGTAGTACTGTTGTCTTTGTTCGTAGTGGCAGGCGTACTGCTGTTTCCGGAAACGGAAGTGCTGGGTTTGCTGCCACGACTTGCTACGTTATTTTTACCACTGGCAACTAATGCGTCATATTTTTCGCTGAATGAACTGTTGGGATTTACTCCTCTCTGGTTGGTTGTTCCGTTGGCACCTGCGTTGACGCCACTGCCAGCATAATTTGCGTAAGAGCTGTTGGTGTAGTTGCCTCCGCCCATGCCGCTTCCGCCAGCCATGTTGGGACGGTTGCCTCTGTCGTAGTCGCGGTCATTGGCTTTGCCGTTGTTGACACCGTTACGGTTGAAGTGACCATAGGTGAACGATCTGTTGCGGTCGTAGTTGTTGTGATAGTAACCGGCGTGTAATCCGTCATAGTAACCGTTTCTGTATCCATTGCGATAACCATATCTGTAACCACCAGGGCCATAGTAACCGGGGCCATAATAACCGGGTCCGTAGTAGACGGGACGTCCGCAGTGGATGCTGCCCCATCCCCATGAGAAGCTGAAACCGTAGCTGCAGTATCCGCAGGCGTAAACGGGACGGTAGTATCTCGGCCAGTACCAGTCATAGCCTAAGTAGATGCTTACACCCCAGTTGCCAGGATAGCGGTCATACCAGTACAGGTTGGTGTAGCACGGATCATAGTAGCCCCAGCTGTAGCAGACCGGGCTGTGGAAACGTCTGATGCGGGCGGTGTAGGCATAGTCGTAATAATCATCCGGATCATAATAATAGTTGTTAGTAATGTATGTGGTACCGCTGCCGTCGGTGTAGGTTTCTGTGGAAGAATATGCGGGAGCGACCTCTGTATAATTCTCTTCATTTACATAATTGTTGTCTGAAGAGGTGTTGTCGTAAGTTCCTGCTGCTCTGTTAACGTTCACCGCTTCATATTGCTTGTCGCTCGAAGTCGTGTAAACGTCATCATAATAGACGCTTGAGTCTAACTTGCAGGCTGACATGATTAATGCCAGTGAAACGACTGAAAGCAAAATTTTCTTTTTCATGACGAACCTCCTTTTAATTTAAGTCCATAATTTTTTTATCTTTGCAAACTCAAATTTATTGACGACAAAAATACTAAAA